>CAWCEB010000059.1:0-66140 GCA_963794105.1 uncultured Actinomycetes bacterium | reverse complement strand
CACCTCGGCCGCGCGGCGGGTTAAGGCGGGCAGCAGCTCGAGTGCCGTGACCCATCACCCTACGCCGCGGGCGCAAACCCGTCGTCGGTGAGCAGCAGCGCAGGATCGAAGCCCGCGAACGGGTCGTCGCCCGGCGCGAGCTCGTCGAGGTCGATCAGGACGACGAACCTCGATGGCTCCCAGAGGAAGATCAGGCAGCAGCGCAGGTGGGCGACCTCGTCGGGCTGGGGAAACCCGGACTCGGCGAGCAGGGCGCGGAAGTGCTTCTCGGCGTGGACGTGGCGGGCGTGGTCGGTCATGCCCGCAGCCTCGCTCCGATGGGGTTGCGAGAGGCACGCGCCGTGTGAAAAAAGGCCGTAGGGTTCCGCGCCGCATGTTCACGAAGGTCCTGGTCGCCAACCGCGGCGAGATCGCCGTGCGGGTCATCCGCGCGCTGCGACGAGCTCGGCATCGCCTCGGTGGCGGTGTACTCCGAGCTCGACCGCGACGCGCTGCACGTCCAGCGCGCCGGACGAGGCGTACCTGCTCGGCGGCCCGACCGCGGCCGAGAGCTACCTGAACGTCGAGACGATCCTCGAGGTCGCCCGCGAGGCCGGCGCCGAGGCGATCCATCCCGGCTACGGCTTCCTCGCCGAGAACGCCGCCTTCGCGCGCGCGTGCGACGAGGCCGGGATCGTCTTCATCGGCCCGCCCGCGAGCGCGATCGACGCGATGGGCTCGAAGACCCGCGCCCGCGAGCTGATGCAGGCCGCCGGCGTGCCGATCGTCCCCGGCACCACCGAGGTCATCGAGGACCCCGCCGCCGCGCGCAAGGTGATCGACAAGGAGATCGGCTACCCGGTCGCGATCAAGGCGTCGGGCGGCGGCGGCGGCAAGGGCTTCCGTGTCGCCCTCGATCGTGCCGGCACCGACGTAGTCGACCGCCTTCGCCGCATCCACGCCGATCTTGCCGATGCGCGCGCGCAGCTCCCTCGTCGACCGCCGGGGCGGGCGCCTCCTCGATGACCTTCTGGTGGCGGCGCTGCACCGAGCAGTCGCGCTCGCCGAGGTGGATCACGTTGCCGTGGCGGTCGGCGAGGATCTGGACCTCGACGTGGCGCGGATCGGGCAGGTAGCGCTCGATGTAGACGCGCGGGTCGCTGAAGAACTTCTCGCCCTCGCGGCTGGCGCCCTCGAACGCCTTCTCGAGCTCGTCCTCGTCGAGCGCGACACGGAAGCCCTTGCCGCCGCCGCCGCCCGACGCCTTGATCGCGACCGGGTAGCCGATCTCCTTGTCGATCACCTTGCGCGCGGCGGCGGGGTCCTCGATGACCTCGGTCGTGCCGGGGACGATCGGCACGCCGGCGGCCTGCATCAGCTCGCGCGCGCGGGTCTTCGAGCCCATTGCGTCGATCGCGGAGGCGGGCGGGCCGATGAAGACGATCCCGGCCTCGTCACACGCGCGCGCGAAGTCGGCGTTCTCGGCCAGGAAGCCGTAGCCGGGATGGACCGCCTCGGCGCCGGACTCCTTGCAGACCTCGATGATCTTCTCGATCTTCAGGTAGGACTCGGCCGCCGTCGGGCCACCGATCAGGTAGGCCTCGTCGGCGCGCTTGACGTGCAGCGCGTCACGGTCGAGCTCGGAGTACACGGCCGCCGACGCGATGCCCATCTCGTCGAGGGCTCGGAACACGCGAATCGCGATCTCGCCACGGTTGGCGACCAGGACCTTCTTGAACATGGGCGCGGAACCCTACGGCCTTTTTTCACACGGCGCGTGCCTCTCGCAACCCCATCGGAGCGAGGCTGCGGGCATGACCGACCACGCCCGCCACGTCCACGCCGAGGAGCACTTCCGCGCCCTGCTCGCCGAGTCCGGGTTTCCCCAGCCCGACGAGGTCGCCCACCTGCGCCGCTGCCTGATCTTCCTCTGGGAGCCATCGAGGTTCGTCGTCCTGATCGACCTCGACGAGCTCGCGCCGGGCGACGACCCGTTCGCGGGCTTCGATCCTGCGCTGCTGCTCACCGACGACGGGTTTGCGCCCGCGGCGTAGGGTGATGGGTCACGGCACTCGAGCTGCTGCCCGCCTAACCCGCCGCGCGGCCGAGGTGCGACGTGTCGTTGAACGACAGCAGCAGCCAGCGGCCGTCGGCGAAGCGCACGAGGCGGGTGAGCGAGCAGTTGTCGCTGTGCACGAACGCGAACGGGCGCGAGTCTGTGGCCTGGCGGCAGACCTCGCCGATGATCCCGCCGTGGACGACTGCGACGGCGACCCTGCCCGGTCCGGTCGCCTCGACGACTTTGTCGATCCCGACCTTCACGCGCGCCGCGAGCGACTCCATCGTCTCCGCGCCGGGGATCAGGTCCCAGCGCTCCTCGGCGATCACGCGCATCGCCAGCGGCTCGCGGTTGGCGACGTGGATCCGGAACGGCCCGCCCTCCCACTCGCCGAGTCTCACCTCGCGCAGCTCCGGGATCTCGATCGGTGGGGCGCCCGAGCGGCGCGGCGGTCTCGATCGTGCGGGCGAGGCCGGTCACGAACACCGCATCGACCTGCTCTTCGCGAAGTCGCTCGCACAGCAGCTTGGCCTGCTCGCGGCCCTCGGGCGCCAGCGCGGGATCGCCGTGCCCGTCCAGCCGCGGGAACAGCTCGCCGGGCTTCGCCGGCTCCGATGCGCCATGGCGCGCGAGCACGATCTCGGTCGCGTCGGGCGGAACGACGAACTGGTGCTGGCGGTACTCCTCGGTCACGGGCGCGCACGGTAGACGTTTTTCCGCGCGCGGCGAGGGCGGGCGTACGATCGCGTCGATGCTCGGCCGGCGGTCTTCCAAGAAGGCCGAGGCGACGCCACCGCGCCTGCCGGGATATGCCGCGTTCGCTCGCGAGGACATCGAGGACGCGAAGCGGCGGCGCCCCGACGTCGATCTCGGCCCCTACGCCGCGCGCCGCGGGCTGGACGCGCTGGGGAGCCAGAATGCCGCCGGCTTCTTCGCCGCGCTCCCGCTCGATCCGCAGCTCCAGTTCAACGTTCTGCGCGGGCCGCTGCCGGGCGGGGAGCAGGGGATCGTCTTCCATCACGTCCTGCCGGTCCCGGTGTCCGGCGACGGCACGCCGCTGGGCCCCGGGACGTACCACGCGCGGATGTTCAACCCGCCGTGGGAGAAGCCCGGGTGGCGGGGCGCCCTCAACATGGTTCCGGTGGTCGGCGACGCGATCGACACCGTCCTGGCCGAGATGGAGCCCGGCTCGGACGACCCGCTGGCGTCCTGCATCGGCGTCCCGTGCACGGTCGCGGCGGTGCTCGTCCCCGAGGCGGCGCTGCTGGAGTTCACGATCGACAACCGCCCGAAGCCCGCGCTGGTCCCGCACCATCGCGAGAAGCTCGCCGAGCGCGGGCTCGACGGCTGGACGCTGCTCGCCCGGCATGCGCCGCCGCCCGCCGCGATCGACCGGCTGCTGTCGGAGCCGGCGCGCGCCGCGATGGGCGCCCTCGGCGAGCGGCCCTACGCGAAGCTCGAGGTGCGCTACGGGACGCTCGTGGTCCGCGTGAACGGCTACCTGCGCGAGGAGGCCGAGCTCGACGGGCTCGCGCAGATCGCCTGCGCGATCGCGGGTGAGCTGCGGGCCGCCGGTGAGCTGCTCGCCGAGCGCCGGCCGTTCGATCTGCCGCTGACCGCGGTGGACTGGCCGGAGTCCGGCGTCAGCGCCAGCGGCCGCTTCCCGCCGGATCCGTGGCTCCCCGCGCTGCACGCCTACGCGCGCGAGCATCGTCTGACGCTCGAGGAGCCAACCGAGTACCACCGCGCGTTTCCGTCGCTCGCCGTTCCCGGCCGGGCGTTCGCCGTGATGCGCGGGACGCTTGCCGACGGGGTCGAGGGGCGCGTCGCCTGGCACACGGAGAAGTCGTTCATCACGAACAACGACGGGCGCAACGCGGTGCTGCTGCCTGCGGCCCGACGGCGCTGAGCCGACGCCGCGCGCGGGCCTGCGGCTCGCCGACGAGGCGCTGAACTACTGGATCGGCGACGGGATCTTCGCCGTCTGGGAGCTGCGCTCCAAGGAGCTGCTCGGCGACCTCGGCGACATGGACGCGCTCGTGCGCCGCGCGCTGGCGCTCAGATGACCCCGCGCTCGTGCAGCAGCGCGAGCAGGCGGTCGACCGCGACGGGCGCGTCGCCGGGGTGCAGCACGAGGTCCGGCGACGTCGGCGCCTCGTAGGGGTCGTCGACGCCCGTCATGCCCTCGATCTCGCCGGCGCGGGCGCGGGCGTACAGGCCCTTCGGGTCGCGCCGCTCGCATTCCTCGAGCGGCGTGTCGACGAAGACCTCGACGAACTCCAGGCCGGCGGCCTCGTGGGCCTCGCGCGCGAGCTGCCGGTCCGCCGCGTACGGGCGAGACGAGTGAGACGACCGCGATCGTCCCCGCATCGGCCAGCAGCCGCGCGGCGTGGGCGGTGCGGCGCACGTTCTCGGCGCGGTCCTCGGCGGAGAAGCCGAGGTTCGCCGTTCAGCCCGTGGCGCAGGTTGTCGCCGTCGAGGCGATAGGCCGAGTGCCCGTCGACGACCAGGCGCTCCTCCATCGCGGCTGCGATCGTCGACTTGCCCGATGCCGGCAGTCCGGTGAACCAGATCGTCGCGCCCCGCGTGCTCAGCGCGCTCCAGCGCCGGTCGCGGTCGAGCGTGCCAGGCTGCCAGGTGACGTTCGGTCGCCCGCGACCGACGGGCCGCCCCTCCGTCCGGCGCCGCCGGCGCCGATGATCATGCCGGCGCCGACGGTGTCGTTCGTCGCCTCGTCGATCAGGATGAACGCAGCCGGTCGAGCGGTTGCGCTGATAGGGGTCGAACGACGAGCGGCTCGCCGGTGCGCAGACGCACGCGGCCGATCTCGTTGAGGCCGAGGTCCGTCGCGGCGTCGTCGCGGTGCAGGGAGTCGACGTCGATCTGGTGGCAGGATCTCGCCGAGCACCGAACGCGCCGTGCGCGTCGTCTGCTTGACGCAGTAGCGGGCGCCCGCGCGCACGCGGCGTCTCGCTCATCCAGCACACGATCGCGTCGACGTCGCGCGAGACCGTCGGCTGGTTGTGCGGGCGGCAGATCATGTCGCCGCGCGAGATGTCGAGGTCGTCGCTCGAGGTGGACGGTCACCGACATCGGCGGGTAGGCCTCCTCGACCGGCCCGTCGAACGTGTCGATCCGCTGGATCCGTGACGACGCGCCGCTCGGCAGCACGACCACGTCGTCGCCCGCCCGCAGCACGCCCGCACGCGACCTGGCCGGCGTAGCCGCGGTAGTCGTGGTGCTCGTCGGTGCCCGGCCGGATGACCCACTGCACCGGGAAGCGCACGTCGATCAGGTTGCGGTCCGAGCGCGATGTGGACGTGCTCGAGGTGGTAGAGCAGCGGCGAGCCGCTCGTACCACGGCATGTTCTCGCTAGCGGTCGACGACGTTGTCGCCCTTCAGCGCGCGAGATCGGGATGAACGTGACGTCGGAGACCTCGAGCCGCGCGGCGAAGTCCGTGAACTCGTCGACGATCCGGTTGAAGACCTCCTCGTACCAGTCGACGAGGTCCATCTTGTTGATGCAGACCACGATGTGCGGGATGCCGCAGCAGCGAGGCGATGAACGCGTGGCGGCGCGACTGCTGGACGATCGCCGTTGCGCGCATCGATGAGCACCAGCGCGAGGTCGGCCGTCGACGCGCCCGTGACCATGTTGCGCGTGTAGCGGACGTGGCCGGGGGTGTCGGCGATGATGAACGTCCGCCGCGGCGTGGCGAAGTAGCGGTAGGCGACGTCGATCGTGATGCCCTGCTCGCGCTCGGCGCGCAGGCCGTCGGTCAGCAGCGCCAGGTCGACGTCGCCGTCGGCGCCGTGCCGGCGCTCGGACGCCTGCGCGACCTGCTCGAGCTGGTCCTCGAAGATCTGCTTGGAGTCGTAGAGCAGCCGGCCGATCAGCGTCGACTTGCCGTCGTCGACCGACCCTGCGGTGGCGATCCGCAGCAGCCCGCCGGTGCCCTGGGAGCGGAACCGCGACGCTCATTAGAAGTAGCCCTCCTTCTTGCGGTCCTCCATGGCGGCCTCTGTAACGCGGTCGTCGGCGCGCGTCTCGCCGCGCTCGGTGATCCGCGTCGCCGCGATCTCCGTCACGACGTCCTCGAGCGTCGCCGGCCGTCGACGCCACCGCGCCGGTGCACGACATGTCGCCGACGGTCCGGTAGCGCACCCATGCCTCGAACGGCTCCTCGCCGTCGATCAGCTCGGTGAACTCCGACGTCGCGTAGAGCATCCCGTCGCGGCGGAAGACCTCGCGCTCGTGTGCGTAGTAGATCGACGGGATCTCGAGCCGCTCGGTGGCGATGTACTGCCACACATCGAGCTCGGTCCAGTTGGAGATGGGGAAGACGCGGCAGTGCTCGCCGCGCTTGATGCGCCCGTTGTAGAGGTTCCACAGCTCGGGCCGCTGGTTCTTCGGGTCCCATGTGCCGAAGTCGTCGCGGAACGAGAAGATCCGCTCCTTGGCCCGCGCGCGCTCCTCGTCGCGCCGCGCGCCCCCGAAGGCGGCGTCGAAGCCGTGCTCCTTGATCGCGTCCAGCAGCGTCACGGTCTGCAGCCGGTTGCGCGACGCGCGCGGGCCGGTCTCCTCGACGACGCGGCCGGCGTCGATCGACTCCTGCACCGAGGCCACGATCAGCCGCTCGCCCATTTCGCGCACGCGGCGGTCGCGGAACTCGATGACTTCGGGGAAGTTGTGGCCCGTGTCCACGTGCATCAGCGGGAACGGGAAGCGGCCGGGCCGGAACGCCTTCTCGGCCAGGCGCAGCAGCACGATCGAGTCCTTGCCGCCGCTGAACAGCAGCACGGGACGCTCGAACTCCGCGGCGACCTCGCGCATGACGTGGATCGCCTCGGACTCGAGGACCTTCAGGTGGTCGAGCTCGTAGCTCATGCCGCCGGCACCGCGCTGGTCGCACGCGTGCGCGTGTGATGGAACCCGTAGGCGAGGATCCCGACGGCGACCGGCGGCCCGATGATCTGCCAGGCGGCAAGGTCGGCGCCGGCCTTCGAGGCGACGCCGAGCGCCGAGCCGAGCATCACGCAGCCCAGCGCCGGCCGCAGCGCTGCGGCGGGCACGCGGCGTGAGAGGTGCTCGCCGATCCAGACGCCGGGCAGCGACCCCACGAGAATCGTCCCCATCAGTGCCCAGTCGATGTTGCCGACGGCGAGCTGTGTCAGCCCGGCAGCCCAGAGCAGGATCGCGGCGTGGAACACGTCGGTGCCGACGACGCGGTGGGGGGTGAGCCGGAACACGAGGATCAGCGCCAGCCCGACGAGCGCGCCGGACCCGACGCTCGTCATGCCGAGGGTGAAGCCGAGCAGTGCGCCCAGCAGGACGGCCGAGACCTTGGTGTGCGTGTGCAGCGCGACCTCGTGGCGCTCGCGCGCAACGAGTGCCCGCATGAACAGCGCGCGCGCCAGCGTGATGAACGCCGTCACCGCGAGCACGGCGGCGACGACCCACAGCAGCGTGTCGTTGAACGCGTCGCCGTGGACGTGGTGCAGGTGCGTGATCAGCAGCACGCCGCCGACCGACGCGGGAACCGATCCGAACGCCAGCCACTTCGACACGCCCATGTCGACCGTCCCGTTGCGCCAGTGGCGCCACCCGCCCAGGGTCTTCGTCACCGCTCCGTAGGCGATGTCGGTGCCCACGGCGACGACCGGGTTCGTGCCGATGAAGATGACGAGCAGCGGCGTCATGAGGGACCCGCCGCCGATCCCCGTCAGGCCGACGAGGATCCCGACGCCGAGCCCGAAGGCGATGACGAGCGGATCCATGAAGTCGTGAAGCCTAGGGGCCTAGGCCGCATGAAGGCCGCATTCGACCTTGTCGGTGCCCGCCCAGCGGCCCGCGCGCCCCGATCCCGGCGCCGTGCACGGCTCGCACCCGATCGACTCGAAGTCGCGGTCGTGCAGCTCGTTGTACGGGATGTCGTGCTCGAAGATGTAGGCCCAGACCTCGCGCTCGGTCCAGTCGGCGAGCGGGTTGGCCTTCCACAGGCCGTGCTTGTCGTCCCAGTGCAGCTTCGCCGTGCCGGCGCGCTCGGGCGACTGGTCGCGGCGCAGCCCGGCGACCCATGCATCCGCGTTCGCGAGGCGATCGCGCATCGGCACGACCTTGCGGATCTCGCAGCAGAGGTCCGGGTCGCTCTCCCAGAGCTTGTCGCCGTGCAGCGCGCGCTGCTCGTCGAGCGGGATCCCGCGCAGGCCCTCGACCGTCACCTCGTAGCGCTCCTCGAGGGCGCGCCACGTCGCGTAGGTCTCCGCGAAGTGCAGGCCGGTGTCGAGCGTGAAGAAGCTCACGTCACGCGAGATCCGCGTGGCCATGTGCATGATCACGCTTGCTTCCTTCTGGAACGAGCACGCGATCGTCACGCGCTCGTGACGCTCGATGACGTGCGCGAGGACCTGCTCGGCGGTGAGGCGCTCTAGATCGCGCACTCGCCCTCGCCCCGGATGACCTCGAACGGAGCCGAGCGGTTCCAGTCGATGAACTGGTTCATCGACTCCAGCGAGAACTCGATCGGAAGCGTGAGGTCCTTGACCTCCTCTTCGAAGCGCGCCGTGGCCGACACGTTCGGCGAAGTCGCCGAAGGGCTCGCCGTCGCTGCGCTCGCCCTCGTACATGCGGATCCAGCGCTCGATGGCCTCCGGCACGCGCTTGGCCGGCAGGCGCAGCTTCAGGCGCTTGCCGTATTCGACGATGCCGCCGTCGACGGTGCCGCCGATGTGGGGGATGTAGGCCGGGATCGTGTGCTCGCCGACCTTGATCGACGCCCCGTAGAACCCGATCGACGCAATGTGGTGCTGGCTGCAGCCGTTCGGGCAGCCGGACATCCGCACATGGATCTGGCGGCTGAGCGGGTCGGTGATGTTCATCGCCTCGACGCGCTCCTGCACTGCCTTGTTGAGGCCCATCGACGAGGTGATGCCGAGCTTGCAGGAGTCCGTCCCCGGGCACGAGACGACGTCGGTGACCTGGTAGGCGCCGGCGTCGCCGAGGCCCAGCTCGTTGAGCCGCTGCCAGACGTCGTAGAGCGACTCGTCGCGGACCCAGCGAAGCACGAGGTTCTGGTCGACGTGCGTGCGGGCGTACCCACCGCGTGAACTCGCGCATGATCGCGGCGAGCCCGCGGAACTGCTCGGGCGTCAGGTCGCCGCGCGTGACCTTCACGCTCACGGTGGAGAACCCGGCCTGGCGCTGCGGGATCACGTTGGCCTCGACGAAGCGGTCGAACTCCGTGCGATCGCCGTTGGGGCTCGAGACCTGCAGCGGCGGCGCGGGGGCGTTGGCCTCCTCGTCGTGGACGAAGACCAGGCGCGATGGGTCGAAGTCGCGCTCGTCGACCCAGTCACCCTTGAGCTCCTCCTCGACCTGCGCGCGCAGCTCCTCGATGCCGAACTTGTCGACGAAGACCTTGATGCGCGCGCGGGCGCGGTTGACGCGCAGCCAGTCCTGGCGGTCGAAGATCGCGGAAGACGGCCTCGGAGACCTTCAGGTACTCGCCGTCGTCGGCGGCGACGAAGTCGTAGAGCGTGGGGGCGACGCGCGGCATGATCGACGTGCCGCCGCCGACGCGCATCTCGAAGCCCTTGACGCCATCCTTGATGCGCGGGATGAACCCGACGTCGTGGATGCCGGTGATCGCGCGGTCCTCGTCGGTCGACGTGAACGCCGTCTTGACCTTGCGCGGCATCAGCTGCGTGGTGGGGTGGCGCACGAAGTAGCGCACGTACGCGCCCGCGTACATCGTGGGGTCGAAGAGCTCGTCCTCGCAGACGCCGGCCCACGGGTCGGCCGTGACGTTGCGCACCGTGTTGCCGCAGCCCTCGCGGCTGGACAGGCCGGACGGGCCGAGCTCGCGGATCAGCTTGGCCGCGTCCTCGAGCGGCACGTGGTGCATCTGGATGTTCTGGCGCGTCGTGATGTGGCCCTTGTTCAGCGGGACGTACTTCTCGATGACGTCCGCGAAGGCCTCCATCTGCTCCGGGTTGATGCCGCCCATGGGCAGCTTCACGCGGATCATCTGGACGTTGGGCTGGCGCTGTCCGTAGACGCCCTGCTTCAGCCGGAAGCCGATGAACTCGTTCTCCTCGGTCTGCCCGTCGAGGAACTTGTGCGCTTCGCTGTCGAAGTCGTCGAACTCCTCGCGCAGGACGGGGATGACGTGCCCCGGGACGTTCTCCAGGACCTCCGGGTTCTCGAGGCTGCCCGGCTTGCCCTTGATCGTGCTCGGCTCCATGCCTGCGTTGTATAGCAGGTAAATCCCGACCCGTTTTGGGGTGTTTAGCTCGCGGGGGTGAGGCGGATGACGTACGGGAAGTCCCCGAACGCGACCTCGATCCGCCACGCCCCGGTCGCGCTGACCATCGCGCGGCCGCTGCCTGCGGCCGCCCGGAACAGCCGCAGCCGCGTCCCGGGCCCGTGTCCGGACGGCCTGACGAGGCGCGCGACGAACGGCGTCTCGCCCCCGAAGTCGAGCCGCGGGTCCTCCGGGGCGTACTGCTCGAAGCGCGCCACGTAGCGCCCGTGGAACGTGTACGGCCCATGGTCGGCCGGCGAGGCCTCCCCGTGCACGATGACCTCGCCCGGCTGCTTGGGAGCACGCAGGAGCTCGACCTTCGAGGCGGTCGGCCGGTCGTCCGGCACCGATGCGGTGCCGGCGACGCGCCCGCCGCCCGACCCGCACCCCACAGCGAGGGCAAGAAGCGCCACAGCGCCGGTGATACCTATGCATTGCCTAGACACCGCTCGACTGTGGATGGTACAAAGCCGCCGTGGCCGCAGACGAAGGAGGCCTCGGATGAATCGTGCTCTGCTCCCGCTCGTCCTCGCCGCGACGGCGGCCGTGCCGTCGAGCGCCCAAGCGCTCAACGTCTACGCGGCATCGTCGCTACGCGATGCCTTTCCGGCGATCACGGGCTCGCCGTCCTACAACTTCGGCGGCTCGAACACGCTGCAGGCGCAGATCGAGCGCGGCGGGCCGGCGGACGTCTTCGCTTCAGCGAGCCCCGGCGAGGCGCGCGGCCTCTTCAAGGAGGGGCTCTGCTCGCGGCCCGTGACGTTCGCCACCAACAAGCTCGTGATCATCGTGCCGAAGGGCAATCCCGGCCACGTGCGCTCGGTCTACAGCCTGCGCTCGGGCGGGCGGCGGGTCGCGATCGGCACGCCCGGCGTCCCGGTCGGCGAGTACACGCGAGGTCTGCTGCGACGCCTGCACCTGTCCTCGATCCTGCGCTCGAACACGGTGAGCCAGGAGCCGAACGTGGCCAGCATCACCTCGAAGGTGGCGCTCGGGTCCGCTGACGCGGGGTTCGTCTACATGACCGACGGGCGGTCGGCGAAGGACCGCGTCTCGGTCATCAGCCTGCCGCGCTGGGCGCAGCCGCCCGTGCGCTACGCGATCTGCGCGGTCCGCCGCTCGGGGGCGGACGCGGCGGGGGCGCGGCGGTTCATCGCGGCGGTTCGGTCAACCGCGGGGCGCCGCGTGCTCAGGCGCTTCGGCTTCGGCCTGCCCCCGCGGGCCTGAGCGATGGGACGGGCTGCCGGAGGCGCGGCGCTGGCGCTCTGCATCGGCGTGACGCTGACGTTCCTCGCGCTCCCGCTCATCGCGCTCTTCACCGAGGTGCCCCTGCACGACGTGCCGTCGCTGCTGGGCGATCAGGTGGTGCAGGATGCACTCGCTGTCACCGCGCGCACCAACGCCGTAGCGAACGTGCTCATCCTCGCGTTCGGCACGCCGACCGCGTGGATCCTCGCGACCCGCCGATTCCGCGGCCGGGCGCTGGTGGTGACGCTGGTCGAGCTGCCGCTCGTCCTGCCGCCGGCGGTCGCGGGCATCGGCCTGCTCGCCGCGTTCGGCGTCGGAGGGCTCGTCGGCCCGCAACTGCAGGACGCGGGGATCGTCCTGCCGTTCAGCGAGTGGGCGGTGGTCCTCGCCATCACGTTCGTCGCCTCCCCGTTCTACGTGCGCCAGGCGATCGCCGCGTTCGAGAGCGTCGATCCCACGCTCCTGGGAACGGCGCGCACGCTGGGCGCGCGGCCCGCCCGCACGTTTGCCCGGATCGCGCTGCCGCTTGCGGCGAGCGGCCTGGCGGCGGGCTGGGTACTGGCGTTCGCCCGCGGCGTCGGCGAGTTCGGGGCGACGATCATCTTCGCCGGGAACGTGCACGGCAAGACGCAGACGCTGACGCTTGCCGTCTACGAGCAGCTCGATTCGGACTTCGACGTCGCGCTGGCGATCGGCGTGCTGCTCGTGCTTCTCAGCGCGCTGGTGCTGATCTCGTACAAGCTGCTGAGCACATGGCGCGGCTCGACCTCGATTTCACTCTCGCCCTTCGCGCGTTCACCGTCGACGTCGCGCTGACGATCGGCGCGGAGACGGTCGCGCTCGTCGGGCCGTCGGGCGCCGGCAAGACGACGGTCGTCGGCGTCATCGCCGGGCTGCGCCGGCCCGACAGCGGCGGCGTGGCCGCCGGCGACGTCACGTGGGTCGACCGCAGCGCCGGCGTCGACCTTCCGCGCCGGAGCGCCGGTCGGGTCGGCCTCGTGCCCCAGGACTACGCGCTGTTCCCGCACATGACCGTCGCCCAGAACGTCGCGTTCGCGGGCGGCGAGCGGACCGATGAGCTGCTCGAGCGCCTGCGGATCGCGCACCTCGCGCGAGCGGCCGGCGCGCGCTGTCGGGCGGCGAGCGCCAGCGCGTGGCGCTCGCGCGGGCGCTTGCGCGCGACCCGGCGGTGCTGCTGCTCGACGAGCCGCTGGCGGCGCTCGACGCGCACACCCGGCTGCTCGTCCGCGACGAGCTCGGCGAGATCCTCAGCGACCTCGCGTCCCCACGCTGCTGGTCACGCACGACTTCACCGATGCGACGAGCCTCGCCGACCGGATCGCCGTGATCGACCGCGGCCGGATCCGCCAGGTCGGCACGCCCGCGCGAGCTGCTCGCCGGCCCGGCCGACGCGTTCGTCATCTCGTTCACCGGCGGCAACGTGCTCGAGGGGACCGCCGACGGGCTCGACATCGTGCTGGACGACGGCACCCGGATCCGCGCCGCGACGGCCGCCCAGGGCCGGGTCGCGGTCGGGATCTACCCGTGGGACATGCGCCCGGCCGCGGAGCACCCGGGCGACGGGCTCAACGCGATCTCCGGGCCGCTGCTCGTCACGCACGCGCGCCAGGGAGGCCGCACGCGGCTTCGCGTCGGACGGCTCGTGATCGAATGCTCCGACGAGGACGCGCGGCGCGGTAGAGGACCACGCCGACCGCGCTTGCGACGTTCCCGCCCGACGCGGTCCACGTCGTCCCGGCCTAGATCCAGCTGGCGCCGGGCTCGCGCTCGACGCCCTCGAGCAGCGCGGTGCGCACCCAGGGGTTGAGCGGCTCCTGCGCCGGCGCCGGCGGCGGGGCGGTGGCGCGCATGAACTGCTCGATCGCGGCCGCGACGGCCGCGGCCTCCTCGGGCGAGGCCGACGTCTGGACGATCTCGATCTTCGGGCGGCGATTTGGCACGCAGTGCGGCATGATGCCAGTCGATGCCCACGATCCAGGTCCTCGATCACGACGCCGTCCTCGCCGCCGTCTCGCCCGCGGCCGCGATCGAGGCGGTGCACGAGGGGTTCCTGCGCCATGACCGCGGCGAGTGGGTGATGCCGCCGAAGGTCTACCTGGACTCGCCGGGCTTCGGTGACTTCCGGGCGATGCCCGCGCGCGGCGACGGGATCGCGATCCTCAAGTGGATCTCGTCGTTCCCCGGCAACGCCAGGCGCGGGCTGCCGGCGGTCATGGGGATGGTGTGCGTCAGCGACGCCGAGACGAGCGAGCCGCTCGCGCTGCTCGATGCCGGCGCCGTGACGGCGCTGCGCACCGGCGCGGTCGCCGCCGTCGCTGCGCGAGCGCTCGCACGCGAGGACGCCGAGCGCGTCGGGATCATCGGCTGCGGCCTGCACGGCACCTGGGCGGCGCGCTGCCTGGTCGCCGCCGGGTACGGCCCGGGCGTGTGCATCGACCCGCGGCGCGAGGCCGCGCAGGAGCTGGCCGAGGAGCTCGAGTGGTCCGGCGGGCAGATCCAGGACGCGCTGGCCTGCGACGTCGTCTGCTGCGTCACGCCCGGGAACGAGATCATCGTCGACGCCGGCGACCTGCGGCCCGGGCGTGCACCTCAACATGCTCGGCGCCGACGGGCCCGGGAAGGCCGAGATGTCGATCGGCGCCGTCGCTTCGTGCGCGCTGTTCTGCGACGAGTGGGCGCAGGCCTCGCACGGCGGCGAGCTCACCGGCGCAGTCGAGGCGGGCCTCGTGACCCGCGAGCAGGTGACGGACCTCGGCGCGGTCCTGGCCGGCAGGGCGCCCGGTCGCCCCGGTGCCGATGCGGTCACGCTCTTCGACTCGACCGGGCTGGCGATCCAGGACCTCGCGATCACGGCCGCCGCGCTGCAGGCGCTGCGCGACGGCCGCGTCGAGGCCCAGACCGTCGAGCTCTAGTCCAGGACGGTGTAGCGGTAGTCGTGCTCCGCGGGATCGATCGGCGCCGCGGTCACGTTGCAGATGCGGATGCTGACCGTGGTCGGCGCCTCGGCGGTGCCGGTCGTGACGAGGCCCTGCTCGAGCCCGGTGACGCTCGACAGGACGATGTCGTCGTTCTCGATGTCGCTCCCGATGCCAGTGCCGAGGTCGACGCAGCTCTGCGCCGGGATCGATTGCACGTCGAACGTCACGCTCGAGTTGACGTACTTGATGAACGCCAGCGCGTCGTAGTCGATGGCGTGCGCCGCGATCCCGGGGTTCGGGTAGGTGCCCGAGAGCGCGCCGCCCGCGGCGGTGCCGGCGATCGGCCCTGGCACTCCCGGCTCGCCCTTCGCGCCTGTGTCGCCCTTCGCCCCCGCGTCGCCCTTGGGCCCCTGCGCGCCGGGGAGCCCGGCCTTCTTGAGCTGCGCGCGCACGGCCTTGGTCAGGTCCTTCGCGCTGATCGTGCCGTCCTTGACCTGCGCCCCGGTGATCAGGCGTGTCGCGGCCGCCGAGCCGGCCGTTGCGAGCATGACACCGGCGAGGAATGCGAGCCCCGTCGTCGTGTGTCGTCCGAAGAGACGTCGGAGCATGGTTCCCCTCTTTGAGGTTGGGGGAGCGACACTACCTGCGCGATTCGCCCGGGCTCTAGGGAATCGCGAAGAAGAACCCCTCGTCGTGGGCGACGTTGCCGTCGAATACGCCGCCGGTGAAGTTCTGCGTGCCGGTCTGCACCTGGAACACGTCGGCGCCGTTGCAGTCGCCGGCGTCGTCGCGCCATTCGGCGATCGTGCGGTCCTCGTCGCCGCTGGTTCCGAAGAACGTCGCGCCCTGCTCCAGCTCGGGAGTGATGACGATGCCGGTCGTCGTATTGCCGACACCGGTCGCATGGATGCAGTACGTGCCGGTGAGCGCGACGTGGTCGATGCTGCTCACGCCCTTGCTTGCGGTCAGGCCGCCGTCCGGCGCGACGTGGCCATACGCCCGCGCCGTTCCGTTCAGCCCGTTCGTCCCGTTCGTGCCGTTCGTCCCCGGCGAGCCCGGTCGCCCTGGGATCCCCCTTGCGCGCCCTGCGCTCCGGCGGGCAATTGCCCCGCAGCGAAGTCCGTTGGCAGCAGCGAGCCGTTCTTCACCTCAGAGGACCGCACGGCGTTTGGCTTGATCTGTGTCGCGCCGACGCTGTTCTTTGG
The DNA here is from genome assembly GCA_963794105.1 of uncultured Actinomycetes bacterium. Lineage (GTDB taxonomy): Bacteria > Actinomycetota > Thermoleophilia > Solirubrobacterales > Solirubrobacteraceae > AC-49. The sequence continues at coordinate 50,406 of CAWCEB010000059.1, read as the reverse complement.
CAGTTTGAGCGCCGCGTAGGCGCCTCCGCCAAGCGAGGCGAAGAGCGCGATCGATGCGACCACGTTGGCGTACGTGAGGCGTGAGCGAACCATGCCGCACTATCGCACCTTCAGCGTGTACGGCCCGCAGGCGCGCCCGTCGGACTCCTTCACGGTGCGGCCGTTCAGGTCCTTCAGCGCAATGACGAACCGCTTGGCCGTGACCTTGATCTGCGCGTAGGAGTAGACGTCCAGCGCGGCGCACCTCATGCCGAGCCCGTTCGGCGGAGCGGGCTTGAAGAACGCGCCGCGCACGAGGTCGGCGATGCCCGGCCTGCCGAGAGCGTCGTCGATCTCCTTGGCGAACGTCCTCGTCGCGACCGGCCCGGTCGCGAAGTCGTAGATCCCGGAGTCCTTGACGCCCGCGTCCTCGAGCGTCGTGTACTTGACCGTGTTGACGAGGTTCGCGTGGTGATCGGTCGTGAGGAAGACCGCGTTGCGCACGTTGTCCGCCAGGAAGTGCACGAGCTTGAGGCGCTCGGCCTCGTAGCCCTCCCAGCGGTCGTAGGGCAGCGCGTAGATCTGCTGGATCGGCACCTCGTTGACGATCACCTTCCACGTCGCCTTGGAGCGCTTGATCGCGCTGCTCGAAGCGCGCGACTGGGCGGCGCCGAGCATCGTGCGCGCTCGGATCGCTCAGCGCGGCCAGGCACGCCGGCGAGACCGGCTGCTGCAACGAAGGCTCGATCGCTGCCGAAGAGGTCGCGCAGGCGCTGGGGCAGCGTGGGCACGAGGTCGGGCCGGTGCCGGTGTCGGGGTTGTCGCAGACGTCGGTCGCGGTCGCTTCCGCCGAGCGGAACGAGCGCTCGTCGAGGAAGAAGACCTCGAGGTTGCGCCCCCAGCGGAACGACCGGTAGATGCCGCTCGACGGTTCGTAGGTGACCGGCATGTAGTCGCGGAACGCCTGCACGCCGGCGTCGTAGATCGTGCCGCCGGCCTGGTCGCGCGAGAAGTCGTTGACGAACTCGTGGTCGTCCCAGTGGTTGTACATCGCGGCCGCGGCGCGGACCTTGCGCAGGTTCGCGACCGCGAGGTTCTGCCGGTACTTCGCCCACTTGTCGGCGACCGTCAGCGCCGGCGGCGCCCCCGCGACCTCGGAGTCCGAGTAGATGGTGTCGCCGAGGTTGATGTTGAACGCGTTGTGCTCGCGCGCCATCCGCCCGTAGACCTCGAAGCGGTTGTAGGACCCCAGTGCGTCGGCGTCGCCCGACAGGGCGAACCTGATCGGCACGTTGCGCGCGGGCGGCGGCGCGGTGCGGAAATGCCCGGCCGCACTGTGCTGCCTCGCCTTGCGTGAAGACATAGCTGTACCCGGTGTTGGCAGCGAGCCGGGTGATCCTGCGCTGCACGGTCAGGTCGTGCGTGTCGGTGGCAGTGAGCGTGAACGACCGCGGCCCGACATGGAGCGTCACCGGGCCGGGCGCATCCGCGCGCGTCCACAGCAGCGCGCTGTGCGACGTGACCTCTGCCGCCGTGACGCCGAAATCGAAGGCGGCGTGCGCGCTCGCCGGCAGCGCGCTCGCCGCGAGGATCGCGGCGAGCGCGGCGCCCCTAGTCGTCCTCATCCGCCTCGGGCGTCGCGTTCGGCCCCGGAGGCGGAGGCGTCGAATGCTGGCCGTGGATGGCGTGCCAGAGCATCCGGTCCAGCGTTCGCTGGGACACCTTGTCGATCGTGCGGAAATCGAGCCTCGACGCCGCACGGGCGCCGGCACCCGAGGCCGGGTTCTTCGCGTTGAGGTCCTGCGCAGGCGCGATCGCGTCGTAGGGCGCGATGTTCGTCGGCGTGGCATCGAACGCGTCGTACATCGGCGTCGCCAGCGCGTCGTTCAGCGACAGCGGGTGCATGCCGAGGATCATCTCCATCGTGCGGATGACGCTGACCTGGTCGTAGCGCGTGTGCACCACGGCGCCGGCCTTCGCGTACGGGCTGACGACGAGCGCCGGGATCCGGTGCGCGTCGACGTGGTCGGCTCCGTCCTGCGAGTCGTCCTCGATCACGAAGATCGCCGTCTGCGGCCAGATCGCCGAGTGCGAGATCGTGTCGATGATCTGCGCGGTGCCGAGGTCGTTGTCGGCGATCATCGCCTGCGGCGTGCGCGTGCCGGCCGACAGGCCCTGCGTGTGGTCGTTGGTCAGCGTCAGGTAGTTGAACGCGGGCACGTCGCCGGCGGCCAGCTGCTGGGCGAATCGCTGGCGGAAGCAGTCCGTCCGCGACTCGCCGTCGGTTCCCACCGGCAGCGAGGAGTCGTAGATCTGCTTGCCGGTCAGGACGTCCGCCCCGATGTAGAACCCGTTCGGGAAGCAGTCGCCGGCACGGCCGGGCGTGTTGAAGTCCGACCGCGCGAACTTCGCCTGCGCGGCCGAGATCTCGGCCGGCCCGCGGTCCTTGTCGAACGTGTTCGCCAGCAGCGGGATCTGCGGGTAGGGCAGCGGGAAGTTGCCCGCGTAGGCCTCGCCGTAGTTGAAGAACGAGATGTTGTCGCGGATCGCCTGGTCGAACAGGAAGCCCTTCGGCGGGAACGACACCGCGAGCACGCCGGTTTCCAGCGGGCGCCCGCGGGCGCCGTAGTCGCCGAACAGGTTCGAGATCTGGTTCCAGGACTTCTCCATGTGGTCGGAGACGTTCGCCGCCGACGTCCACATGTGCCCCTGCTGCGAGGCCTCGGAGTTGGCGTAGACGTGGTCGACCAGCGGGAACCGCGTCGCGAGCGCGTGCAGGTTCGGCGTGGTCGAGTTGCCGAACAGCGTCAGCTTGGAGTCGCCGTCGCCGCGCGTGTCGTCGCCCAGCATCTGGTCGTAGGTGCGGTTCTCGCGCACGATGAAGAACACGTGCTTGATCGGCCCGCCGGCGTGGATCGGCGTGCCGGCCGGGGGCGACTTGGGCAGGTTCGCCGGCTTGAGCTGCTTGTCCGCGGCCTTGGTCAGCGACCTGAGCTTCCTGGCGCTCGGGAACTTCCCGATGCCGACGTCGCCGTCCGTGATGTGCGGCAGGAACTGCAGGGTCTCGGACCCGGTCTGGTTGAGCGTCAGCGAGTGGAACGGGTCGGGCCCGTTCGGGTTCGGCCCGGTGCCCAGGCCCTTGGCCGTGAGCCAGACGAGCGTTCCCTTGCGCGAGACGCGCACGTCGGTCGGATAGCGGCCGGTCGGGATGCGGCCGGTGACCTTCAGGCGCTTGGCGTCGATGACCGAGATCAGGTCGGCGCCGCCCTCCGTCACGAGCACGCGGTTGCCGTGCACGGCGAGCGCGTTGGGGTTCGTGCCGATGCCGGCCTTCGTCCCGACGCTGATGTTCTTGACGACCTTGAGCTTCTTGGTGTCGATGACCGCGACACGGTCCTTGTTGGTGACCGTGACGTAGGCGCGCCGTCCCTTGGGCGCGACGATCGCCTCGGGGTGCGAGAGATGCCCGCCGGCGCTGATCGTCTTGACGACCTTCGCGGTGGCGAGGTCGACGACGCTGACGGTGCCGGTCGTCTCGTTGCTCACGAGCGCGCGGCGCCCGTCGGGGAGCACGGCGGCGGCGTACGGGTAGCGGCCGACCTTCGCGTAGCGGACCTTCTGGGACTTGATGTCGACGATCGCCGCGCGGTTGGCGAGGTTCAGCGGGACCACCAGCGTCTTGCCGTTCGGCGAGACGTCGAGGTACTCGGGGTATCCGATCTTCTTGGCGGCCGGCAGCGGGAAGTCGTTGGGCGGGTCGGCGTCGGCCGGCGCGGGACGGGCAGCTGCCCGGTCTCGGTGGCCTTGCCGCTGCTGGAGATGCTGAAGACGTGGATGACGTCGCCGGTGCCGCCGAGGAGGTTGGGCTGCGAGGTCTCGAGATTGGTCGAGTTGGCCAGGCCGCTGACGTAGGCGCGCTTGCCCTTGCGATCGATCACGACGCCGCCCGACGCGCCGGGCAGCGGGATCGTCTGGACGACCTTCGCGGACTTGACCGAGACGATCCGGACGTCATTGAAGCCCGAGCCCGCCGACACCGTCCAGTAGAAGCGGCCGTCGGGTGTGAGCGCGCCGCCGGTCGGCACGTTGCCCACGTTGACGAGCCGCCCATAGGGGGTGAGGTGGCGGCCGTTGTTGACGATCCGCAGCGACGGGCCGATACGGCCGTCGTCCGCGGCGACCGCGACGGCGGATGCAGCGATGGTCGCGCCGGCGACCGTGAGCGCGGCGATGGAGCGATGCATGGCGTGCCTCCTAGCTGAAGAGCGACTTCTGGCCGCGGGCGATGTTCACGTGATAATCGCCGCCCGGGTCGAGCGTCGCCTTCGAGCGCTTCTTGATCGTCTCCAGGCGGACCAGCGTGCAGTCGAAGTTCGACGGGGACGCCGTGACCTTCCCGAAGCCGTGATGGTCGAAGTCCGCGGCCTTCACCCACGGGTTGATGCCGCGCAGCGCCTCGATGATCCCGGGGTCGGTGTGCGGGTTCTGGTCGTTGCCCTTGAGCGTGACGCCGCCACCGGCCTCGATGTCGCTCTCGCCCAACCCCTGCGACGTCACGGAGCCGGCGACGAGCTCGATCGCGACGTTGTCGCCCTCGCCCATGTTCGTGCGCACGTCACCGGTGATGAACGTGTGGATGTCGCCGGTGAGGAAGATGACGTCCGCGATGTTGTTGTCGCGGATGAACGTCGTCAGCTGCTCGCGCTCGCGGGGATAGCCCTGCCAGGTGTCGTAGGTGAAGAACGAGCCGCCGAGGACCTTCGTCGGCATGATCGTCACCTCGTTGCCGAGCAGCTTCCAGGCGGCCTTCGAGGACTTGAGCTGGTCCTGCACGTACTTCATCTGGGTCTGGCCCAGGAAGTCACGCGGCTGATCCCAGTCCGCGCATGGCGGCGAGACCGCATCGTCACAGGGCTGGTTCGCGCGGTAGCGGCGCTGGTCCATGACGATCAGGTCCATCGTGCGCCCGAAGCGCAGCGTGCGGTACTGGCGCTGGTTGGTGACGAAGCGCGGCATCGAGGCGTAGAAGGCCTTGTAGGCAGCGGCCTTGCGCTTGGCCGCGAAGTGCTTGCCCGGCGGCAGGCCGCCGTCGGCGGGCTGCCCGGCGTAGTTGTCCTGCACCTCGTGGTCGTCCCAGAGCATCACCATCGGGAACTTCTGGTGGATCTTGCGCAGCGCCGGATCGGAGCGGTACAGCGCGTACTTGTCGAGGTAGTCCTGGTAGGTCGTGGCCTCGCGGACGATGTCCGGGTTCTGCGGGTTGGGCTTGCCGATCTTGTCGTCGCGCACCGCGGTGCCGCCGGCCTTCGAGTGGTAGCTCTCGGCGTAGATGTAATCGCCGAGGCAGATCACGAAGTCGTAGTCGCCCTGGGCGATCAGCTCGTGCGCGTTGTAGTAGCCGTGCGTGTAGTCCTGGCAGGACCAGAACGCGAACTTGACCGGCTGCTGGGAGTCGGCGGGCAGCGCGGTGCGGAACCGCCCGACGGGCGTCTCGGCTCCCTTGGTCGGAGAAGCGGTAGAAGTACTCCTCGTGGGCCTTGAGCTTGCCCACGCGCGCCTTCACGCCGTGGCTGAGCTTTGCGTTCGTCGCGATCTTCTGGCGCGCGACGACGTGCCTGAAGGACGCGTCCTTCGCCACCTCGAGCTCCACCTGCGCGGGCCCGGCGACGTCCGCCAGCCGCGTCCACAGCGTGATCCCGTTGGGCGTCGGATCGCCGCTGATGAGGCCTTCGCTGAACTTCCCGTGCGCCTTCGTCAGATGCGCGAGCCGCGCAGCATTGGCGAGCGACTGCGGGGCGAACACAGCGGCGGCCGAGAACGATCCGGCTGCGGTCACGAACTGGCGGCGCGTCTGCACGTGGGACTCTCCTGATGGCGGGGGATGGCTGGCGGAACGCTACAGCGGGGTACAACGGCTTCGTGTCCACTCTCGATCACATCGACCGCTACGTGGGGCAGGCGACCGAAAAGACGATCGCCGCGCACCATCGCCGCCGGCTCGCGCGGATCGGGCATTCCGGCTCGTACAACCCGCCGCAGGACGGATCGATGTGGCCCGCCGGCGACCCGCCGCCGCGCGAGGGCTGCTCGCTCGATGTCCTGATCGACGGGGCGCAGGCGCTGCCGCTGATCGCCGAGGCGATCGACGGCGCGCGCGAGTCCGTGCACCTCGCGGGCTGGCACGTCACGCCGGGGTTCGGCCTGACGCGAGACGACAGCGCGCGGCCGCTGCGCGACCTGCTCAGCTCCGTCGCCGAGCGCGCCGACGTCCGCGTGCTGCTGTGGGCGGGCGCGCCGGTGCCGCTCTTCACGCCGAAGCGGTCGGACGTGCGGGCGGTGCGCGACGAGCTCGTGCGTGGCACGCGGATCCGCTGTGCGCTCGATGCGCGCGAGCGCCCGATGCACTGCCACCACGAGAAGCTCGTGATCGTCGACGGCGAGGTGGCGTTCGTCGGCGGGATCGATCTGACGTCGCTGGCGGGCGATCGCTTCGATGGCGCCCCGCACCACGTGCGCGGCGGGATCGGCTGGCACGACGTCGGTACGCGGCTGCGCGGGCCCGCCGTCGCGGATGTCGCTGCTCACTTCGTCGCTCGCTGGGAGGCCGTCACGGGCGAGCGCCTGCGCCGCCCCGCCGCCCCCGCCGAGCGCCGGCTCGACGACGGTCCAGGTCGTCCGCACCGTGCCGGAGAAGATCTACGACTTCCTCCCGCGCGGCGACTTCCGGATCCTCGAGGCGTACCTGCGCGCGCTGCGCTCGGCCCGGTCGTTCGTGTACCTCGAGAACCAGTTCCTCTGGTCGCCGGAGATCGTCCACGTCCTCGCGGACAAGCTGCGCAACCCGCCATCGGACAACTTCCGGCTCGTGGTGCTGCTGCCCGCGCACCCCAACGACGGCGGCGACGACACGCGCGGCCAGCTCTCGGTCCTGGGCGACGCCGACGACGGCGCGGGCCGGTTCCTCGCCACCACGGTGCTCGCTCGCACGGGGTCGGTCACCGGGCCGCTGTACGTGCACGCGAAGGTGGGGATCGTCGATGACGCGTGGCTCACCGTCGGCTCGGCGAACCTCAACGAGCATTCGCTGTTCAACGACTCCGAGATGAACGTCGTCGTGTGCGACCGCGGGCTCGCGCGCGACACGCGGCTGCGGTTGTGGGCCGAGCACCTCGAACTGCCGCGCCGACGGCGACCCCTGCCGCGTCATCGACGAGCTCTGGAAGCCGATCGCGCGCAGCGGCCGCGGGCGGCTGCGCGAGCTGCCGGGCGTGTCGCGGCGGGCCGAGGCGCTGCGCGGGCCGCTGCAGTCGCTGGTGGTGGACGGCTAGAGCGGGATGTTGCCGTGCTTGCGCTTCGGCCCGGGCTCGCGCTTGGTGAGCAGGGTGTGCAGCGCGGTGATGACCTTCGGCCGCGTCTCGTGCGGGACGATGACGTCGTCGATGTAGCCGCGCTCGGCCGCGCTGTAGGGATTGGCGAAGCGCGCCTTGTAGTCGTCCATCAGCTTCTGGCGGCGCTGGTCGGGCGTCGGCGAGCTCGCGATGTCGCGGCGGTAGATGATGTTCACCGCGCCCTCGGGGCCCATCACGGCGACCTCGGAGGTCGGCCACGCGAAGTTGAAGTCCGCGAGCAGGTGCTTGGACGCCATGACGTCGTAGGCGCCGCCGTAGGCCTTGCGTGTGATGATCGTGATCTTCGGGACGGTCGCCTCGGTGAACGCGTAGAGCAGCTTCGCCCCATGGCGGATGATGCCGCCCCACTCCTGGTCGGTGCCGGGCAGGAAGCCGGGAACGTCGCAGAACGTGAGGATCGGGATGTTGAAGGCGTCGCAGGTGCGCACGAAGCGGGCGGCCTTCGCGCTGGCGTCGATGTCGAGCACGCCGGCGATGTGCTGCGGCTGGTTGCCCACGACGCCGATCGCGTAGCCGTCAAGGCGGCTGAACCCGCAGATGATGTTCTTGGCGTGGTGCTCGTGCACCTCGAAGAACTCGCCGTCGTCGACGATCAGCCGCACGACGTTACGCATGTCGTAGGGCTTGTTCGGGTTGTCCGGGACGACATGGTCGAGCTCTTCGTCCATCCGCATCGGGTCGTCGGAGGGCATGACGCGCGGCGGCGTCTCGAGGTTGTTCTGCGGCAGAAAGCTGAAGAGGTAGCGCGCGTCCTCGAGGCACGCGTCCTCGTCGTCGGAGGCGAAGTGCGCGACGCCCGACTTCGTGTTGTGGGACATCGCGCCGCCGAGCTCCTCGAAGCCCACCTCCTCGCCCGTGACCGTCTTGATGACGTCGGGGCCCGTGATGAACATGTGCGAGGTCTCCTTCACCATGAAGATGAAGTCGGTGATGGCGGGCGAGTACACGGCGCCGCCGGCGCACGGGCCCATGATCAGGCTGATCTGGGGGATCACGCCCGAGCACTTCACGTTGCGCACGAAGACGTCGCCGTAGGCGCCGAGGCTGACGACCCCCTCCTGGATCCGCGCGCCGCCCGAGTCGTTGATGCCGATCACGGGGCAGCCGATCTTGGCCGCCAGGTCCATGATCTTGCACATCTTCTCGCCCATGACCTCGCCCAGCGAGCCGCCGAAGACGGTGAAGTCCTGGCTGAAGACGCAGACGCGGCGCCCGTCGATCGTGCCGTGGCCGGTGACGACGGCGTCGCCCCAAGGGCGGTTCTTCTGCATGTCGAACTCGTGCGTGCGGTGGCGCACGAACGTGTCGACCTCCTGGAACGAGCCCGGGTCCAGCAGCTTCTCGATGCGCTCCCGCGCCGTGTACTTGCCGCGCTCGTGCTGCTTGGCCTCGGCCTCGGGGCTCGAGTGGATCGCGGCCTCGCGCAGCTGGTTGAGCTGCGCGAGCTTCTCCTCGTAGGTCTCGGGGGAGTGCTCTCGCTGGGTCATGAGGCGCGGGATGGTACCCCGCGCATGCGGTTCAGCCGCGGCTGAACGGGCGGTGGTGCGCTGAGCCGAGGTTGTCGAGCACCTCGGTGAGCACCGCGACGGCGCGATCGTCGTCGAGCTGGCTCGTCGTCGCCGCGGGAAGCGGGTCCTCGGGCTCGGGCTCGGCGGGCGGCTCGGGGTCGGGGACCGGCTGAAGCGGCGGGGGCTCGGGCGCCGGCGGCTCTTCGACGGGGGCGGGCTCGGGCTCGGGCTCCTCGACGGGAGCGGCTCGGCGGGGGCGGCTCGGCGGGCGGGACCTCGGCGATTGGCTTGCGCCGGCCGAAGAGGCGCGCCCAGAAGCCGAGCGTGGGCTCAGGCGCTTCCTGGATCGGCGCGGGCGGGGGTGCTTCGACCGCCACCGGCTCGGGCAGAGGTTCCGGCTCTGGCTCCGGCCTCGACCGCGACCGGCTCGGGCTCGGGCTCGGGCTCCGGCTCGGGCTCGGGCCGGCTCCGGCTCGGGTCCGGCTCGGGAGCCGCTTCCTCGATCGCGGCCAGCTCTGCGGTCAGCGTCACCTTCGTTCCCCACCCGCTGGGCTCGAGCTTCACCGTGCCGCTGACGCGTTCGCCCTCCCAGACGACGGTGGTCTCGGGCTCGAGGCGGGTGATCTTGATCTCGCCGAACTCGCCAAGGTGCTTGGCGAGCGCCTCCAGGTCGCTGACCTCGGCCCAGAGTTCGGGCGGGGACTTCACAAGGGTTCGCTTCGTGGTCAGCTCACTCATCAGGGCACGATTCGCGCAGCCCGCCGGACCTCCTCCCTGAGCACGAATTCGTCCTTGAGGCTGCGTGCGGTGACACGCATGGTGCGCAGGCCGCGCCCCGCGAGATAGCGGTCTCGCGCGCGGTCCTCCTCGAAGGCGGCGATGTGGGCGTCCTCGTCGACCTCGACGACCAGCTGGAACTGCGGCCAGTACGCGTCGACCGTGTAGGGGCCGACTTCGTGATTCGTGAGCGGTTGCGGGAATCCGTTGTCACCGAGGAAGCGAAGAAACCGGCGCTCGAGGTCGCTTCGGGTGTGGGGTTCGCCGGCAATCCGTCTGAGTGCAGGCGCTCCTCTCTCGCCCCTGTGGCTGTCCGCGATCGCCTTCAGCTTCGCCAGCGTCGTCAGCCGCTTCGCGACGGCCTCCTGCGCCGGCTTTCTGACGTCGGCGCCGGTGGCGGCGATGTCGAGGAGCGTGCGCTCGATGGTGGTGACGCGGAGGCCCTGGCGCTTTGTGACCTCGCTGTCGGCGAGGCTGAGGCGGTGGAAGCGGAGCAGGGGCTCGTCGCGCCGGTCCTTCGGCGTGGCCACGTCGATCGTGACGACCGTGGCGCGCAGCCCCCATGGGATGAGCGCGCTCGCGTGGCACAGCACCGAGGCGTCTCCCCCGGCGAGCAGTGCCGCCACGAGGCGTCCTCTCATCGAGAGAGGGCCGAGCGAGTAGACGTTGCGGTGCTCCAGCCGGTATCGGCCCGTCGACAGTCGATGCGCGATTGCGTCCTCGCCCAGGCCGGCGGCGAGCAGTTGCGAACGCTCCGCCACCCCGTCCTGACGTTCAAAGATGAGTTCGATGCGACGTTGACCGCGCATATGGCGGTCAACGTCGCACTCAACTTGTCACGGCTCTACGCGCGCCCGTGACGGCTCTCAGTAGCCGCCGGGCTTCGCGGCCATGAAGAAGATCGCGACGAGGATGAGGACGTTCGTAAGGGCGCCGATCTGGGCGATGCGGGTCGCAAGGGACTGGTACTCCGGTGACAGGGTCACCGGGCCGTCGGGGCCCGCCGCGGCGACGTCGCGCGCCGCCAGCTCGCTGGCGCGGCGTTCGCTGGGGCCGAAGAAGGCGCCGCCGAGCGCGAGCAGCCCGATGAGGATGATCAGCGGGACGACGACCCAGATCTTGCCCATGTAGTCGCGGTCGCTCGCGAGGTAGAAGCCGGCGAGCAGGGCGACCGTCGCGGCGGGGGTGATGAGGAACTTGCCGAGCCGCTCCTGTGCGGCATGGAGGACCGGCAGCATCCGCGGCTGCTCGCGCGTGACGTACACGCCAAGGATCGGATAGGCGAACGTCACGCCGAAGGCGATCACGATCGCCGCGATGTGCAGCGAGAGGACGACGTCGTAGAAATAGATGGCGGGCGCAAGCGACATGCCCGGCAACCTACTCAGAACGTCGGCGCGTACTTCCCGAAGACGTCGCCCATCGCGCCGCAGACCTCACCGATCGAGCAGCGGTCGCGCAGGGCGTCCTTGATGAACGGCAGCAGGTTGTCGGTGCCGCGGGCGGCCTCGCGCAGCGACTCGAGGCGCTGCTCCACCACCGCGGCGTCGCGATCGGACTTGAACGCCCGTAGGCGCTCGACCTGCTCGCGCTCGGACTCGGGGTCGACGCGCAGAAGGTCCGGCACCTCGACCTCCTCCTCCTCGTACTTGTTCACGCCCACCACGATGTCCTGGCCGATGCGGTAGCGCTCCTGGTAGCCCCACGCGCTCTCGTCGATCTCGCCGGTGATGAACTCGATCGCGTGCACGGAACCGCCGAGCGAGTCGACCTTCTCGATCAGCTTCTGCGCGCGCTCCTCGATCTCGTCGGTCAGGGACTCGACGAAGTACGACCCCGCGAAGGGATCGACCGTGTCGGCCGCGCCCGACTCGTGGGCGAGGATCTGCTGGGTGCGCAGCGCGATCTTCGCGGCGCGCTCGGTGGGCAGCGCCAGCGCCTCGTCGAACCCGTTCGTGTGCAGCGACTGCGTCCCGCCGCACACCGCCGCGAAGCCCTGCAGCGCAACGCGCACGATGTTGTTGTAGGCCTGCTGCGCCGTCAGCGTCACGCCGCCGGTCTGCGTGTGGAAGCGCAGCATCATCGACTTCGGGTTCTTGGCGCCGAAGCGGTCGCGCATGATGTGCGCCCACATCCGCCGGGCGGCGCGGAACTTCGCGACCTCCTGGAAGACGTTGTTGTGGCCGTTGAAGAAGAACGCCAGGCGCGGGGCGAAGTCGTCGACGTCCATCCCGCGATCGACCGCGGCCTGCACGTAGGCGATGCCGGAGCACAGCGTGAACGCGACCTCCTGCACCGCGCTGCAGCCCTTCTCGCGGAAGTGGTAGCCGGAGATCGAGACGGTGTTCCACTTCGGGATGTTCTTCGCGCAGTACTCGAAGATGTCCGTCGTGAGCCGCATGGTCGGCTCGGGCGGGTAGATGTAGTTCCCGCGCGCGATGTATTCCTTGAGGACGTCGTTCTGCGTCGTGCCGCGCAGCTTCTCGGAGGGCACGCCCTGCTCCTCGCCGACGAGCTCGTACAGGAGCATCAGGCACGCGGCGGGCGCGTTGATCGTCATCGACGTCGAGACCTGATCCAGCGGGATCTGGTCGAACGCGGTGCGCATGTCGTCGATCGTGTCGATCGCGACGCCCGTCCGTCCGACCTCGCCCAGGCAGCGCGGGTTGTCCGAATCGAGTCCGAGCTGCGTCGGCAGGTCGAACGCCATCGACAGGCCGGTGCCGCCGCGCGCGAGCAGGTAGCGGTAGCGCTCGTTGGATTCCTTGGCCGACGCGTAGCCCGCGTACTGGCGCATCGTCCACGTCTGCTTGCGGTACATCTCGCGGTGGACGCCGCGGATGTACGGGAAGTCGCCCGGCTCCCCGAGCTCGAGCTGCTCGGGGAGGTCGGCCTCGTCGTACAGCGCCTTGACCTCGATGCCGGAGTCGGTGAACCGGCGCGGGTCGTCGGGCCCCACGATGGGGGCGACGGAGAGGTCGTGCTGATCGGGACGGTCGTCGGTCGTGGCCATGTGGCCACGAAGGTTACGCGCAGACCGGGATCCGGACCCTCACCGACTTCTTCGGCGTCTTGCCCTTGTGGACCTTGATGAAGGCGCGCGCCCGGACCTCGACGAACGAGCCCTTGGGCTGTGTGGCCTTGACCTTGATCGTCCGCTTGAACGGCGGCTTCGTGACCTTCTTCAGGAGCTTGCCGTCCTGGCTGAAGTCGACGCGGAACACCTTGATCCAGACGTTGCCCTTGCGCTTCTTGCGCTTGAAGCCGAGCCGCACCGTGGTCTTGCCGCCGGGGTTGACGCACCCCTTCACGCCGCCGAGCGTGATCGTCGCGTTGGCGTACTCGATCTGTGTGGTGCCCGTGCCGGGCGGAGCGTTCTCGTCCACGATCGCGTCGGTCGACGCCATGTCGATGGAGTCGCCGTCGCCCTCCCAGACGACGAAGCCCTTGTCGTCGGACGCGATCGAGACATCGAGGTCGAAGAACACCTCGGTGCCGCGCGCGATCGTGACGGTGCTGAAGGCCGCGCCGTCCTTCGACGTCGAGAACCGCAGCCGGTTGCTCGGATCGCTGCCGTTCGTGCGCCAGACGCCCGCGACGGTGCCCGACGGGCCCTCGGTCAGGTCGGTGATGTAGCCCTGCTGGGATTCGGCCTCCACCGGCGCGCCGAAGCCGGCTGGGCTGAGCTTGCGGATCAGCACGTGGCGGAAGTCGCCACCTGGCTCGACGGTCAGCGCGTACGTCCCGCTCGTGCCGTTGGCCACGCGCGTCTCGTCCGCGACGGGGGCGATCTGGATCGGCGCGCCCCAGCTGCTGTCCTGCGACGGGTCAGCGCCCGGGGTCATCAGCCAGTAGTAGGCGGGCGTGTCGTGCGCCACGGTGATCATGCCGCCGTCGCCGGTGGGCACGGTCTGGATGTCGTACTTGAACCTGGTGCCGAAGTCCTGCAGCGCGGCGACGGGGCCGCCGCCCGCCTCTGCGCCGTCCAGGCGCGCGGCGAACACGTTGCCGCCGCCGTTGAACGACGCGATCGCGACCTCGCCGTTGGGGAACAGGACCGGCTCGGTGATGTCGGTGCCGACGATGCCCGGCTTGCCCGGCAGCGCCTTGTAGACCGGAATGCCCGTCGACCAGGTGACGCCCCCGTCCGTGGACCGCGACAGGTACGCGTCAGCCCGCACGTAGCGCGCCATGTAGATGTAGAGCGTGCCGTCGCCGGCGCGCAGCAACCAGGGCCTGTCGGCCTCGGGCTTGTCCGCAGGCAGCCCCATGTTCACGACCTGCGGCGTGCACGACGTGGCACCGCGCGGGACGTTGCACTCCATCGTGGTGTTGTCCTGCTGCCAGACGACGTGCGCCGTGCCGTTGTCGGGCTCGACGACCACGTGGGGCACCTTGCCCTGGCCGAGCGTGAACCTCGGGCCGGCGTGGGCCGCGGCCGGCATGACCGCGCACGCCGCGAGAAGGACGGTGAGGACAGCTTTCGATCGCATCATGCGCACACCCCGGTCGTGGAACGGATCGACTTCTTCGGCGGCTTGTCGTGACGGACCTTCATCCGCGCCCAGGCCCGCAGTGACGATCCTCTTCGCTTTGTGGAAGTCCGTGCGGAAAATCTTGACGACGACGGTGGGCGGTGGAGCATGTGGGTCATTTCTCCTCGGGCTGGGTCCGTCGGTTCAACGCCTGTTCGGCGCGCGACTTACGCTTCCCGCATGAAGGTGACCGTGCGGCTGTTCGCGGTACTGCGTGAGCGGGCCGGGCGAGAGAGCGTCGAGCTCGACCTCGACGACGGCGCGACGGTGCGCGATGCGATCGCGGCGGTCGGGGCAGCCGACGGCATTCCGGTGGTCATGGCGGTCAATCGCGAGGTGGCCGGCGACGACGTCGTGCTGCGGCCGGGAGACGAGCTGGCGCTGATCCCGCCGGTGAGCGGAGGCGCGATCCACAGCGAGCCGCTGTCGGTCGACGCGCTGGTCGAGCGCGTGCGTGATCCGCGGGCCGGCGCCGTCGTCACGTTCTGCGGCGTCACGCGCGAGGTCGACTTCCTCGACTACGAGGCGTACGCGGAGATGGCGGCCGAGCAGATCGACGTGATCGTCGCCGACGCGATCGAGCGCCACGGGCTGTGCCGCGCGGCCGCCGACCACCGCATCGGGCGCGTCGAGCTCGGCGAGCCGAGCGTGATCGTCGCCGCGAGCGCGCCGCACCGGGATGCCGCGTTCGCGGGTGCGCGCGAGATCATCGACGAGATCAAGGCCCGGGTGCCGATCTGGAAGCGCGAGGAGGGCGAATGGATTCATCCCGCCTGAGGGATCTGCCGAGCGTGGACCGGCTGGCGACGTCGGTGGCGAAGGCCGTGCTGCAGGAGCGCCGCGCCGAGCTGCTCGGTGGCGCACGCGACGACGCCGACCTGGTCGCGCGCGCGGCCGCGCGGCTGCGGCCCTCGCTGCAGCGCGTCGTCAACGCGACCGGCGTCATCGTCCACACCAATCTCGGCCGCGCGCCGCTCTCGGATCCCGCGCGCGCGGCGGTGCTGCGCGTCGCGACTGGCTACTCGAACCTCGAGCTCGACCTGGGCGAGGGGCGCCGCGGCTCGCGCCACGAGCATGTCGAGGCGATCCTGCGCGAGCTGACCGGCGCGGAGGGCGCGCTGGTGGTCAACAACTGCGCCGCCGCGGTCCTGCTCGCGACCGCGTCGCTGGCGGGCGACGGGCGCGAGGTCGTCGTCTCGCGCGGGCAGCTGATCGAGATCGGCGGCTCGTTCCGGATCCCCGACGTCGTGGCGCAGTCGGGCGCCGCGCTGCGCGAGGTCGGCACGACGAACCGCACGCGCCTGCGCGACTACGCCGCCGCGCTGGGCGACACGACCGGCGCGATCCTGCGCGCGCACCCCAGCAACTTCCGCGCCGTCGGGTTCGTCGAGGAGGTCTCGATCGAGGCGCTGTGCGGCCTGGGGATGCCGGTCATCGACGACGTCGGGTCCGGGGTGCTTGCGGACGACGCTGCCGCTGCTGGCCGACGAGCCATCGGTGCGGCGCTCGGTGCGCGCCGGCGCGGCGCTCGTGTGCTTCAGCGGCGACAAGCTGCTCGGCGGGCCGCAGGCCGGCCTGATCGTCGGGACCGCGGACGCCGTGGCCGCGGCTCGCAACCACCCGCTTGCGCGGCCGTTGCGCATCGACAAGCTCTCGCTGGCGGCGGTCGAGGCGACGCTCGCGCTCTATCGCGACCCGGAGCGGGCGCGCCGCGAGATTCCGGTGCTCGCGATGCTCGAGTGCGACCGCGCGGTGCTGCAGGCGCGCGCAGAGCGGCTTGCCAGCGCGATCGGCGGCGAGGTGGTGGAGGCCGTGGCGAAGGTCGGCGGCGGGGCGCTGCCGCTGCTCGAGCTCACGGGGCCCGCCGTGGCGCTGCACAGCGGGAGCCCGGACGCGACGGCCGCGCGGTTGCGGGCCGGCGACCCTCCGGTGCTCGCCCGCATCCAGGACGGGCGCGTGCTGCTGGACCCGCGGACGATGGCCGACGAGGAGGTCGCGTGGGTGGTGGCGGCGCTCCGCTGACCGTCGGCACCGCCGGCCACATCGACCACGGCAAGACCGCGCTGGTCGCGGCGCTGACCGGGATCGACACCGATCGGCTGCCCGAGGAGAAGCGGCGGGGGATCTCGATCGAGCTCGGCTACGCGCCGCTGACGCTGCCCAGTGGCCGGCGCCTGAGCGTCATCGACGTGCCGGGCCACGAGAAGCTGGTGCGGACGATGGTCGCGGGCGCGACCGGCATCGATCTCTTCCTGCTGGTGATCGCGGCCGACGATGGCGTCATGCCGCAGACGCGGGAGCACCTCGCGGTGCTGCGCAGCCTCGGGGTGGCGCGCGGTGTCGTGGCCGTCACGAAGGCCGACCTCGCCGACCCGGCGCCCGCGATGGCGGCGGCGCGTGAGCTGGTGCCGGAGGCGGACGTCGTCACGGGCACGGCTGCCGTTGCCGCGGCGCTCGATCGCGTTGCGGGCGACCTACGCTCGCGGGCCGACGACGAGGGCGGCACGCTCCTGCACGTCGACCGCTCCTTCACGATCCGCGGCGCTGGGCGCGTGGTGACGGGGACCCTGTGGTCGGGCTCGATCGGCCGCGGCGACGAGCTGCTGGTGCTCCCAGCGGGCACGCGGGCGCGCGTGCGCGGCGTCGAGGTCCACGACGAGCCTGTGGAGCGCGCCGCCGCCGGCCAGCGCGTCGCGGTCAACCTCCGAAACGCGGACCCGGTCCGCGGCGACGTGCTCTCCTCCGAGCCGCTCGAGCCGAGCCACATCCTCGACGTCGAGCTCGACACGCGCATCGAGCACGGCACGCGCGTCCAGATCCACCACGGCACCCGCGAGTCCGCAGCCCGGATCGCCTGGCTCGGCGGCCACTTCCACCAGCTGCGCTGCGAGAGCCCGCTCATCGCCCGCCGCGACGACCGCGTCGTCGTCCGCTCCGTCGCCCCCGCCGACACCCTCGGCGGCGGCCGCGTCCTGGACCCGAACGCCCGCCGCCACGGCCCCTCCACCGACCTCCTCGTCGACCTCACCCGCCTGTCCCGCGGCGAGCAACCCGGACTGGGGGGCCTGTCCCCTGAGTCCGGATCTGGACTGAGGGGACAGGCCCCTGAGTCCGAGCTGGTCACACAGGAGGCCGAGGCGATGCTCGAACGGCTGAAGGCCGCCGGGTACGAGCCTCCGGCGCACGACACGTTCGATCCGGACGAGCAGAAGCTGCTCGCGCAGCTGCGCCACGCCGGGAAGGCCGAGCGCGTGGGGCCGTTCACGTTCCACCCCGATGTGCTGGCACAGGTGCGCGAACGCGTCGTGGCGATCATGCGCGCCGAGGGGACGATCACGCTCGCGCGGCTGCGCGACGAGCTGCAGACGAGCCGTCGCTATGCGCAGGCGCTGCTCGAGCACCTCGACGCGCAGCGCGTCACGCGGCGGGTTGGCGACGAGCGCGTGCCCGGCTCGCGGGCGTAGGCGCAAGGCCCTCGAGCGCCATGTCGAGGATCCGCGCGGGGAGCTTCGACACGGTCGGCATGTCGGCGCCCGTGATGAGGATCTCGTAGATCAGCGGCCCGATCAGCAGGTCGACGACGTCCTCGAGATCGAGGTCGCCGCGGAGCTCCCCGCGCGCGATGGCCCGCGTCAGGATCGCCTTCAGGACGTTGCGCCGAGGGTCGACCAGGACCTCGCGCATGACCGCGAACAGCTCCGGGTCATCCGCTGCCTCGACCATCAGCCGCGGCATCAGCAGGGCGACCTTGCGCGGCATGTGCTCGAGGTTGAACGCGGTGAGCGCGAGGATGTCCTCTCGCAGGGAGCCCATCTCCGAATCGGGAAGCGGGATGGCGATCCCCCGCAGCGCCTCGGTGAACAGCTCCTCCTTGGTCTTCCAGCGCCGGTAGATCGTCGCCTTGCCGACGCCGGCGCGCGCCGCGATCCCCTCGATCGTCGTGCCCTGGAGCCCGCCTTCGACGACGAGCTCCAGGGTGGCCTGCAGGATCGCGGCGTGCGACTCGGCGCTGCGCGGGCGGCTCACGCGGGGACGACCTCCGCCCGTACGAGCCCGCGGTGTGCCCGCGACGGCAGGTAGCGCAGCGTGAGCGCCACGCCCGCCGCGAGGATCCCGGCGCTGATGTAGAGCACCAGGTGCATCGCGTCGACGAACGCCGCGTCGGCGGCCGTGTTCAGCGCGGCGCCGGCGGCGGCGGGCAGGTGGGCGGCAACCGCGTGTGCGGCGCCGACCGAGTCCTGCGCAGCTGCCGGGGCCGACTGCATCTGGTCACCGTAGTGGCTGGTCATGAGCGAACCGAGCACCGCCACGCCCAGCGCGCCGCCGACCAGCCGCGTCGCGTCGTTCATGGCCGAGCCGACGCTCAGGTGCGCCTCGTCGAGCGTCCCCATGATCGAGTCGGTCGCGGGCGCCATCGCGGTGCCCATGCCGAAGCCCATCAGCGCGAGCGCGGCGGCGATCAGCCCGTAGGGGCCGTCGACGCCCGCCTGTGCGAGCACGACCATCGCGCTGCCGACGAACGCCAGCCCGGCTGCGACGACCAGCTTCGCGCCGAGGCGCTCGGCCAGCCGCGCGGACAGCGGGCCGGCCACCACCATGCCCCCGGCGATCGGGAGCATCCTGACGCCTGCTGCGAACGGGCTCAGGTCGAGGACCGACTGCAGGTACTGGGTCAGGAAGAAGATCAGCCCCATCAGGACGAAGAAGGCGATCGTGATGCCGAAGCTCGCGGCGGAGAACCGGGCGTTGCGGAAGAGCCGCATGTCCAGCATCGGCGACTCGGTGCGCCGCTCGAACCACACGAACAGCGCGAGGATGACGGCGCCGAGGACCAGCGCGCCGATGACCAGGCTGTCGCTCCAGCCACGGTCCGACGCGGAGATGATCCCCCAGAGCAGCGTGCCCAGGCCGGCCATCGAGATCACGGCGCCGATCGGGTCCAGCCGCGCCTGCGTCGGATCACGCGACTCTGGCACGAGCGCGTGGCCCGCGGCGAGCGCGATCAGCGACGAACGGAACGTTGACGAGGAAGACCCAGTGCCAGCTGGCGTGCTCGACGAGCCAGCCGCCGGCGACCGGGCCGATCGCGATGCCGAGCCCCGCGACCGCGGCCCAGATGCCGATTGCCTTCCCGCGCTCGTTCGCGGGGAACGTCGCGGTCACGATCGACAGCGTCGACGGCATGATCAGCGCGCCGCCGATCCCCATGAGCGCGCGGCCGGCGATGAGCGCGCGGGCGTGGTGCGCAAGCGCCGACAGGGCGGACGCGGTGCCGAAGATGACCAGCCCGGTGGTCAGCGCGCGCTTGCGCCCGAAGCGGTCGCCGAGGCTGCCGGCGGTCAGCAGCAGCCCTGCGAACACGAGCATGTAGGCATCGACGATCCACTGCAGCTGGCTCGAGGACGCGCCGAGATCGTCGCTCAATGACGGCAGGGCGACGTTGAGGATCGTGTTGTCCAGCGAGATGACCAGGAGACCGATCGACAGGACGACGAGGGCCCACCAGCGGCGGGGATATGGGGCGGTGTGAGGACATGATCTTCTCCATACGAAACGTTGGCGTATCGAAACGTAGGCGTATCGAAGCACATCGAGATACGAAACGCAAGCGATCCGTAACAAGTCGTCCATGGTGCCGCTGACCGACTTCAAGCGCCTATAGCCTGCGGCCAATGGCCACCTGCCTTGTGACGGGTGGCGCGGGGTTCCTCGGGTCGCACCTGTGCGACGAGCTGCTGCGGCGAGGCCATCGCGTCATCTGCGTCGACAACCTCGAGACCGGCTCGCTGGCGAACATCGAGCACATCCGCGTGCCCGAGTTCGTGCATCTGAACACGGACATCATCACGCCCTACTTCGTCGACGAGCCCGTCGACTTCGTGTATCACCTTGCCTCGCCGGCGTCGCCGATCGACTACCTGCGCCTGCCGCTGCACACGCTCAAGGTCGGGTCCCACGGCACGCACCACACGCTCGGGCTGGCCAAGCAGCACCGCGCGCGCTTCCTGATCGCATCGACCTCCGAGGTCTACGGCGACCCGCAGGTCCACCCGCAGACCGAGGACTACTGGGGCCACGTCAACCCGATCGGCCCGCGCGGCGTCTATGACGAGGCCAAGCGCTACGCCGAGGCGCTGACGATGGCCTACCACCGCCAGCAGGGCGTCGACACGGCGATCATCCGGATCTTCAACACCTACGGGCCCAGGATGCGCCCGCACGACGGCCGCGCGATCCCCACGTTCTTCCGCCAGGCGCTCACCGACCGCCCGATAACGGTCTTCGGGATCGGGCAGCCAGACGCGCTCGTTCTGCTACGTCGACGACCTCATCCGCGGCATGATCGGGCTCGCCGAGAGCGGCGAGCACATGCCCGTCAACGTCGGCAACCCGGACGAGTTCACGCTGCTGGAGCTCGCCGAGACGATGGTCGAGGTCACCGGCTCGAAGTCGGAGATCGTCTACGAGGCGCTGCCCACCGACGACCCCAAGCAGCGCAAGCCGGACATCGGCCGTGCGAAGGAGCTGTTGAAGTGGGAGCCCGAGGTGTCGCTGCGCGAAGGGCTGCAGCGCACGCTCGACGGAGCCGGAAGGAGCGCGCTGATCGGCGCAGCACCGTGAGATTCCCGTTACTTCTGCGACGCTTTGGCGTTAGGAGCATGTGAATGCCCCAATCGCAGGGCACGGTCGACAGCGCACAGGACGAGGAAGCGCGCACAGGCACGGCGGTCACGCCGGGCGGGTTTCCCCTTCCCGGACGCGACGTGCGGTCCAAGCGGCCGCCGCTGCTCAGCTTCCTGCTGCGGATGGACACCCTGCGCCAGGCCGCGCGCGTCGTCTCGCTGCTGGCGCTCGACTTCATCGCGCTGTTCGGCGCGATCCTCACCGCGCTGTGCCTCAAGGCGGCGCTGCGCGACGCCTGGGACTTCGACGTCTCCTTTGAGCAGACGAAGGACTACTTCCCGCTCGCCTACCTGGTGACCGTGCTCCTGTTCGCGCGGTCGGGGCTCTACACGAACCGCGCCGAGCGCCCCGGGCTGGCCCGGATCGTGGCCTCGCTGTTCCAGACCATGGCGCTCGTCTTCGCGTTCGCCGTCGTCAACGGCAACAGCTACTCGAGCTACTACATCTTCTACGGCTCGCTGTTCTTCGCGGTCGCCTACGTCACGACGCTGCGGTTCGTCTACGAGCGCGTCACCGGGCTGCTGCTGCGCATGGCCGGCTACCAGCGGCGGACGGTCCTCGTCGGGACCGGGGAGCACATCGAGGACGTCGCCAGCGCACTGCGTGACGGCAGCGACACGTCGATCAACGTCATCGGCTTCGTGTCGATCACGCCGCGGCCGGACAATGGCATCCTCTCGCTCGGCACGCTCGAGCACCTGCCGGAGGTGCTCGAGACGCACCGCGTCGACGAGGTCGTGATCGCCGACCCGGACTTCCCCCAGCAGCAGGCGGTCGAGCTCGTCGACCAGTGCCACCAGCGCGGCGTGCGCGTGCGGATCGCGCCCTCGACGATGGAGATCCTGATCCACCGCGCGGAGTTCGTCCCCGGCCAGTCGGTCCCGCTCTTCGAGCTGCGCCCGCCCGTGTTCGAGGGCATCGACTTCCTGCTCAAGCGAACCTTCGACGTCGTCGGCGCCGTGCTGCTCCTGTTCTTCCTGAGCCCGGGGTTCCTGGCGATCGCGCTGGCGATCAAGATCAGCTCCCGCGGCCCGGTCTTCTACGCGTCGCTGCGCCCCGGCATCGGTGGCGTGTCGTTCGCGTGCTGGAAGTTCCGCACGATGTACCGCGACGCCGACCAGCGCCAGGCCGACCTCGAGTCGATCAACGAGGCCTCGGGCGCGCTGTTCAAGATCAAGGACGACCCGCGCATGACGCCCGTCGGCCGGATGCTGCGCCGCTTCTCGCTCGACGAGCTGCCGCAGCTGTGGAACGTCGTGCGCGGCGAGATGTCGCTCGTCGGCCCGCGCCCGCTGCCGCTGCGCGATTACGAGCGCCTCGAGGACTGGCACAAGAAGCGCTACCTCGTGCTCCCGGGCATCACCGGCCTGTGGCAGATCTCCGGGCGCTCCGAGCTGGACTTCGACGACCTCGTGCGGCTCGACTTCCTCTACCTCGAGCGCTGGTCGGTCTTCCTGGACCTGAGCATCCTGGTGAAGACGGTCCCCGCGGTGTTCAGCCGCCGCGGCGCGTTCTGAAGCGCGCGCTGCTCGTTGCGGCGTGCGTCGTGGGGCTCGCGTCGTGTGGCGGCGGCCGGCGCGATCGGCCGGTGCAGGACCTGCCGAAGCTGGGCGAGCTCGCGGGCGTGGCGGTGCGCGCGGACCTGCTGGACGACCGGGGGATACGCCGCGGCGCTGACGGCGTTCGGCTCGGTCACGCCGGAGAACGAGCTCAAGTGGGAGATCAGCGAGCCCGAGCGCGGGCGCTTCGACTTCGGGGCCTCCGACCGGATCGTCGCGTTCGCGACGCGGCACGGGATGGCGGCGCGCGGGCACGTGCTCGTGTGGCACCTGCAGAACCCGGGCTGGCTGGACGACCTCTCGCCGTCCGAGCTGCGCGCGGCGCTCGCCGGCCACATCGAGACGCTGATGCGCCGCTACGCCGGGCGGATCGCCGAATGGGACGTCGTCAACGAGGCGGTGGACGACGACGGGCGCCTGCGCCGTTCGCTGTGGCTCGACAAGCTGGGCCCGGGATACATCGCGCTGGCGTTCCGGATCGCGCACACGGCGGATCCCAGGGCGAAGCTCTTCTACAACGACTACGGCGCGGAGGGCGACGGTACGAAGGCCGACGCCGTGTACCGCCTCGTGGCGCAGCTCGAGCACCAGGGCGTGCCGATCGACGGCGTGGGGCTGCAGGGCCATGTCGACACCGAACCCGTGCCCGGCTACGAGCGGAACATCGCCCGCTTCGCGCGGCTGGGGTTGCGGATCGAGCTGACGGAGATGGACGTGCGAACGAAGGCGGACGGCGCGGCGGAGCGCGGGGCCCAGGCAGCGCAGTACGAGCGGCTTGTCGGCGACTGCCCGCGGTGCACGCGATTCACCGTGTGGGGCCTGGACGATGCCGACTCGTGGGTGCCCGGCGCGTATCCGGGCTTCGGTCACGCGACGCTGCTCGACGCAGACCTGAGGCCCAAGCCGGCATTCGACGCGTTCCGCAGGGCGCTGCTGCGACGATAACCCGCGATGCGCGACGCGCTTCGCTACCGCTTCCTCTTCGAGCAGATGGTCCGCCGCGAGCTGCGGCGCAAGTACCAGGGATCCGCGCTGGGCGTGGCCTGGTACGTCGTCAACCCGCTCGTCCTGATGGGCGCCTACTACCTGATGTTCGGCGTCGTCTTCAAGGTCGCCGAGCACGAGGACTACCCGCTGTTCCTGATCGTCGGGCTGGTCGTGTGGATCTTCTTCTCGCAGTCGCTGCTGAGCGCGGCGCCGGCGCTGCTGGACCAGGGCTCGCTGATCCGCAAGGCGCGCTTCCCGCGCGAGACGATCCCTGCAGCGGTGGTCACCGTGCAGGCCGTCACGTTCCTGAGCGTGCTGGCGGTCGTCGCCGTCGTGACGGTCGCGCTGCGCGGCGCCGGCTGGTCGCTGGTCCTGCTGCCCGTCGCTGCTCGTGGCGCTGTTCGCGTTCGTGCTCGGCCTGTCGCTGCTCGTGAGCGTCCTGCACGCCTACTTCCGCGACGTCGCGCCGATCCTCGCGGCGGTGCTGCTGCCGTGGTTCTTCCTGTCGCCGATCTTCTTCACGCCCGACGACATCACGCAACCGCGAGGCCGCGCGCGCCGCGCTCGAATGGGTCAACCCGGTGGCGCCGTTCATCACCGCGGTCCGCGACGTGATCTGGGGCGGCGTCTGGCCGTCGGCGGCCACGGTGCTCTACGTCGTCGCGGCGGGAGCGCTCGCGCTCGCCGGCGGCGCCGCCCTGTTCCGGCGGATGCAGGCCGAGCTGGCGGTGGTGGTGTGACGCGCGCCGGGGAGATCGTGCTCGACCGCGCCTCGCGGGCGTTCGACATCCGCGGCGACCGCGGGCGAACGCTGAAGGAGCTGCTGCTCGGCCGCGCCCACGCGGGCGGGCCGCCGCCCGTCCAGGCGCTGCGCGACGTCACGCTGCACATCGAGCCCGGCGAGACCGTCGGCATCGTGGGCCGCAACGGCGCCGGCAAGTCCTCGACGCTGCGCGCGCTCGCGGGGATCGTGCCGCTGAACAGCGGCCGCGCGGAGTGCGGCGGGCGCGTCGTGACGCTGCTCGAGCTCGGCGCCGGCTTCGGCCGCGACTTCGACGGCCGCGAGAACATCCTGCTCAACGGCGCGCTGCACGGCATGACGCGCGACGAGATCGAGGAGCAGATGGACGCGATCGTCGACTTCAGCGAGCTCGGCGAGTTCATCGACGTGCCGGTCAAGACCTACTCGAGCGGCATGTTCGTGCGGCTCGGCTTCGCGATCGCCGCGCACCTCGCCGCGGACGTGATGCTGATCGACGAGGTGCTCGCGGTCGGCGACGAGGCGTTCCAGCGCAAGTGCGAGCAGCGGATCGCCGAGCGCGTGCAGGAGGGCGCGACGCTCGTGCTCGTCTCCCACGACGCGGCGCTGGTCGAGCGCACGTGCGAGCGCGTGGTCGTGCTCGACGGCGGCGCGGTCGCCTTCGACGGGCCGGCCGGCGACGGGATGGCCCACTACCACGAGATGATGGGGACGGTGACGGCATGAAGCCCGAGCAGGCGCTGGAGGAGGCGCGACGGCGCGCCGCCGCGCAGGACCCCGCGGGCGACGAGCTCGAAGGCCTGACGATCGAGCCGACCGACCGCGTCGGACTGGAGCAGCTGATCGAGTGGGCGGTCGCCGAGCCCGACCCGGACAAGGTGCGCTCGACGCGCGCGCTCGGCGCGCCGATCACCGCGCTCAAGCGCGGGATGGTGCACCTGACGCGCCAGCAGACGGGGGACCTGCTCGCGCAGCAGGCGCGCTTCAACCTGCATCTGCTGACGCGCGTGGCGGAGCTCGAGGAGCGCATCAAGCGGCTCGAGGACAACCGCTGAACGTCTGGCAGGTCCTCTCCGGCGCGGGGCCGGTGGACGCCGTCTCGCGCCAGGCGCTCGCGTTCCGCGAGCGCTTCGCCGGTTGGGGCTGGGGCGGCCGCGACGTCGCCGCGTTCATCGACCCTCGGGCGAAGGGCTTCGAGCCGCTGAGGGCGCTGCAGCCGGCGGCAGCGGCGCGACGTGCTGCTGATCCACTACTCGGCCTACGCGCCGCGCCTGCGCGCCGTGCTCGACCTGCCCAACCGCAAGCTGCTGCTGTCGCACAACGTCACGCCGGCACGCTGGCTCTGGGACCACGACCCGCCGATCGCGCTGCAGTGCGAGCTGGGCCGCCGACAGCTCCCGGAGTACGCCGCTCGCTGCGACATCGCCGCCGGCGTGAGCGCGTTCAACGCCGCCGAGCTGGGCTCCCACGTCGTGATCCCGCCGATCGTCGACCTCGACTGGCTGAGAAGCGGACAAACGGGCTGACCCAAATGTCACGCACCCCGGGCAAACGGGTCTGACCCAGATGTCACGCCCCGTGCTGTTCGTCGGGCGGCTCGCGCCGCACAAGCGCCAGGACGAGCTGATCCGCGCGTTCGCGATCTACCGCCGCCGCCACGCGCCGGACGCGACGCTCACGCTGGTCGGCGAGCCGCTCAACGACGCCTACCTGCGCGCGCTGCGGGAGCTCGGCGATCGCGCGGGCAACGTCCGCTTCGAGCACACGCTCAGCGAACGGGAGCTCGCCGACCGCTACGCGCGCGCGTCGGTCTTCGTGTGCCTGTCCGAGCACGAGGGCTTCTGCGTCCCGTTGCTCGAGGCGTTCGCTGCGGAGGTGCCCGTGATCGCGCGCCCGTCCGGCGGCGTCCCCGAGACCGCCGGCGACGCTGCGCTGCTCGTGGACGACCGCGACCCGGCCGTGATCGCGGAGCTCATCGCGCTGGCGGTCACGGACGGCGAGCTGCGCGCCGACCTGACGCGCCGCGGGCGCGAGCGCCTCGACGTCTACGCGCCGGAGCGCTCGGCGGTGGCGCTGCGCGCGGCGCTCGAGCGCCTCAGCTGACCGGCACGCTCGTCACGGTCTGCACCATCGCGCGCGAGCAGTTCTCGGGCCCCGGCACCGACGGCTTGGACCGGTACAGCGCGAACGCGTCCAGCCGCCGGATCGCCGGCGTCGCCGCGTCCGCCGGCACGGGCGCGTCGATCGGCGCGACGATGTAGTCGGCCCTGCGCGAGATCCGCACATGCGGGTAGCTGGTGTTCAGCAGCGGGTGCTGCGAGCACAGCGGGTGCGCGTGCAGCATGTAGGCGATCCAGTTCTGCTCGGTCGCCGCGACGTCGATCCGGATCGATCGGCCGGCAGGCAGCGCTGCGTTGATCTCGCGCAGCTGCAGCGTCGAGCGCGGCAGCTCGTCGAACGTCGTGCCGATCTCGTTGCTGCCCGCGTTGTTGGCGAGCATCAACAGCAGCACCACGGCAATCCAGCCGCGCCGGATGCGCCCGAACCCCGCCGCCGCAGTGACGAGCAGCACCGGTGCGGCGAACGCCAAGATCTTGAAGTGGAAGTAGTAGCCGTACCTGCGCAGGCGGAACTCGATCGCGAACACCACGGCGAACGCGAACAGCGCGATCAGTGCCAGCCGGATCCGCCGCGGCGCGGCGCGCAGCGCCACGAACGCGCCCCATGCCAGCAGCGGGGCCGCGAGGACCAGCAATCCCCACTCGTGCACGCCGAGGAACTGCGCCTCGGGGAAGTAGTCGAAGACGTCGCCGCCCCACGATTTCAGCGAACGGCCGGGCTCGAACACGACGTTGAACGCGCTGTGCACCTTCTCGATCACGCCGACGATCGGGACGATCAGGATGAGCCCGAGCGGGATCAGCCACAGCAGCGAGCGGCGCCCGCGGTACAGGCGGCGCGGCGACAGCGACCGCCGCTCGGGCCACAGCACGACCGCGAGCACGAGCAGCGGTAGCGGCAGCGCCAGCGGGTAGGCGAAGCCGCAGACCGCGAGGAACAGCGCGAGCAGCGCCAGCGTCGCAGGCGTCCGGCGCCCGGCCGCCGCATAGGGCGACAGCACCACGGCGAACGGCATCGCGAAGAAGCCCCACGTCTGGTTGAAGTAGGGGTGCATCACGGTGTGCAGGACCATCGGGTTCAGCCCGACGAGACCCATCCCGGACAGCGCCGCCCACGGCGGCGCGCGCAGCAGCTCGCGTGCGATCAGGAAGAACCCGAGGCACGCCAGCGCCAGCATCACGGCCGCCAGCGCCGAGATCGTCTCGAACACCTCGCGGCCGCTCAGCGTCGCGACCGCCGCCAGCGCGTAGTAGATCGGCTGCTTGGAGCGCCAGACGAGCGGGACGCGGTCGACCGGCTCCTCGATCGCCACCGCCGTCGGTGGATGCTTCTGCAGGAACTGCGCGGTCCCGACGGCGAGATGCGCGTCCTGTCCCTGTCCCTCGACCGTCACGAAGCCCGCCCGGAACAGCGGGATCAGCGAGACCGCCGCGAGCAGGATCGCGACGTACGCGGGCCACACGAAGCAGCGCACCTGCGGAGCGCCCGGACGCCCTCGGTAGGCCACGACCGCGCCGCCGGATCCGAGCGCGATCACGATGCCCAGCGACAGCTTGAACGGCACGTGCGCGAACCCGAGCACCGTCAGCGCCAGCGCGACGGCGCACGCCCCGACCGGCAGCACCCACAGCAGCTCGTGGCGGCGCTGGTCGGCCGGCAGCAGCCACCGCGTCAGCCCCAGGCCGCCGATCGCGAACAACGCGACCGCAGCCACCGAGACCGCAAGCAGCTCCGGCAGCGCTCGCCACCCGACCACCCCGTTGCGGGCGGCCAGGTCGATCGCGGCGGCTGCGGCGAGAGCCGCTAGCGCTGCGTTGCGGGCGCGGCGGCCTGGCGGGCGCGTGCCTGCGCCATCACCCGGCTGATGAACACCGGGTTGCCGAGCAGGTACCGGCGCCACATCCGCTGAGGCTCGATCGCGAGTCGGAAGATCCATTCCAGGCCATTGTCTGCCAACCATCCCGGGGCCCGCGGCACGCGCCCCGAGACGTAGTCGAAGAGTGCGCCGACGGTCCACAGCACGTCGGTCTCGAGCCGGTCGGCGTTGCGTTGCACCCACAGCTCCTGCTTGGGCGTTCCCATCCCGACCAGCACGATGTCCGGCCGCCGCGCGTTGATGTCCTCGACGACGCGGTCGTCGTGGGGCGAGCCGATGTCGAAGAAGCCGTGGTGCGTGCCGGCGATGTCCAGGCGCGGGTACCAGGTGCTCAGCCGGCGCGCCGTCTCGGCCGTGACGCCGGGCTCGGAGCCCAGCAGGTAGATCGACTGGCCGGCCGCCTCGCACAGCGCGGCGAGCCCCCAGATCCAATCCGCGCCGGTCATGCGGTGCGGGATCTCGACGTCGAGCGCCTTCGCCGCCAGGCGAACGCCGTAGCCGTCGCAGTAGACGAGGTCCGCCTGCTCCAGCGCCTCGCGCAGCGCAGAGACCTCGCGCGAGCGGTTGAGGACGTGCGCGTTGACGTACATCACGCGCCGCGCGGGATGCCCGCGGCCGACCCAACCGGTGATGCGGCGCATCAGCTCGGGCGGGCGCCCGAGGTCGATCGGGATGTCGAAGATGCGCGCGCGCTGCGGCAGCGCGGTGACCGACGCCTCGCGGTAGAAGCGCGGCTCCTCGGTCGCAATGTGCGGTGTTGCAGCCATGACCCCCTCAGCCCTCCCGGCTGTCCGGTACCCCTGCGCCCGGAACGCTACTGCGGCCATACGCTGTTCGCGCCATGTCCGCCGTAGCGATCGATGCTCGTGATGCATTCATAGAACCGCTCCGCGGTTGGGGCCGTTACGCCAAGGAGCTCATCGGACACCTGCCGCCGGATCTGGAGACCCGTGTCTTCGAGCACGCCGACATCGGCCCTGAAGTGTGGTTCGAGCAGGTGACGTTGCCGCGCGCGCTGCGCCGCGAGGGCGCCGCGCTCATCCACGCGACCAACTGCTTCCTGCCGCTGCGCCGGCCGTGCCCGGGCGTCGTGACGATCCACGACCTCGCGTTCGAGGACCATCGCGCACGACTTCGCTCGCACCACCGGAGCCAAGTACCGCTACTTCGCGCCGCGCGCCGCGCGCGGCGCCCAGCGGGTCATCTGCGTCAGCGAGTTCACCGCCGGTGACGTCATGCGCCGCTACGGCGTGGACGCGTCGAACATCCGCGTGGTGCCCAACGCGCCGGCATTGCCGATCGGGTCGGCGCCGGCACCCGGCGGTGGCCCGTACCTGCTGGCGGTCGGCGACCTGCGCGCGAAGAAGAACCTGCGGCGGCTCATCGAGGCATGGCGAACGCTGGGCACCGGTCACCGGCTCGTGCTGGCCGGGCTGGGCGAGCTGGAGGGGCTTCCCGCGGGAGTCGAAGCGGTCGGATACGTCGACGACGAGCGCCTCGACGCGCTGATGCGCGGCGCCGACGTGCTCGTGCATCCGTCGCTGTACGAGGGCTTCGGCCTGGTCGTGCTCGAGGCGATGGCGCGCGGCGTCCCGGTCGCCGCCGCCGATGCGACGGCGCTGCCCGAGACGGGCGGCGACGCCGCCGTCTACTTCGATCCGCTCGACCCCGGCTCGATGGCGCGCGCCATCCACGAGGCGATCGAGGCCCGTGCCGACCTGGCCGCGCGCGGCCTCCAGCGCGCCGCGCAGTTCTCATGGCGGCGCACGGCCGCCGAGACCGCATCGGTCTATCGCGAGCTGCTTTGACCTTGCGATCGCTCCGCGATGCTTCGGGTCAGACCCTGACGAGCACCACGATCCTCATGCTCAGCGTCGACGAGGCGCATCTGCTGGAGCGCTCGCTGCCCGCGGCGGTCGCGCAGGAGGGCGCCGACGTGGTCGTCATCGACAACGCGTGCACGGACCGCACGGCGACGCTATGCGAGGAACACGGCGCGCGTCGCGTCGCGCTCCTGGAGCGCCGCTCGTATGCCGCGGCGATCAACGCCGGCCTGGCTGCCACCGACGCGCCGGCGGTACTGCTCCTCAACGCGGACTGCGTCCTCGACGAGGGCTTCCTGGCCGCCGCGCGCCCGCGGCTCGGCGAGCCGGGCGTCGGCTCCGTCGCGCCGCTGATCCTGCGCGCGACCGGCGTGGAGCCCGAGCAGCGGCTCGACATCGTCGACGCCGCGGGCATGACGATCGACCGCCGGCGCAAGAACTCGCTGGTCGGCCATGGCGATCCGCGCGCGCAGCACGAGCGCCCGGGCGACGTCTTCGGCGGCGACGGCGCGTGCGTGCTCTATCGCCGCGAGGCGCTGAACGCCGTCGCCGTCGGCGCCGAGGTCTTCGACGAGGACATGGCGCTGTGGGCAAGCGACGCCGACGTGGCATGGCGCGTGCGCGAGGCCGGCTATCGCTGCGTCTTCGAGCCGACTGCCGTCGCGTGGCATGTCCGCTTCTACAGCCCTGGCAACCGCGCGCTGCTGGCGCCCGAGCACCGGCGCCTGCAGTTCCGCAACCGCCTGCTGATGCTCGCCAAGAACGAGACGGCCCGCGGCTTCGCGCGCAACGCGCCGTTCATCCTGAGCTACGAGGTGCTCGCGCTCGGCCATGCCCTGCTGCGCGAGCGCACGCTGCTGCGCGGCTACGTCGACGCGGCGCGGCTGCTGCCCGGCGCTCGCGCCAGGCGCGCGGCTATGGTGCGGGTGCGCGGGCGATGACCATCATGCGATCGCGGAAGTCCGGCGCCCACATGCGCTGCGCGACCTTCGTCGCCTGCGCGCCGCGCACGAGCGCGCGGCCCGCCGGCTTCGAGTAGCCCTCGATGCGCGCGAGGTAGTACTCGACGCTGAACGCCTTGGGCGCCGTCGCGGTCTCGAGCACCGTGAACCCGTGGCGCTCCAGCAGCGTGCGGATCGAGCCGCGCGTGAAGTACTGCACGTGCGTCGGGATCACCGACCACCAGCGCGCGCCGAGCGTCTTCGCCACGCGCGAGCCGGCGTCGGGCAGGGCGAACCACGCGACGCCGCCGGGGCCGAGCAGCGATGCGATCCGGTCCAGCGCCTCGCCGGGGCGCGGCAGGTGCTCGATGACGTCGCCGAGCACGACGGCGTCGAAGTGGTGCTCAGGGAGCGGCGCGGTGAAGAGGTCGTCGGTGCGCACGTCCAGGCCGAGGCGGTCCCGCGCGTAGGCCGAGGCGAACGCGCTGGGCTCGATGCCGACCTGCTCGGTCCAGCCGCGCTCGCGCGCCTCGGCGAGCAGGAAGCCGACCCAGCAGCCGAGGTCGAGGATCGCTCCGCGGCGCGGGGCGTGCTGCTCGATGCGGGCGAGCATGCGCCGCGCCGTCTCGCGCTGGCCGGCCTCCTCGTCGACGTAGTCGTCGCTCGCGGCGTCCGCGTAGGCGGTCTCCAGTTCGGCGTCGGACGGCATCCGCCCGAGCTGCATGTGACCGCAGGTCGCGCAGCGGACGATGTCGCTCAGCGCGGTGCCGAACCGGTCGGTCGTGGGGATCAATCCCTGATCGCCCATGTCGCCCGCGACCCGCAGGTGCGCGCGCAGGTCGGGCGAGCCACAGGCCGCGCACTGGGGTCCCTCTGCCATTGCGCGCCATATGATCGCGCGTCGATGGGGGGGAGGGAGCCACAGCTCGTGAGCGTCGTGACACCGATGCTCAACGAGGAGGGGACCGTACGGACGTTCTACGAGCGGGTCGGCCGCGCGCTCGAGGGGGTCTCGTGGGAGCTTGTCGTCGTCGACGACGGGTCGACCGACGGCACCCGTGAGATCCTCGCGGAGCTGGCCGGCGCGGACGAGCGCGTGAAGGTCATCGAGCTGTCGCGCAACTTCGGTCACCAGACGGCGATCACCGCGGGGCTCGATCACGCGCGCGGCGACGCGATCGTGATGATCGACGGCGACCTGCAGGACCCGCCGGAGCTGATCACCGATGATGCTCGACCGCTGGCGCGAGGGCATCGACGTCGTCTACGCCGCGCGGACCGAGCGCGACGGCGAGACGCGCTTCAAGCTCGCGACCGCGAACGCGTTCTACTGGCTGCTGTCGCGGATCTCCCCGCTGCCGATGACCCGCAACAGCGGCGACTTCAGGCTGCTGGACCGGCGCGCGCTCGACGCGCTGCTGTCCATGCGCGAGCGCAACCGCTACCTGCGCGGCATGACCGTCTGGATCGGGTTCACGCAGACCGCGGTGCCCTACAAGCGCGACGCGCGCTACGCGGGCGAGACGAAGTTCTCGCTGACGCGGATGCTGCGCTTCTCGCTGGACGCGATCGCATCGTTCTCGCACGTCCCGCTGCAGATCGCGACGCTGATCGGCTTCGCGTTCGCGGCGTTCGCGTTCCTGATGATCCCGGTCGCGATCATCTTCCGGATCTTCGGCCAGTTCGTCCCGGGCGTGACGACGACGATCATCGCGATCCTGCTGCTCGGCGGGATCCAGCTGATGTCGATCGGCGTCATCGGCGAGTACGTGGGGCGCATCTACGACGAGGTCAAGGCGCGGCCGCTGTACGTCGTCTCGCAGCGGCGCAACGTTCCGGATGAGTGAGCTCGTCGCAGTGCGTCGCGTGCGCGGGGTGCGCGCGCTCGGCACGCTGATCTCGCTGGCCGCGCTGGCCGCGGTCGTGGCGTGGGCGGCGGGGCAGCCGGCGCCGAAGACGCCGGAGATCCCGGAGCTCGTCCCGGTCGCGATCGCGCTGTATGCGGTGGCGACGCTCGTGCGCGCCGAGCGCTGGCGGTTGTTGCTCCTGTTCAACGGTGCGTCGCCGTCACGGCTGGACTGCCATGCGCTGACGTGCGTGGGCTATATGGGCAACAACGTGCTGCCGGCGCGCGCGGGCGACGCGATGCGCGTGCTCTACATGGCGCCGCGCGCCGACGCCTCCGCGCGCACGGTGATCGGGACGCTCGTGGCCGAGCGGGTGCTCGACGTCGTCGTGCTGTTCTCGCTCTACGCCGTGCTCGCCGTGGCGCTCGGCGCGGGGACGCTGTCGGCCAACCATTTCGCGTTCGCCGCGCTGGTCGTGGCGATCGCGCTGGTCGTGGCGATCGTCGCCGTCGTGGTGCTGCACCGCCGTGGCCACCTCGCTCGCGTGTGGGCGTTCGTGAAGCCGATGCTCGCCGCGACGGCGAACCTGCGCGGGCGCCACGGCGTCGAGGCGCTGGCGACGACGCTCGCGATCTGGGCCGTCGAGGCCGGCGTGTGGCTGTGCTGCGCGGACGCCGCGGGACTGCACGTCTCCGCGGTCGAGGCGCTGTACCTTCTCGCCCTCGCCAGCCTGTTCGTGTTCGTTCCGGCGGGGCCGGGGAACGTCGGAACGCTGGACGCCGCGGTGCTCTTCGGCGCGCGCGCCATCGGCCGCAAGTCCTCGGCCGCATTGTCGTTCCTGATCCTCCTGCGCCTCGTGCTCATCGTTCCCATCACCGCCGTCGGACTCGGGTTCCTGGTGGCCCGCTATCGATGAGGGTCGCGGTCCTCGGCGCCGGCGTCGCGGGGCTCGTCGCCGGCCATCGGCTGACGCAGGCGGGGCATGCCGTCGACGTCTACGAGCGCTGGCCCGGGCTCGGCGGCCAGGCGGCGACCCTCGATGTCGGCGGAGGCCACCGGCTCGAGCGCTACTACCACCACCTGTTCACCTCCGACGTGCACATCGCGCGCTTCTACGACGAGCTCGGCCTGCCCGACGAGCTCGAATGGCGCGAGTCGTCGGTCGCGTTCTTCATCGACGGTCGCTCGTGGCCGTTCGTGTCACCGCTGGACCTGCTGCGCTTCCGGCCGCTGCCGTTCGCCTCGCGGCTGCGCATGGGGGTCTCGGTGCTCGCGCTGCAGCGCGGCCGCCAGGACGTCGCGCCGTACGAGCGGCATGACCGCGCACGAGTGGATCCGGCGGCGGATGGGCCAGGCGGCCTGGGACAAGATCTGGGGGCCGCTGCTGCGCGGCAAGTTCGGCTCGCGCGCCGAGGACATCTCGGCGGCGTGGCTGTGGAAGAAGCTGGTGCTGCGCAGGCAGGTCAAGGGCCAGGACATCGGCAGCGAGCACCTCGGCTACCCGCGGCATTCGTGGGAGCTGCTGTTCGAGCGGCTGGTCGCCTCGATCGAGGGCGGCGGCGGGCGCGTGCTGATCGACCGGCCGGTCGTCCGCGTCGAGCGCGACCTCGCGGTGAGCTTCGGCGCGCCGGGGTCGTTCCGCCGCGGCCACGACCCGTCCGCGTTCGACGTCGCGGGCTCCGAGCGCTATGACCGCGTGCTCTCGACGCTGCCCAACGACGTCATGCTCGGCGTCGCCGGGCATCTGCTGTCCGACGACTACCGCCGGCGCCTGGAGTCGATCGAGTACCACACGGCGGTCTGCCTGCTGCTCGAGATCGACCGCCAGTTCAGCCCGTACTACTGGACGAACATCGCCGACCCGCAGGTCGAGTTCGTCGGCCTCGTCGAGCACACGAACCTCGTCGAGCCCGAGCGCTACGGCAGGCCGCCGCTTCCTCTACCTCGCCAACTACGTCGAGCCGGGCCACGAGCTGCTGGCGCTCGATGCCGACGCTCTGCTCGCCCGCTACGAGCCCTCGCTGCGCCGCATCAACCCCGCCTTCGCCCGCTCCTGGATCCGCGACGCGCTGGCTCTTCCGGGAGCCCGCCGCCCAGCCGATCGTCACCGTCGGCTACGAGCGCCTGATCCCGCCGCTGCAGACCGGCGTCCCGGGCCTCGTCCTGGCGAACACCACCCAGATCTACCCCGAGGACCGCGGCACGAACTACGCCGTCCGCCTCGGCGACCAGGCGGCGGCCGAGCTCAGGCGACCCGATGCCACGCGTCAGTTCGCCAGCGCGTCCGCGTAGACGGCCCACGTCTCGCGGGCCACGTCCTCCCAGGTGCGGTCCAGGGGGGACGTCGGGCGGCCGTTGATGCCCCAGGCCGTGGGAAGGAGCTCGTCGAACGGCGCGTACGTCGGCGCGGTCACCGAGGACCTCGCGCAGCGCGGGGATGTCGGTGCACACCACGGGGGTGCCGCAGGCGAGCGCCTCGACGGGCGGCAGGCCGTAGCCCTCGTCGTCGGACGGGAAGACGAGCGCGCGGGCGCCGGTCAGGATCGCGGCGAGCTCGTCGTCGGGGACGTGCCCGGTGACGCGTCACGTTGGGCAGCTCGTTCGCCCACTGCTTGGTCGGGCCGACGAGGACGAGCGGGACGTCCGTCGCCGCCGCGGCGAGCTCGCGCACGCGCTTGCGCGGATCGTTGTGCTCGAGCCCGCCGACCCAGACGAGGTAGTCGGCCGGCAGCGAGTGGCGCGAGCGAGCGCGCTCGACCTGGTCGGCGGGGCGCGGGTGGAACGCGGGCGCGGCGGCCTCGCCGACGACGACGATGCGCTCTGTCGCCACGTCAAGACGCTCGGCGACGTCATTCGCGACGACGTGCGTCGGGACGATGACGCGGCGGCGCGCGACGCGGCGAGGAACCGCAGCCGGTAGCGAAGACCGGTGCGCAGGTACTCCCCGGGCCGCTTGAGGATCACGAGGTCGTGGATCGTCACGACCTGCGGGATCGAGCAGCGCAGCAGCGCCGCCTCCACCCGCGGAGCGTGGAACAGGTCGACGGCGCGCGGGCGCTCGGTCTCGACGAGCTCGTTGCCCGTCCGCCGCCGTCCGCGTCAGCGCCTCCGCGAGGCAACGCACGTAGCGGCCCACGCCGCGCGGGTCGGCCGCCGGGCGCGCATGTCGAACCCGACCCTCACGGGCGGATCAGGGCCTCGACGCGGTCCGCGTAGGCGTCGGCCCCGAACTGCCGCGCATGCGCGCGCGCCGCCTCGCCCATCTCGGCGCGCCGCCCCAGCACCTCGTGCACCGCCGCCGCCAGCGCGGCCGGATCGCCGGGCTCGACCAGCCGCCCCGTCACGCCGTCCTCCACGACCTCCGCCAGCCCGCCCACGCGCGTGGCCACGACCGGCGTCCCGACGGCCATCGCCTCGGCCAGCACGGTGCCGAACGGCTCCTGGTGCGACGGCGCGACCAGCACGTCGAACCGGCGCATCAGCCCCGCGGCGTCGTCGACCCAGCCCGGCTGCTCGACATCCGGCGCGGCCCGCACCTGCGCCAGATAGCGCGAGTCGGGCTCGTAGGGGTCGTCGCCGACGATCACCACGCGGGCCCCGTCCGCGCGGATCGCCGGCGCGGCCTCGACCAGGTCCATCACGCCCTTGCGCGGCTCGATGCGCCCGACGAAACCGACGACGGGCCCGTCGCCGTCCGACCCACGGCGCCTTGACCTCCGGCGGGTCGAGCTCGACCGGGCAGTAGACGACCTTCGCGTCGAGCCCTTCGAGCCGGTCGGCGACCGCCTGCGAGTCGGCAAGCACGACCGACGCGCCGTGCCAGTGGCGCGGCACGCGCGTCGACGACGTCGTGCACGTGCAGGACCGTGTGGATGCCGCGCAGCGCCGGGAGCAGCCGCCCGCGTGACCGTGCCGTTCAGATAGACGACGTCGTACTTGCGCCCGAGCAGCCGCGTGCGCGGCCACGACGCCACGGCGCGCGCGCCCTCGCCGGCCCCCAGGCCGCCGACGTCCAGCGGCATCCACGCGAAGCCGGCACGCGCAAGCGAGCCGCCCGAGGGCGTGGTCAGCGTGATGTCCCAGCCGCGCTCCGCGAGCCGGCGTAGAAGGCGCAGCAGCCCGAGCTCCGCACCGCCGGGCTCGTCGGCCTGGCAGACCGCAAGGAGCTTCATCGCGCCAGAGGCTACGGCACGTAGAGTGCGGGCCATCCGCGTCCTCGTCGACACGACGTTCGCCCTACGCGGGCACAGCGGCACCGGCGTGTACCTGGAGCGCATCACGCGGGCCCTCGGCGACCTGGGCGTCGAGGTCATCGAGGCCGCGAACACGGCGCGGCGAGCGCCCGGCGGCGGCGGTCCGCGCAGCGCGCTCAACTGGACCACCGACGCGTATTGGGCCGCCGTCGAGCTGCCGCGGCGCGCGCGCGAGGCAAACGCGGACGTGCTGCACCATCCGCTGCCCGCGCACAGCCAGGCCGCGGGCTGCCCGCAGGTGGTCACCGTCCACGACCTCGCGTTCGAGCGCCTGCCGGAGTGCTTCGACCCCGTCTACCGGGCCTACGCGAGCCGCGCGCATCGCCGCGCCGCGCGCCGCGCGGGCGCCGTCATCGCCGTCAGCCGGACCACCGCACGTGACGCGATGGCGCGCTGGGGCGTCCCGGACTCGCGGATCGTGATCGCCCGCCACGGCCCGGGCCAGGAGCCCGACACCGTCCGGCGCCCGCGCGACGGGCGCCCCAGGCATTTCCTCTACGTCGGCGACGACGAGCCGCGCAAGAACCTGAAGATGTTGCGCGAGGCGCACCGGCGCTACGCCGAGCGCGCCGGGAACGACGCGCTGCCGCTGGTCCTGGCCGGCCTCGACGAGCTCCCGGACGCCGAGCGCCTCGCCGAGCTCTACAGCCAGGCCGCGGCGCTCGTGCATCCCAGCCTCCACGAGGGCTTCGGGCTCACGCCGCTCGAAGCGATGATGACCGGCACGCCGGTGATCGCCGCGCGCAGCCCCGGCGTCACCGAGGTCTGCGGCGAGGCGGTGATCTACACCGACCCGCGCGACCCGGAGGATCTGGCGAATCGCCTGAGCGAGATCGCGACGCAGCCCGAGCTGCGCAAGGATCTGGGCGAGCGCGGCCGCCGGCGCGCCGCGGAGTTCAGCTGGGCGCGATCGGCTCGCAGCCACGTCGAGGCCTATACGCTGGCTGCGCTAGGAGGTCAGGGATGAGGGTTGCGATCCTGGGGACACGAGGAATCCCCGCCAGCTACAGCGGCTTCGAGACGGCCGCCGAGCAGCTGGCGAGCAGGTTGACGGACCGCGGACACGAGGTCGTCGTGTACTGCCGCCCGCACGTCGTGGACCGGCGGCTGAAGGAATGGAAGGGCGCGCGCCTGGTCCACCTCCCGACGCTGCGCAACAAGTACCTCGACACGTTCACGCACACGCTGCTGAGCGCGCTGCACTGCGCGCGCAAGCTGAAGCCCGACGTCGCGCTGTTCTTCATCGCCGGCAACAGCCCGCTGTGCCTGATCACCCGCGGCCACGGCATCCCCACCGTGATCAACGTCGACGGCCTCGACTCGCAGCGGTCGAAGTGGCCGCGGCTGGCCAAGGTCTACCTGCGCTTCGCCGAGCGCAACGCCCCGCGCTGGGCGGACACGGCGCTGACGGATTCGCACGCGGTCGCGGAGATCTTCGAGCGCCGCTACGGGCGCCGCATCGGCGTCGTGCCCTACGGCGTCGAGGACCCCGGCCACGACGGCCTCGACACGCTCGAGCGCCTCGGCCTCGAGCCGCGCAACTACCTGCTGTTCGTCGGCCGCCTCGAGCCCGAGAACAACCCGCACGTGCTCGTCGACGCGTTCGCCAACATCCCCGCCGAGCGTTCGCGCGGGATGAAGCTCGTGATCGTCGGCGGGGCGCCGTACGCCGACGAGTACATCCGCAACGTCCACCGCAAGGGCGACCCGCGCGTGGTCTTCCCCGGCTACATCTTCGGGCAGGGCTACTGGGAGCTCCAGAAGCACGCCTACGCGTTCGTCGCCCCGACCGAGGTCGGCGGCACGCACCCGGTGATCCTCGAGGCGCTGGCGGCCGGCAACTGCGTGCTGGTCAACGACCACGCGCCGAACGTGGAGACGGTTGGCGACGCCGGCCTGACGTTCTCCGGCACCGAGGGCGCCCCGGCGCTCACCGCGATGCTCGAACGGATCCTCGCCGAGCCCGAGCTGGTCGAGCAGTACCGCGGCCGCGCCCGCGAGCGCGCCCGGCGCTACAGCTGGGACGCCGTGACCGACGAGTACGAGCGCCTGCTGGCGAGCGTGATCGCGATGGCCGGCCCCGGCTCGCTGCCGCGGGAGCTGCTGGACACCGAGGGCTTCAGCGCACCCGGAACGCAGCCGCCCGCGAGCGCACCGCGCCCCACTGCAACCTGATCGAGCCCGAGCGGCTGACGCGCACGCGCCCGTCGACGTAGCCCCGCGCCGCCTGCGTTCGCAGCCGCGCGATCCGGTGGAAGCGCCCGTGCGCGCCGCGCGCGCGGAAGAGCACCGTGATGCGATGCGACTGCCCGTTGGGCGCGCCGCGCAGCAGTCCCCACACGTGCAGGCGCCCGCCGCGGCGCACGGCGGGGGACGGCAGGAACAGCGGGAACGCGTACGCCGCCTCGGCAGGCTTCGCCGAGCCGTCGCGGTACATCAGGCCGCTCTGGAACGTCGCGGGCACCGGCGGCCCGTCGTCGTAGAGCAGGAACTGGCTCAGCGTGCGCACGCTTCGGTCGCGGTAGGCGAGGTACTCGGCCTGGTTGAGGTAGCGCGCCTGCTCGGGCGGCGTGACGCCGAACGGATCGGGCGGGTCGGTCTGGTAGCCGAACTCCGTCAGATAGAGCGGGATCCCGCCGCCGAAGCCGAACCGCGCGCGCACGCGCCGCAGCAGCGCCGAGAGGCTCCCCAGGTTGGCGATCGTGTACCAGTCGCTGTGCCGCGGCCTGCGGTTCGGCGGGAAGATCAGCTCGTAGGGGTGGTGCGCGTAGCCGGTCGCCGCGAACAGCGCGGGATGCGCCGCGCGGAACGCTGACGGCGCTGGTCGCCGCCGGGCAGCCGCGCTCGGTCGCGCGCCTGCCGCGCAGCAGCTGCAGGTGGTCGTCCAGGCAGTACAGGCGCTTGATGAACCGCCCGGGCGAGATCGCGCGCGTCGTGCCGCGCACGCTCACGCCCTTGGGCGCGGTCTCGCCGATGAGGATCGTGTCGCTGCCGTGGCCGGTGTCCTGCAGCGCGCTCCACGCGGCGTCGGCCAGGCCGCGATACAGCGACGGCGAGGACTCGACCCACGTGCCGCGGCTGCGCACCCACTGCGGGTCAAGCCAGCCGGGCTGGTTGGGCTCGTTCTGCAGCGTCCAGTAGCTGACCTGCGGATAGCGGCGGCCGACCGCGCGCACGAAGTTGCCGAACTCCGCGAGGTCCGGCTGGTAGCGGTTGGCGATGTCCGCCCGCGGCGAGGCGCCCATCGCCCACACCGGCCCCGGCACGGTCAGGTTGAAGTTCACGCCCAGCCCGCGCTCGGCGGCCAGGCTGCACCAGGGTGTCGTAGTGGTCCCACGCGCCGCTGGGGTACGCGCCGGCGTCGGCCGCGTCGAAGCCCGCGGGCCGCTCCAGCGCGTTGGGCGCGGGCGCGATCGCGCTCCACAGCACCGTGATGCGCAGCCGGTCGGCGCCCAGCGCCTTCATGCGGTCCATCGTGCGCGCGACCTCGTCGGCCGGCGCGTAGATCAGGTGGTTGTCGTCCTGGAACGTCGACTCCTGCGTTCGCGAGGCGTGCGCCGACGGCGCCGCGACGGCGGCCAGCGCGATCGCTGCGACGGTGGCGGCGCGTCTCACTTCTTCGCGGGCGTGCGCTGTGACCTGCAGGTACAGGCTGATCGCCGGTGCGCGAGCGCGGGTCGAGGTACAGCGCGGGCCCGAGTGCCGCCTCGGCCTGCGCCGGGTCGTGCTCGACGGTGAGCGCGTAGCCCGCCAGTCGCAGCCACGGCTCGGAGTTGCTCGGCTGCAGCTTCACGGCGTCCTCGAGCGCGCGCCGCGCCCCTGCGGCGTTGCCCGCCTGCTGCTCGACGACGGAGCGCACGAACAGCGGCTCGACGGCGAGCGGGTTGCGGTCCCGCGCGGCCTGCGCGTCGGCGCGCGCGGCCTTGATGTCCTTGCGCTCCAGCGCGGCGAGCGCGTCGTCCATCGAGTTCTGGGAGCGCAGCGGCTGCCACGTCGCCCACGCGGCGATCAGCGCGACGAGCAGCGCCGCCGCCGGCGAGCGCCGCGCGCGGCGGCGTTCGCAGCCCGGCGCGCATCCGCTCGACGATCGCTCCGGGTCCGCCGACGGGCTCTGGCAGCAGCGGCCCGCGGCCCGCGAGCCAGCCGGCGCACAGCAGCGCGACGACCGCGTTGCCGGGGACGAACCACGTCCAGTCGACGAAGGAGTGCACGCCGAAGATCACGACGACCGTCAGCAGCGTGAGCAGCGCCGATGCGCTCCGGCGTGTAGCGGCAACCCCCGGCGGCGGCCGACCGCCGACGTGGCCGCGATCAGCCAGAACCCGGCGAGCGCGATGCTGACGAGCATCCCCGCGACGCCCAGGTCGGCGAGCGTCTGCACGACGTAGCCGTGCGCGTGGCGCACGTCGAGGTCGTCCTGGCGATAGCGCGGGCGCAGCGTCGCGTAGCCGCCCGCGCCGACGCCCTTGCCGGGGTGGCCCTTCCACATCTTCAG
The DNA here is from genome assembly GCA_963794105.1 of uncultured Actinomycetes bacterium. Taxonomy (GTDB): domain Bacteria; phylum Actinomycetota; class Thermoleophilia; order Solirubrobacterales; family Solirubrobacteraceae; genus AC-49. The sequence goes on along the minus strand of CAWCEB010000059.1, from coordinate 8,852 downwards.
CGCCTCGTTCCAGTAGCGCGCGCGCACGGAGCCCACGGCAGTCAGGCGCCCGGGGTCGTTCGGCGGCGTCGAGGCGTGCGGGTCGGTCAGCTGCTTCCAGCCGTGCGAGATCGAGCCACCCAGGCCGCGGGTGGAGAACGCCAGTCCGATTGCGCCGACGACCGGCACGAGCGCGAGCGCCACGAGGATCGCGATGCCCGCGGCGCGCCGGACGTCGTGACGCGGCGCGCGCCGCGCGGCGGCGAAGCCGATCGCGAGCCCGGCGACGAGCAGCAGCGCGATCAGGACGATCAGCAGCACGCCGAGCTCGTGGCCGGCGGCGGCGCGCTGGTCGATCGGCATGCGGTCCTTGCTCAGCCCGTCCTGCGAGAACGCCCAGGCGGCGACGAGCACCGCTCCGGCCGCGCTCGTCGCCAGCACCGCGACGCCGCGCAGTCGCAGCGGCACGAGCGCGAACCACAGCGCCAGGCCGACCATCAGCGCGAGCAGGCCGCCGCGCGAGTAGGCCAGCAGCAGCGTCAGCAGCATCAGGCTGAGCGCCGGGTAGGCGAGCGCGCCGATCGCCGCGTGGCCGTCGCGGCGCGCGCCGAGCCACAGGCAGCCCGGCACGCCGAGCGCCGCCATCAGGCCCACCGCGTTCCAGTAGCCGAACGGCTCGCGCAGGCGCGCGTAGACCTCGTCGGGGTTGAGCGCGCCGGGGAAGACCTTCGTCAGCAGCGCGTAGCCGCAGATGATCGTCGAGGCGACGACGGTCCCGCCGACGATCGCGCCCCAGCGGTGCGGCGCGAAGCGTGCGAACACCATCGCCACGCCGAAGACGACCGCGTAGGAGAGCGTGCGGCTCGCCTCCAGCCACGAGTCCGACGGGTTGACCGACCACAGCACGCTGGCGATCGTGAGCGCCACGAGCGTCGCGAAGCACAGGAGCGCGGGCACGCCGTACGCCGCGCGCCGGTCGCGGCCGGCGAGCAGCGCGCCGGCGACGACGATCCCGCCGCCGATCTCGAGCGCCATCTCGACTTCGGTCGTGGGCTTGAGCTGCAGTCCGCCGCCCGCGCGCAGCGCGATCGCGGCCAGGAGGGCGCCGATCCCCAGGGGGAGCAGCACGTCGGCGCTGGCCCGCGGCACCGTCAGGGTGGAGGGCGCCTCAAGCCGTGCGGCGTGCGATGACACGGTTCCTCACGTACGTGGCGCCGGCGGCCGCAGCCGCGATGCCCAGGGCGACGAGGACCGCGATCAGGGAGGCCGGCAGCGTCGTCGGCGAGCCCAGCCCGCCGAAACCGAGCTTGCCGGGCTGCACGAGCTTGCCGCCGATCCTCACCGGCTTGGAGCCGCCGCCCGCCTGCGCCTTGGCGAGCGCGGCGCGCTCGGCCGGCGAGGCGCTCGCGAGCGGGTCGCCTCCGGCCGGCGTTCCGGTGCCCGTGCCGCCCGGCAGCCGGTGCCCGCCGGATCCGCCGCCGCGCGCCCGTCTGCGCGCGCTTGATCACGTCACGGCAGTCGGTGTACTCGTCGACGTCGGTCGGCAGGTTGTCCAGCGCGTTCTTGTAGTCCTGCTGGGAGTAGTGCCCCTGGATGACACCGTCGTCCGTGCAGTCCTTGATCACGGCATCACCACTTGCCCACGCGGCGGCGGGCAGGAGCAGGCAGCCGAGCACGGCTGTGATCAGCAGGCGCCTCATGCCGCCCCGCAAGCTAGCAACGCCTCGGCGAACCCTGCGGCATAGGCGTCGTAGGTGTAGGCGGCGACGTCGCGGCGCCCGGCCTCGCCCAGGCGCGGCGCGCAGCGCGGCGTCGCCGTGCAGTCGCTCGAGCGCCGCGGCGAGCTCGGCGGCGTCGCCGGCGCGCGTGATCAGGCCGTTGCGCTCGTGGCGCACGAGCCCGCCGGCGGCGGCGCCGGTCTCGTCGGAGGCGATGATCGGGAGGGCCTGGTTCATGGCTTCGTTGCAGACGAGTCCCCACGGCTCGCGGAACGACCGCGTGCGCAGGGACGGCACTACCAAGACGTCGCTTGACGCGTAGAAGTTGCGCAGCTCGGCGGGCGCCTCGTCCTGCGCGACCACGAGCTTCGCGCCGTCGAGTCCGGCCAGTGACCACGCCGTGCGCAGGACCTCCAGGCCCTTTGCCCGCACGTCGCGCCCGGCAAACAGGGCGGTGAACGGATGCTCGCGCGCAGGCTGGGGCTCGCCCCAGAACGCGTTGTCGACCGCCTGCGGCGCCTCGAAGACGCGGCGCGCGCCGAGCCTGCGCGCGTGCGCGGACACGTGCGGGCCGTAGGTGACGACCGCGTCGGCCCTGCGGTGGATGTGGCGCATGAGCGGCCGCGCCGCGAGGTGCGCCGGCGTGCGCGGCTCGTGCCAGAGCGCGCTCCACAGGAGGAACGGCACGCGCGCGCGGCGCGCGCCGAAGTACGCGGCGGGCAGCGCGCGGCGCCCCGCGGTGCCGCAGACGACCGCGCGGCCCTCGCTCGCGAGCCGCGCGATCTCGCTCTCGCCGACGATGCGGAACGGCACGCCGGGGTCGTCCACCGCCTGCGTGGCGTGGTGCGAGCGCCCGCCGAACAGCACCAGCTCGATGCCCACGCGCTCGTGCAGCGCCCCGAACGCGCCGACGCGGTCGGGCGCCACGTGGTTCGTCACGAAAGGACGGGCTTGGTCACCGCAGCGCGTCCTCGTAGGCCGCCACGGTCGCCCGGCCGCACGCCTCCCAGGTGAAGTGCTCGGCGACGGTGCGTTGCGCGCGCTCGCCCAGATCGACGAGGTACGCCGGCTCCGACAGCATCGCCTCGAGCTCGGCGGCGAGCAGCTCGACGTCACCGGGCGGGACGAGGCGGATGCCCTCCCCGCAGCGGGAGATCTCCTCCGGGCCGGGCTCGCCGCTGCAGCCGATCGCCGGCACGCCCGCGCGGCCATCGCCTCGATGTAGGCGACGCCGAACGCCTCGTCGGTGAACACGTAACGGAACCAGTAGATAGCACAACAATGCTGATCATCGAAGAACCGCACTTCACCGATTTCGTCGCGGGCGCGCGCGCGGCGATATCTGTGATCGCTACTCCACCACGGGTTCGTAGAACCCTACAAATCGGTCTGCCTCGCTACCGATCGTGCGCCCCGTGATACTGGCAGGCGGGAACAGCCGCGTCGCGCGAATCCAACGAACCCACAGACCACGCCGTGCTGCCGACGAGGCGATCGATGTGAGCAACTGATGTCTTCCGCCAAGCATTTCAGGCCGCAACCAAAACGCGATTTCGTTATCACCGGGAGTCCCAATCGCCCACCTGCCACAACTTGGACATTCGATGCAGTCGAATGCCTGGGGCGAGCGGAAGAGCGCCCACAGATTGTCTTCAGGTTCGTCCGCCGGTGACCATCTTCTGAATCGCGCGTTCAAGCATCGGCGAGGATAGAACGTTGATCGTGTGTGGGTTCGGAATGGCGTGCAGCCGTATCAGACAGTCGCATCGGCACGAAGATTTGGCATGGTGCGTATTCCCGCCTCCAGATTTTGGACGATGGCGCGCCTTTGCGATAAGCGTTGACCGCCCATGGGCCCTTCGGTCGCACCAGGCGGCCGACTCACTGCCGGTCGGATTTATATGCTGGCCATCTGATAAGCCACTTCCGCTTCCTCCTCAACGAGATGCGGCGTCGGCATCATCGAAGGCTCTAAGAACGCGCTCAGCGTCGCTAGAAAAGCTGCCGTTCTGACGTCTTCCTCGCCGGTATCGATCACCCGTCCCAGAAATTCGGTGACGGCACCTCCACCGGACCAATCGCCTCGTTCTGTCGCAAGGCTTGCAGCGCTTCACCCACGCCTGGACCGCGGCGCTCTTATACCCTCTCACCTTGCTTCGGCAGATATCGAGACTTCGTCTGCTTGAGTGGGGCTTACCTGCACAGCCACAAGTGCGAGATGCGACGTGCGGGCTGTCTGTTTGACTAGCCTATATTTTCCGCTTTCATTTTTCATTCGCCTCAAGGTCCAACTTGAAAAAGATGAAAGACATCTTTGGGGAAAAAAGTGTTCTGCGTCCTCTGCTAACCTTGCAACTACAGCCCAACCGGCGCTCGTAAACCCATCGCGATGGCGCGACCGCTACGATACGTGACGCGCAGGACTATGCTGGAGGGCAACGTCACGTGTTCTCATTGACCTCGACGACTCCTTCTGCATTCGCAGCGATACTGATTGGCTCGCCTGGACCGATGAACGAACACACGGCACATGGTCCTTCCTCTTCGTCCCAGGTCGATTGAATCGTGACGCTGTATGCGGACGTGATCGTGAGCCCGTACGCGCCTACGCACAAGCGCTGATAGCGCACGGTCGCCTTGATGACGCCGAGGTCTCCCGCCATCCACGATGGCATCGTAGCCACTGCTCTGCCCGAGCCCGTCTAGAGAATGGTGATTGCCCTGGCGCAGAGCGAGCGCTCACCGCGGGCCTCCTGGATCCGGACCCGTCCCACCTCGAAGTCGTTGCTCGATAGCCTGGTCTTGCTGTTTCCGACACGAGAAGCGTTGGAGGGATTCTCCCGCGTCCTCGACCGCGTGGACCAGGATCTCCTCCATCCCGGGCTCCACCGGGATGGGCTTGATCCAATCGCGTAGACGCCAAATGAAAGGCGGATACGATGGCCGGATGGCGGCGGAAGCGAAGAAGCGACCACGGCGTAGCTTCACGGACGAGTTCAAAGCGGGCGCGGTGCGCCTGGTTCTGGAGGAGGGCAAAGCGGTCTCGCAGGTCGCGCCGGGACCTCGATGTGACGCCTCGGTGATTGGCACTGGGTGGAGCAGGCTCGCGCCGACCGCAGCAAGGGCAAGACGGGGCTGACGACCGAGGAGCGCGCGGAGCTGGCGAGGCTGCGCAAGGAGGTGCGCGAGCTGCGGCATGGAGCGAGACATCCTAAAAAAAGCCGCAGCCTTCTTCGCGAAGGAGAGCGCGTGAAGTTCGCGCTCATCGACGGCGGAGAAGGCCGACGTGCCCGTAGCGCGATGGCCTGCGAGGCGCTCGGCGTGTCGCGGCCCGGGTACTACGCCTGGCGCAGACGCGCCCGAGTCGGCGCGACGCTCGCGAGGACCGACGGCTCTCGGTGCTGGTTCGCGAGTCGTTCGAGCGCGAGCCGCACGACCTACGGCAGCCCGCGCATCCACGACGGAGCTCGCGGCCGAGGGCGAGCACGTGAGCCGCAAGCGGGTCATTCGGCTGATGCAGGAACAGGGCCTCGAGGCTCGCGTGCGCCGTCGGTACCGCTGACCACGATGAGCGACCACGACCAGCCGGTCGCGCCCAATCTGCTCGCCCGCGCGCTTCGAGGCCGACGGCCCGAACCAGCGCTGGGTCGGCGACACGACCGAGCTGCGCGTCGGCGACAGCGGGCGAGCTCTTCCTCGCCGCGATTCTCGACCTGTACTCGCGCTTCGTCGTCGGTTGGGCGCTCTCAGCGCCGTCAACGATCGCCACCTCGTGATCCGGGCGCTCGAGATGGCGATGCGACGGCGCTGCCCGGAGCCGGCCTGCTGCACCACTCCGACCAAGGCAGCCCTACGCGAGCGAGGACTACCAGAACGTCCTCGGCGCCCACGGCATCACGTGCAGCATGAGCCGCCGCGGCAACTGCTACGACAACGCCGTCGATGGAGAGCTGGTTCTCGACGCTGAAGTTCGAGCTCGGCGAGCGATTCGAGAGCTACGCCGACGCCAAGGAGCAGCTCTTCGACTACATCGAGGTCTTCTACAACCAGCAGCGCCGGCACTCGGCTCTGGACTACGTCAGCCCAGCCGAGTACGAAAGGACAGATCGGGCAGCGTTGGCAGCGTAGAGAAACTGTCTACGCGATCGGATCAAGCCCAGGAGGAAGAAGGTGTCACAGACTTCGCAGCCTGCCAGACGTCATCGTCTTGCAGAAGCACATCGCTAGCTTACGGCGCGCGCTCCTCCGTCTCCGGAGGCACGTTGAGACCTCAGCTAGTCCAAGGTCGCGCGTTCCGGCGCTGGCTGAGCGGTCACTTCTTCGAAGCGAAGTACTCTTTGAGAACCCCAGGCCATCGGGCGTACGCGCTTGATTGAGGTATCCAATCCAGTACGCCGCGAGGCGCACCAATTGGGCATCCCCGTCTCTTCCATCATTGAGCACGAGCATACTGCGTATCCCCGCAACGTCCGCATAGAACTGCAACCACCAGCGAATGGTGCTCGGCGTTCGCCGACCGGACCGTTGCCTCGACCAACTCTTTCGCTTGCGCCTTCGAGGCAGCCACCGCGCCGGGCGATGTCGTAAGTGGCATAGGGATGATGCGGCATGTGGTCGACGAACCACGCCCGCTTCTCGTCCTCTGATTGGCTCTTGAGCCATCGCCCGATATCGGCGTTGGACTGGCTGCCGTCGATGGTGGCTTTGGTCACTGTCGAGCTCCCCTAGCGGGCAACGGGCAATCTAGGCCTGGGCTGACCAGGGGCGATTTGGAACTTAGCCTTTTCAAAAGCGTTCTGGCGGGAACGGAACGACCTTTTCCACGAATCCTGTGCAAATCCGGTGGTGTCCAAGAGGATTCATCGTGTATGCTTTGGCGGGCGTTCCGTGACGCTGCAAAACGAACCTGGCCTGCATATTCTACTGGTTGTCCTTTGGAGGCCTGTGAGGTGGCCGCCACCTCGGGCTGACTGACGCACTGCCAAGACCTTGCCTTCCTTCACGATGAAATCGGCAATCCCCAGGCTCTTCTGAGCGTACCGGTAGGACCTTGTTCGTACCACCGGTTGCCCCGCTGAACCAATTGAACGACCTTTCCCGGAGGGGGTGTGTCGCGCGGAAGAGGTTCTTGAAGGCGGACTTTGGCGATGGAACTGACCGGACCCGATGGTCGGACGCCGCCGGCCGCAGCACCTTCACCCTCCGCCGCCACCCGGCCCGCAGTCCCGCTGGCCGCAGCACCTTCCACCCTCAGCAATACGCTGTCGGCGCCACGAATACACCGCCGAATTGCAAGACGAAAATGAACGAAGAAAAAAAAAAACAAAGGCAAACCAACCATGGCAAATTCGCCGACAATCTCTTTCTGGCGGGTCTCAATGTTGAAAAGATAAACCCTGGGCGTTCCCTGGCCGATCGACATGTAAGTGATTTCCTGGCTGTTCGGCGAAAACCGCGGCGTGACCACGAGCTCCGAGCCATCGGTCAGGGTGCGGACATTGAGGACCGTCTGGTCGATCACCGCAAGTTTCTTCCAGGTTGCTGCTCTGTTTTCTGCCTCGTCGACAAAAACAATGCGGGTGTCAAAATAACCGTCGATGCCGTGAGTGCCTTGTAGATGACGTCCGAAGCCAAATGCCCGATGCGGCGCAGGTTCTTTGGCGACGTCGAAAACTGCTGGGCGGCAATCTGCTGCTGCGAGTTGACATCAAACAATTTGAACTCGACGCGGATTTTTCCGCCATCCACATAAACTTGGCCGGTCACCAGCGCCTTGGCCTGGAATGCCGCCAGTCGGCAAAGCGCGGCTCCTGGTTGAAATCGGTGATCTGCTCAATGAAGGATTCTTGCGGCAGGGGCTCGAAGTAGCTCGTAGCGGCGAGATTGTTGCTGATCACTTCGTTCAGGGTTGTACCCGCTTCCTCCGCCCACCACCTGCGAAAGCGCGATGGCGATCGGCAAGGATTTGATGCCTGCTGGAAACATCAACGTCAAGGGCGAGTTGGCCCGCGGCGCGAGCGCCAGCATAAGCAGGGAAAGCCCCAAAAGAAAATTTCTCCTGGTCGCAAGGCGGGTAAAATTGGGCATTGAAATTTCCATGAGACTTATGTTCCAAACATCATGTTTGGATTGAAACTGATTGTATTGGTCCTTCCACAGGTCGTAGCGGTCGGCCGGGAAAAGTTACTTTTTGTATTCCATCACCGCCGAAATCGCCGACTGTGCAGTCGTCGCAAAAGCGGATCGCCGCTGCCATTTAGGACTTCCGGGTAGCCGGAAACCGTTCCGTCGGGCGTGAGGAAAAACCGGACCTTGACAGTGATATTTGGCTTCGCGGGCCCCCGGAGGAACCGACCAACTGGAGCTTCTGGTGAAGTGCATCAACAAGGGTTGCCGCCAAGGCATCATCGTTTCCCGACACTTGATCGCCAAGCTCGGGCTCGTTGGTGACCTCTGCGGTCTGCTGCGGCGCCGTCTTCTGATCATCCGTCTTATTGAGGAAGGCTGCGATATCGTCCGTATTGAGTTCCGGCTTTTTCTTTTTCGGCTTCTTTTCTTCCGGCTTCTTCACCTGTTCTTCACCTCCGCTTCTTCACTTCCTCTTCGGCTTTGGCTTTCTTCCTCAACCTTCTTGAGAAGATCCTTCAGCGGGTCCCGGATCAAGCGGTTTCGGCTCCACTTTCTTTGGCTCTTCAACTTTGGGCGCGGGCGGCGGCGGTTTGGCCACCGTCTTGACCGCGGTCTTTACTTTTTCATCGACCTTGGGCGCCGCCTACCTTCTTCACTTCTTCGACTTTTTTTGGCGCGGCTTTCTCATGGGCTTTTCAGCGGACTTGGAGATGGCCTTGCGCTTTCATTCATCGCTGATCTGCGAAATATCAACCTGCATGGTGTCCTGGCTGCACTCTGGATTGTTGTGTATTGGGCAATACCACAAGGGCCGCGACAAGAATTGAGGCATGCAATATCAGGGACGTGATCAGGCTCTTGCGCATCTCTAGTTCCTTAGACCTCCGCCTTCTTTTCCAGGTTGCCGGTCACCAGGCCAATCTTGCGGTAGCCCGCTCCATTGAGCAGGCCCATCACTTCCATCACCGAGCCATAGCTGACATTTGTGTCAGCCCGCACGAATATCTGTTCCTCATAACCGTTCTT
>CAWCEB010000058.1:0-6459 GCA_963794105.1 uncultured Actinomycetes bacterium | reverse complement strand
GTCGCCATACGTCGATGTGCCGGAGGAGTGCTCTGCACGGCTTCGCTTGTGGCGGGACCGGCCGGTATCGCCACCGGCGCTGGCTTCTGATGTTGCGCCAGGAATCCTTCCCGATGTGAGCATCGCCGCGGATGCCACGGCTGACTGGGGGGGGTCTGGAACTCGGCGAACCTCCTGGCGGTCAGCCACCGCACGCTGCCCCCGGGGTCCGGGACGTGCACGCCCACGCCGATGCCGGTGACAGACAACGCAGCCGCACGGCCGTATGCGTTCGCCTCCGGGTCAGCGGTCCAGGTACTCACAAACCGCTGCTGCACGGGCGGCTCCAAGACGCTCGTGTTCACGTCGGCCACGGGCAGAACTTCAGCGTGTCCGCGTCCGTCGGTACGCTGTACCCGTTGGGCGACGCCGCGCTCGGACCGGGCAACGCCCTCCCGCTCGTGACGAGTGCCCTTATCCCGAGCTACTTCCAGCGGGTCCCGACCCACCGCTCGAGCCCGCCGCCGCCGAGATCCCGCTGAGCAACCAGTACACCGACCACGGCAGCGTGACCGTCGCCGGCGATCGCCCCGTCGCCTTCGACGACCTCACCCGGGACGGCCAGCGACGCGCACCGACGGCGCGCCCGAACGTCGGCAGCAGCTGGCCGGCGCTGGCCATCGTCGGCGACGGGGTGGAGCCGCACTTCGCGAACGGTCCCGCCGGGCGTTCCTCCTCCACGCGCAAGGACCGCACGCTCCAGTTGTGGAAGTTCGACGCGGCTCGGCGTTCCAGGGTCCGACGACCGTCAATCAGGCCGCGAACCCCATCGGTCCGGCTGCGATCGCGGCACCGGAAACCAACAGAATGCCAAAATGCCACCATGCATCCGTTGTCTGGAGGGAGGGTGACGAGCGGCAACCCCACGTCACTGATGTACACGAGCTCGGCCGACGGCGCCGGCTGGGCTGTCCCCGTTCCGGTCGCACAGGAGACGAGCATCCAGGGCCTGCGCCTCGCGGCCGGACCGGGCGGGCAGGGCCTTGCGATCTGGGACCGCGGGTCGGCCGGCAACATGGTGCGCGCCGCGCGCGTTCCGCCGCCTCCACCGCCTCCGCCCTCGCCAGGGCCCACGGCAGCATTCACCTACGCGCCGCACGACGTCTGCAACGGTCTGATCACCTTCGACGCGTCGGGATCCCAGCCGGCCGGAGCGCCGATCGTTGACTACCGCTGGGTCATGCACGATGTCGGGGTGGCCGAGGTGGGCGGCTGGTTCAACCCGGTGTCCGTCGAGGTGGTCCCTACACCCATGACGTCGACTCCGGGGGCGAGCCCCGCACGACGTGGCGCTTTGACTGGGCCTGGGTCAGTCACAAGGGAGACAACGAGATCGCTTCCTTCGCCCGGCCGGACGTGGACGTCGATCTGACGGTCACGGACGCGACGGGGGCCACCGGGACCACGACCGGGACCGTGCGGTTCCTCTACGAGCAGGCGAATTTCAGCCAGACTCTCAAGTGCCCGCCACGGGTGGACGTGGTCGGGCCCCTGCGGATGGCGCCCACAGCGTCCGTCGCGGCCAACGGCACCGTGACGGTCATCGGTGCCTGCCCTTCGGGGTCGCCCGTCTGCCTTGGCAGCCTCGTCCTCCGTCGCACCAGCACGGCCTCGAGCTCGGCTCGACGCCGGCGCGCGAGCCGCGCGGTGCTCGCGCGGACGAAGTTCGCCGTTCCTCCCGCGCACCGGATGCGCCTCAAGCTCAGGCTGAACCGCCGGGGACGTGCGCTCATGCGTCACCACCGACGGCTCGTGGTGAGAGCGGTGACCTCGGGTGCCGCGTTCGGCGACGCGGCGCGGCCGCGGTCGTCCCGCCTCACGCTCGTCCGCAAGAAACGGAGATGAGGAAGCTCACCGTCGCGACTCACGCCGTCGTATTCGCGTTGGACGCCAAGCCGGCCAGCGCGGCCATCGCGACGGCCACTGTCTGCCGAAGCGCCCTAGCATCGACCTCGCGGCAGCGCTGTCACCGATACCCGAGCCAGTGCCACCACTGTTGCCGGGACTAGCCGGCCTCGGTCCGGCCGCCTCGTTTCAATGCGCCCCCGGCTCCAGCATCGCCATGCGCAGTCCCCGCGGCACGCGGCGTCGACGACCTCGGCGAGTACGGCTCAGAATCCGTGGTCGCGCAGCGATGCGCGTACCACGACGCCGAGGTCCAGCCCGCGAACGACACGCAGCCGCGGCCGGCCGCGCGGATCGTCGTTCCGGCGCGACGGGATGGTCCACACCGGGGGAAAGCGGTCGCCGCGCGGTCCGAACGTCGCCGAACGGCGCCGCCACCGGTGGCGCGAAGATCAGGGGCTCACCGGCGGTGGCGCGCGCAGGCGCGAGTTCGTCGCGCGATAGCCGGCAGCGGATGGCGACGAGATTCGAACCCTCGGTACGGCGAAGCCGCACAACGGTTTTCGAGATCTCCCCGTGTAGGCCTGGAACTGGCTTAGGTAAGCCAGATTAGCGCCATACAGGACCGCCGTGGGGCAGTGTTTGGGGCATACGCCTGGTTGTTCGTCTGGCCATGGAGCGGAGCCAGTTCTGCGTCCTTTTGGCACGCGACGCGTCTCTTTCTAATGGAAACCCGCGCGGTGAGGCCGCGGACGGTTTCAAGGAGCGAGCGACGTGAGCAGCCAGATGATTGAACGCATCGTGATCGAGTTCCTGTATCTCGATCTCACGACCTGCACGCGCTGTATCGGAACCGGCGAGAGCCTCGAGACCGCGCTCGACATGGTCGGCGGCGTGCTCGCCGCGACTGGCGCGCAGGTCGAGGTCCACAAGACGCTCGTCGAGACCATGACGCAGGCGCGCGAGTCGCGGTTCGTCAGTTCGCCGACCATCCGTGTGAATGGACGAGACATCGCGCTCGAGCTGAAGGAGAGCCCGTGCGCCTCGGAGCCATGTGGCTGCGACTGCCACGACGACACGCTCTGTCGCGTCTGGAGCTATAGGGGGCAGGACCACGCCGAAGCCCCTGTCGGCCTGATCGTCGACGCGATCCTCGGCGAGGTCCACGGCGGCCCGCCCCGAGCGCAAGCAGTCAACTACGAGCTGCCGGCGAACCTCCAGGACTTCTTCGCTCGCAAGGCCGACGCGAATGCCTGCTGCAGCCCTGAACAGCAGGAGTCCTGCTGCGCTCCCTCGGAGAAGTCGGATTGCTGCGGGCCGTCCATCGTGAGACGCTGCGGTTGCCTATGAGCGAGGCGCTCACCGCATCTACTGCCGAGACGGTCTGGGTTGAGCTGCATGATCGTCTGTTGGCGTTCGTGGTTCGGCGGGTCCCGACGCGCGAGGACGCGGAGGACATCCTCCAAGACGTGATGCTGCGCATCCACCGGCACAGCGGCGAGCTCGAGCACGCGGATCGCGTCGCAAGCTGGGTGTACCGCATCGCCAGCAACGCCATTGCGGACCACTACCGCAAGCCGGTGCGCCGTGAACTTGCGTCTGGACAGGCCACCGACGTGCCGGAGCCCGCCACCGCCGCAGTCACCGCGCCGGCGGAGCCGGACGCCGCCGAGCTGCGTACGGAGCTCGCCTCCTGCCTGGCGCCCCTGGTCGCCCGCCTGCCGGACAGCTACCGCGAGGCCATCGTCCTCACCGAGCTCGAGGGCGTGCCACAGGTCCAAGCCGCTGCGCAGCTCGGCCTCTCCGTGTCGGGCATGAAGGCCAGGGTTCAGCGTGGGCGCCACCAGCTCGGGGAGCTGCTCCTCGACTGCTGCCATGTCGAGCTCGACAGCCAGCGGCGCGTGACCGCCTACCGGTCACGAAGCGGGTCGTGCTCGACCTGCGATTGCCGCTGAGTCACGCGCGGCGTGCGTCCTTCGCGGGGGGCGCCCGTCTTAGCGGACATGACCGCAACATTGGCCCCCCTCAACGAGCTGGTCGAATCCGGGACGATCGGCCCCGCCGCGAGCGCAGCGACCGACGCCATCGTCGTCGACGGGCTTGCCAAGCGCTATCCGAACGGCACCGAGGCTGTTCGCGGCATCTCGTTCCGTGTGGGGACCGGCGAGGTGTACGGCATGCTCGGCCCCAACGGGGCCGGGAAGTCGACGACAATCGGGATGCTGGGGACGCTCGTTCGCCCCACGGCGGGTCGGGCGACCGTCGCCGGCTTCGATGTCGCGAGGCGCCGCCAAGGACGTGCGCCGGAACATCGGCTTTGCCATGCAGGAGGCGGGCGTCGACGAGCTCGCGACCGGCAGCGAGTTCCTGGTCCTTCAAGGCCGCCTCCACGGGCTGACTCAGCTCGAAGCCAGGCGACGGGCCGGACTCCTGCTCGACATGGTCGACCTCGAGGACGCAGCCAACGCAGCGCATCGGCGAGTACTCGGGCGGGATGAACCGGCGCATCGACCTTGCCTCGGCGCTCATCCACCTGCCGCCGGTCCTGTTCCTCGACGAGCCGACAGAGGGCCTCGACCCACGCGCGCGCACCGCGATCTGGGAGACGCTTGAACGCCTCAACGCTGCGCTGGAGATGACGATCGTGCTGTCGACGCACTACATGGAAGAGGCGGACCGGCTGTGCGACCGAATCGGCATCATCGACCGCGGCCTGATCGTCGCCGAGGGCAGTCCGCGCGGGCTGAAGGCCTCGATCGGTGGTCAATCACCGCAGCCGACGCTCGAGGACGTCTACCTGCGTTACACCGGACGGACGTTCGAGAACGAGGCGGCGGCATGAACTCCCCGGCCTGGCTTCTGACGCGCCGGTCCCTCGTCCAGTTCCCGCGCAACCCGATGGTCCTCGGCTTCTCGATCCCGCCGGTGCTGATGATGTTCGTCGTCTTCGGCACCCTGTTCGCGTCTGTCCGGCACCTGCCGGGATTCCCGACCGACAACTACTACGAGTACCTCGCACCAGCAGCGGTGCTCATGACAACGGTGCCCGGGATCGCGAACGCGGCTGTCGGCTTGGCCGCCGACTTCCAGAGCGGCTATCTGTACAAGCTGCTGACGACGCCGGCATCGATCGGCGCAATCATGCTCGGCCGCCTGATCGCCGACGGCGCGCGCCTGTTCGCGCAGAGCGGCGCGGTGCTGCTCCTCGCACTCGCGCTCGGCGCCCAGATCGCCGACCGGCTTCGCGGGCGCCCTGCTCATCCTCCTGATCGGCACGCTCGTTCGCGATCGTGACGTTCGGTGTCCTGACCGCCAACATCGCGCTGAAGACCAAGGACCCCGCAGCCGTGCAGGCGATCTTCCCGATGGCCTTCCTGCTGATCTTCCTGACCACCGCGTATCAGACGCAGGACCAGATCGAGAGCGGTGTGCTGCGCGCGATCATCGACGCCAACCCGACCGAGTACGTCCTGCGCGCCATGCGCGACCTGATGCTCGACGGCTACGACTGGAGCGCGATCGGCTTGGCGTTCGCCGTGATCGTGGGCCTCGGAGCGCTCGGCGTCCCGCTCACCGTCCGCAACTACCGATCCGTCTATCGCTGACCGGTGATCTGGCGCCCGCTCGGGGGCAGGAGTTGGTAGCCGCGGTCGCCACGGTGGAAGCGCGCCTGCTCGGGCCGCTGGACGTGGCTCACGGCGGAGCGTCGATCGCGCTTGGACCGCCTCGCCAGCGCGCTCTCCTGGCTCGGCTGCTGCTCGACGCCAACCACACCGTGTCCATCGACCGCCTCGTCGACGATCTCTGGGGCGAGGATGTGCCGGGCACGGCCGCCAAGATGATCCAGATCCATGTGTCGAGGCTCCGCAAGCTGTTGCCCGGCGTGCTGGTGACCCGTTCGCCTGGCTACGCGGTCGAGATCCCTCCCGAGGCGATCGACGCCGTTCGCTTCGAGCGGCTGCGGGAGCGCGGACGGGCCGAGCTTGCCAGCGGTTCCGCGGCGCAAGCCGCGCGCTGCCTGCGGGAGGCAACCGCGCTCTGGCGCGGCCCCGCACTCGCGGAGTTCGACGAGCCGTTCGCCGTTACGGAGTCGGCGCGGTTCGAGGAGTTGCGCGTGGCTTGCCTCGAGGACCGGATCGACGCCGACCTCGCGCTCGGCGGTAACTCGTCGCTGACCGCGGAGCTCGACGCGCTCGTCTCGCAGCACCCGCTGCGCGAGCGGCTCCGGCGCCAGCACATGCTTGCCCTCTACCTCTCGGGACGTCAGGCGGAGGCGCTCGCCGCCTACCGAGGGCTCCGAGACATGCTCGCGACCGAACTGGGAATTGAGCCGTCTCCGGCGCTGCGCGAGCTCGAGCTCCGGATGCTTCGGCAGGATCCCACACTCGCCCCAACGAGGACCGAGGCGGGCCCGCGTCGTGCGCCGTCGCCGCTGCGTGCCCCTCCGTCACGAGCACACGCCGCTATTCGGCTGTCGATGCGCGCCCGCTGTGCGTTCGCTCGCTAAGCCGCCCATGGTCCCTGCACGGGCGCGGGCAATGTCCTCGCGCAGATGCGGAAGACGGAGGGGGAATT
>CAWCEB010000057.1:0-40571 GCA_963794105.1 uncultured Actinomycetes bacterium | reverse complement strand
TGAGCCGCCCGGCCACCGCTTCGGCGACGTAGGCGCGGTAGACGGCGCCGGCCAGGAGCTCGACGTGCAGCTCGGGCAGCTCTGACGGGTCGCGATCGCGCGCGTACTCGGACTCGAGCACGTCGATGAGCTCGCGGCGATAGCGCATTCTGCGCTCGCGGATCTCGTCCGAGCCGGCCGCGGACTCATTCAGCGTGAGGTTCGCCAGTCCCGGGCGCCGGCGCACGGCGGCGACGACGGCGCGGACCGCACGCTCCCAGCGGACGAGCCGTGGCCCTGGCTCGGCGAGGCCGTCCGTCATGGCGCTCATCAAGAGCTGCGCAGCGCGGGAGTAGGCGGCTGCGGCGAGCTCGTCGGCTGAGCCGAAGCAGCGCTCGATGGCTGCCGGGGGTATCCGCTCAGTGTCACCGGCGGCGTCGATCACCGCCTCCACGAGCGCCTGGCATTCCTCGTGCTGTAGTGACGAGACCACGCGACCCCCTCGTTCACAGACGCTACCGAACCGGCGCTCAAGAAACAACAGAGTATCTAGAATACGGTCCAGCGGACACGGGAACACCGCGGCAGGGTGAACCCTCTAGCAGGATTCAGGTGAGACGGATATGTTTTCGAAAGCCGTGCCATCGCAGCGACCGACCCAGAGCAAGCTTCCGCCGGGCCGTCATGGCCTCTCGCGCAGCTTCGTCGCGCAGAACCAGCGCGACCGGATCCTGGCTGCCGTGGCGGAGGCGTGCAGCGCGAAGGGCTACGGCGAGATGTCCGTCGAGGACATCATCGCGGCGGCGGGGGTGTCGCGCCGGACGTTCTACGAGCACTTCAAGAACAAGGAGCACGCGTTCCTGGCTGCCTACGACGCGGTGGTCCTCCAGCTCTTCGGCCGGGTGAACGGCGCAGTGGAGTCCGCGGGGACGCTGCAGGACAAGGTCCGCGCCGGGTTGTCGGCCTTCCTGGGCTTCCTCGCGAGCGAGCCGGCGTTCGCGCGGACGTGCATCGTCGACGTCCTCGCGGCCGGCCCTGAGGCCGTCGCCCGCCGCGACGGCGCGATGCGCGGGTTCTCGCAGCTGATCCTCGAGAACGTGCGGGCCGTGATCGGCGACGACGCACCGCCGGCGCTGGAGGTGATCGCAGAGACCGTGGTGGGCGGCATCTACGAGGTCGTGTACGCGCGCGTGCTGCGCGGCGAGTTCGACGAGCTCCCGCGCCTGGTGCCCGACCTCGTCTACGCGCTCCTGCTGCCTTTTGTCGGTCAGCGCGCGGCCCTGGAGGAGTACCGCCGCCTCGAAGCAGCCGCCGAGTAGCGTTCGCCGCCTGATGCGGACGTTCGCCGACATCACCGGCGAGGTCGAGCGCAGGCTTGCTGGCGGCGAGCGCGTGGCGCTCGTGCTGCTCGACGCGTTCGGGCTGCGGTTCCTCGAGCGTCACGACGACCACCCGCTCGTGCGGCGGCTCGACGTGACGCCGCTCGAGTCGCAGACGCCGTCGACGACGACCGCGCACATCCCGACGCTGCATTTCGGGATGCCGGTGACCGAGCACGGCCTCTACGAGTGGAACCTCTACGAGCCCTCGCTCGACGCCGTGATCGTGCCGTTCCTGTTCGCCCGCGCGGGCGAGCGGCCCGGCACGCTGTTGCAGGAGGGGTTCGACGTCCAGCACCTGTCGCCCGGCCCGTCGCTGTATCGCCGTCTCGAGCGCGACGGGATCCGTTCGGCGACCTTCGGTCCCGACCGGATCGCGGGCTCGCCGTTCGGCGTGGTCGCGCTCGACGGCTCCTCGACCCACCCGTTCCCCGATCTCGTGAGCGGTGTTCGCGAGTTCGCCGCCTCGATGGCGGACCCGGACGGGCCGCACTACGCGACGCTCTACTGGGACATCATCGACGCGACCGGCCACCTGCACGGCCCCTCGTCTGTGGAGTTCGACGCCGCGATCCGTGAGGCGCTCGACGCGATGGAGCCACTCACGCGGCTCGAGGGCGTGACGGTGCTGTTCACGGCCGACCACGGCCAGGTCGACGTGGCGCCCGACCGCGTCGACTACCTCGACGAGCTCTGGCCGGAGCTCGGCTCGTATCTCACGCAGGCCAAGCCCGCCGGCTCGGCCCGCGACGTCTTCCTGCACGTCCGCGAGCCCGAGACGGTGATCGCAGAGCTCTCCGAGCGCCTGGGCGACCGCGCCGACGTCCGCCCGGCAGCCTCCCTGTTCGACTCCATCGGCGATCGCCTGGCGGCCCGCTTGGGGGACGTCGTCGTCCTGCCCGCCGCCGGCCGCGAGGCATGGCTGCGCAGCGCCGCGGGCGTCGAGACCCACTTCCGCGGCCACCACGGCGGCCTGCACCCCGACGAGACTGCGACGTATCTGGCCGAGCTGCGGGCGTAGCGGGCGCGCAGCTCGGTCGCCCGTCTGGCGCGGTGCGTGTCCGGACTGAGGGGACAGTCCCCTGAGTCCGGCGCGGGGCCCACACGCCGGCGCCGCCGGACGCAACTCGCCCCGAGCGGGAAACGGAGCTGCGGGCTAGCTCGGGCCGTCGTCGAACGTCAGTTGACCCTCCACCTGGGCGTCCGGAGGGGGCTGGCGGCGACGTGGGCGCGGCGCGACCTCGGTGCGGGCTGCGTCGGGCGGGATCGCGGTGGTCGGCACTTCGCCCGGGAGCGGGGGTTCGGGCCGGTGGGCCTGGTGGATGCGCCAGCCCGCGTATGCGAGCGCCGCGCCCGCCAGCAAGGTGACGAAGATGCCCCACGTCACCCCGTAGTCGACCTTCTGGATGTCCGACGTGGCGCCGTTCTTGTTGTCGATCAGGCGGTAGAACACGAGAAGCGCGACCCACGCTCCGGCCACCATGATCACCAGCCCGTCGCCGCCAGGGAGATGGAAGGCGCGGCGCTCGCCCCGGGCGAACAAGAGGATGAGAACGCCGACTGCGACCAGCAGGATGGCGGCCTCGACGAACGAGAACGACTTCCACGCGATCAACGTGGTCGTCACGGTTTGCAGGTGGCCCTTGATGACCGCCGTGGTGTCACGGGTGTACCACGGCAGGAACATCGTCACGAACAGGCCACCTGCGCACATGGCGGCGAGGCGATGCTCCGGCGCCAGCCCTCGCCAGGACTGCGCGATGCGGGTTGGGACGCCCATCCACCCCGATTGTAGGCGGGCGCCCGTCGGTCAGCTGATCTCGATGTCCTCGACCGCGGGCGCGGCGCCGCGCGGGCCCGGACCCTCCATGCGGTCGACCCACCAGTCGATGATCGCCCGGATCAGCAGGAGCAGCTGGCGGATCAGGTCGCGGATCTGCTGCCACAGCTCGGGCGGGACCATGTCGCGCAGCGTCTGCAGCAGCGCGACCAGCGCCTGCGCCTCGCGAGCGGTCTGCTCGTCGCCTTCACCGCGCGGCGCTCCGGCGAGCTGCTCGGCCGCCTCCTGGGTGGCGCGGATGCGCTCGCGCAGGGCGTCGAGCGGATCGTCAGTCGGCATGGGCTCGGGCGGGACCATCGAAGCGAACCTTCAGGGCGCCATCCTCGAACTCGGCGCCGGCAGGACGATAGTCGCCGAGCGCCGGTGGAAGCATCAGCGTGCGCTTCTGGCCGTCGACGCGCACGATCAGCTCCAGCCCGATCTTCTTCAGCGAGATGTCGCCGCGCGCCGCAAACGGGAGCGCCATCCGCAGCTCCGCGTGATCGGCCCCGACGACGAGCTGCTGCGAGACCGAGCTGTGCAGCACCGAGGCTGCGTCGCCGTTCTCGAACAGCGCCTCGCCGAGCCGGTCCAGCATCCGCGGCCCGACCACCTCCTCCTCGAAGAACGGCGCGCGCAGGACCGGCACGGGGGAGAAGGCGGCTTCGACCTCGCGCAGGTGCTCCTGCTGGCGCTCGCGCCAGCCGCCGAAGTACGCGCCGACCTCGGCGGGGAAGACCCGGTTGACCACGACGGCGTCCGTCAGATAGCCGTAGAGGTTGAGGTAGGTGAACGTGCGCCGCGCCTCGTCGATGACCATCCGGTCCGGGTTCATCACGAGCCGGACCGAGACGTTCTCGTCGTCGCGGAGGATCTCGTTCATCGCGATCAGGTTGCGCACGAGGCGCTGGACGTCGTCGAAGACCTCGTCGCCCGGCAGCGCGACGTCGAGCACGGCGCGGGCGAATGGGCGCGCGGCGTCCATGATCCGCGACTGCTGCGGGAACACCTTCTCGAGCCACCAGCGTGCGACATCCGGGAACGACAGCAGCCGCAGCGTCTCGCCGGTGGGCGCGCAGTCGACGATCACGCAGTCGAAGTCCCCCGACTCGTTGTGGCGCTTGATCTGCAGCAGGCTGAAGAGCTCGTCGAGCCCGGGCGGGACCGTGAGCTCCTCGGCGCTGATGCGATCCACGCCGCGCTCGACGAGCAGCGGGCTCAGCCAGTCCTGGACGCCGGTCCAGTTGCGCTCCAGCTCGTCCTGGGCTGAGACCTGCTGGCCCCAGAGCGTGCCCTCGATCAGCGTCGGCTCGCCGGTCAGCGGCGTCCCGAGCGTGTCGGCGAGCGAGTGCGCGGGATCGGTCGAGAGCACGACCGTGCGCAGGCCCGCGGCCGCGCAGCGGCGCGCGGTCGCCGCTGCGACCGAGGTTTTCCCGACGCCGCCCTTGCCGGTGTAGAGGATGGTGCGCGGAGCCACCGACGCCCATCCTATGGGTGCTTCGCTACGCTCGGGCCGCCGTGCCCTCCCGCCTGCGCCGTTCTCTGCTGCTCGTCGTGCTGCCCCTGATCGCAGTCGGCTGCGGCAGCTCTGATGGCGGTGACGCCAGCACGGCGACGCTGCTGAAGGACACCTTCTCCGGCGGCAAGGCGGTCAAGTCCGGCAAGCTCGACGTGTCGCTCGGGTTCCAGGCGCAGGGGCTGCCGACGCTCACCGGGCCGATCGCGTTCAAGCTCGCGGGGCCGTTCGCCAGCGAGGGCGCGGGCAAGCTGCCGAAGTTCGACTTCAACCTCGACATCGCCGCCGGCGGCCAGACGATCAACGCCGGCGCGGTCTCGCTTGGCGACACCGGCTACCTGAAGTTCGGCGGCCACGCCTACAGCGTCGACAAAGCGCTGTTCGACCAGTTCAAGACGGGCTACGAGAAGTCCCAGCAGTCCGCGAAGAGCAAGGATGCCGGGCCGTCCTTCAAGGCGCTGGGCGTGAGCCCGTCGGCCTGGCTGAAGGACGCGCGCAAGGTCGGCAAGGCCGATGTGGGCGGGACGTCGACGTTCCACATCGCCGCGGGTGTGGACGTGCCGCGCTTCCTGGCGGACGTCAACACGCTGCTCGGCAAGGCCAAGAACCTCGGCGGCTCGACCACCCAGGGGGTGCCGCAGGGGCTGAGCCAGACGGTGATGACGACGATCGAGCGCTCCGTCAAGCGCGCGCAGGTCGACGTCTACACCGGCGAGAAGGACCACGCGCTGCGCCGGCTGGCGCTGAGCGTGTCGCTCGCAGTGCCCAAGGACGCCCAGAAGGCGGCGGGCGGGCTGTCGTCGGGCGAGCTGCGCTTCGACCTCACGATCGCCAACCTCAACAGCGACCAGACGATCAACGCGCCGGCCGGCGCGCGACCGTTCAGCGAGTTGCAGAGCGCGCTGGCCGCGCTTCAGGGGGGCGCCGGTGGCAGCACCGCCACGACGCCTTCGACGACGACGCCGTCAACGCCGTCAACGCCGTCCGCCGGCACCACCACGCCGCCATCGAGCGGTGCGCCCTCGAAGTACCTCGACTGCGTTCAGAAGGCCGGGACCGACATTGCGCAGGTCCAGAAGTGCGCTGCCCTCGTGAACGGCGGCTGATCCGGGTTGTCCTGGCCGTACTGGCTCACACCGTTCATCCCGATCGCCATCGTCCTGCGGCTGCTCGACGTGGATCCGACGGTCGTCTTCTTCTGCTCCGCGCTGGGCGTGATCCCGACGGCGGCGCTGATGGGGCGCGCCACGGAGGAGCTGGCCGTGCGCAGCGGGCCGGGGATCGGTGGCCTGCTGAACGTCACCTTCGGCAACGCGCCTGAGCTGATCATCGCGCTGTTCGCGCTGCAGAAGGGCCTGCACGAGGTCGTCAAGGCCTCGCTCGTCGGCTCGATCCTGGGCAACATCCTGCTCGTCCTCGGGGCGGCCATGTTCTTCGGCGGCCTGGGGCGCGATCGCCAGGTGTTCAACCGCACCGCGGCCTCCGCACAGTCGTCGATGCTGCTGGTGGCCGCCGCGGCGCTCACGATGCCCGCGGTCTTCCAGCTCGTCAGCCACGGCTCCCTGCCCGGCACGCACGACGAGATCGACAACTTCGGCTCGAAGGTCGAGCATCTCTCGCTCGCCGTTGCGCTGCTGCTCATGGCCGTCTACGTCGCGGGCCTGATCTTCTCGCTGCGCACGCATCGTGACCTGTTCAACCCCGACGGTGACGACGAGGAGCACGGCGAGCCGTGGACGGTCCGCCGATCGGTTGCGATGCTCGGCATCGCCGGCGTCGCGGTCGGCATCATGAGCGAGATCCTCGTCGGCTCGATCCACCATGCCGCCGAGTCCGCGGGCCTCAGCGAGTTCTTCATCGGCGCGGTCGTGGTCGCGATCGTCGGCAACGCGGCCGAGCACTGGGTCGCGGTGCTCGTCGCGATGAAGAACAAGATGGACCTGGCGGTCAACATCGCGATCGGGTCCAGCGCCCAGATCGCGCTGTTCGTCGTGCCGGTCCTGGTGCTCGCCAGCTTCGTCGTCGGGCCGCACCCGATGCCCTTCGTCCTCAACGGCTTGGAGCTCGCCGCCGTCCTGATCGCGGTCACGATCGCCAACCAGGTGACGCAGGAGGGCGAATCCACCTGGCACGAGGGCATGCTGCTCCTGGCCGTCTACGTCGTGTTCGTCCTCGCGTTCCTGTTCGCCTAAAGCCCGCGCCGCCGCGGCCGACCACCATGGCGATGGACCCCATCGCAGCCACATCGAGCACGACCGCGAACGTGCCGGCCACGAAGACGAGCACGACCAAGGCCGACCCCAAGGCGAAGCTGATGGCGTTCGAAGAGACGCTGAAGTCCGCCGGGGCGAAGCTCGAGAAGGTCGACGGGCACGCCTACGAGAAGGTCACGGGCGGCAAGCACGACGGCAAGCTGCTGAACACCTCGGGCAACGACCGCAGTGGGCGGCTGTTCGGGATCGTCCACCGCCACGGCCGCGAGTACCACGTGTACGGCTCGGGCAGCCACCGGCTCTTCATCGGCATGCCGGCGAAGACCGGCGGCACCGAGGCCTCCTCCTAGGACCTACAGCTCTTCGACGTCCTCGTCGGGCTCGATCTCGTCGACCTCGTCGACGTCGTCCTCGTCAGCCGGGACGGCGCTCGTGACGCCGGGCTGGTTGGTCGACTGGAAGGACTCGATGAGCTCATCGCGAGCGTGCTCGTCGACGGGCGTCTCGTCGGAGATGAGGACCCAGTCGGCGCCCTCGTAGTCCTCCATGTCGAAGATCTCCGAGTCGAGGTCGGGCGAGTCGTCGACGACCAGCAGGACCTCGGTCTGGGGGTTGAAGTACGTGCCCGGGCGAACGACGAGGTCCTCGAGCTCAAAGCGGCGCGGATCGGCCATCTGCGGGTTCTATCACCCGAGCTCGCGGAGCTGCCGGGCGACTTCGGTCTCGACGTCCAGCGGCTCCTTGCCCATGCGCGCGCGGCGCTCGTTGCGGGCGATCACGAGCTCGCGGACCTCGGCGACGAGCCCCGGGTCAGCCGCCAGGTCCGCGGCGGGGCGCACGAGCGTCTCGAGCTCGGCCTCGACGTCCAGCGGCTCCTGGCCGCGGCGCACGCGGCGCTCGTTGCGCGCCTCGAGCATCTGGCGGATCTCGTCGTCGCGAACCGCCTCGAAGCGGGCGCCGGCCAGGGGCTCGGCGGCGGGCCGATCCGACCCGTCGCGCAGCGACAGCCCGCCGCGCCCGATCTGCGCGTAGGTCTTGTCGCTCAGCGCGAACGTGATGACGGCGACGATCGAGGCGCCGACCACCACGACGAGGAGCACTGTCCAGAACGCGTCCTGCACCGCCGTACAGTGTGGCCCATGTGGAAGCGTGTCAGGCGCCGGACGCTCGCGCCGAGGCGCCCAGCGGTCTTCCCGGAGCAGTGGGGGCTCGTGCTCGTGACCGTGCTCGTGCTCGCCGGCGGCCTGGCTTTGGTCATTTACCTGCTCGCGAACGCGTGACGTCGGGTAACGTTCGGGGTAGTTGACTGACCAGTCAATCTGTCGCCGTCTTCACTAGGAGAACTGAGACCAGTGGTCGACTTCACGCTCACCGACGAGCAGAAGAACCTGCGAGATCTTGCGCACGACTTCGCGGAGAAGGAGATTCGTCCTGTCGCCTGGGAGTACGACAAGGAGGGCACCTGGCCCCAGGACGTGATCGACAAGGCCCACGAGGTGGGTCTGATGAACACCCACGTCCCCGAGGAGTACGGCGGGGCGGGCCTGGATTACCTCGATGGTTGTCTCATCGAAGAGGAGCTCGCCTGGGGCTGCTCGGGCATCCAGACGTCGCTCGGGGCCAACGGCCTCGCCGGCGCGCCCGTCCTGCTGGGCGGGTCGGAGGAGGTCAAGAAGGAGTTCTTCGAGGCCCTCACCGCAGAGCCGAAGCTCGCGTCGTTCTGCCTGACCGAGCCGGGCGCCGGCTCCGACGTGTCGGGCATGCGCACGAAGGCCGTCAAGAAGGGCGACACGTACGTCCTGACCGGCTCGAAGTGCTTCATCACGAACGGTCAGTACGCCGACTACTACACGGTCTACGCCAAGACCGACATGGACGCCGGCCACCGCGGGATCTCCGCCTTCCTCGTCAAGCGCGATGACACGGTCGTCATCGACAAGAAGGAGGACAAGATGGGTCAGCGGGCGTCGAACACGGCGACCGTGACCTTCAACGAGACCGAGGTCGACGCCAAGTACCTCCTCGCCGAGGAGAACAAGGGCTTCAAGCTCGCGATGATGACCCTCGATCGCACGCGCCCGGGCGTCGCCGCCATGGCGACCGGCATCGCGCGCGCCGCGTTCGAGTTCGCCACGGAGTACTCGAAGGAGCGCGTCCAGTTCGGCGTGCCGATCGCGATGCACCAGGCGATCCAGTTCATGATCGCCGACATGGCGACCAAGGTGCACCTCTCGCGCCTTGCCACGTGGAACTCGGCGGTGCTGTTCGACCAGGGCAAGCGCAACACGCTCGAGTCCTCGCACGCCAAGCGCTTCGCGGCGGACACTGCGATGGAGGTCACCACGGACGCCGTGCAGATCTACGGCGGCTACGGCTTCATCAAGGAGTACCCCGTCGAGAAGCTCATGCGCGACGCCAAGATCATGCAGCTGTACGAGGGCACGTCCCAGATCCAGCGCCTGGTCATCGCTCGCGAGACGCTGCTGCCGCGCCGCGTCTCCGAGCCCGAGGCCGTCACCGCGTAGGCAGATGCTCGATTCCGAATCTGGTGGCCGCGGATGACGTGCCAGGCCGGCGCCGGATCGGCACTCGAGCCCTCGCCGATACCACCGGTATCGGCTTCGGACTCGTGCGCCGCCCGGCATCCGTCCTGGCCCGCCCCCGCGGACCACGACTATTCGGACTCGACCATCTAGCGTTCCCCGCCATGGGGCGGGTCAAAGCCGAACTGCTGCTCCCCGGCGTCGCCGCCAGCGACGCCGAGGAGCTGTGGTACGACACGCGCCGCTGGCCGACCTTCGTGGACGGCCTGGGGCACGTGTTCAAGGTCGACGAGGGCTGGCCGCGCCAGCCCGGCGCCCTGGTCGTCTGGGATGCGAAGCCCGGTGGCCGCGGGCGCGTGCTCGAGCGGGTGGTGAGCTTCGAGGCGCGCGTCGGCCAGACGGTCGAGGTCGAGGACGAGAAGATCCACGGCCGC
This sequence comes from uncultured Actinomycetes bacterium, assembly GCA_963794105.1. Taxonomy (GTDB): domain Bacteria; phylum Actinomycetota; class Thermoleophilia; order Solirubrobacterales; family Solirubrobacteraceae; genus AC-49. The sequence continues at coordinate 30,688 of CAWCEB010000057.1, read as the reverse complement.
CAGACCATCGGCTTCCAGCCCGGCCCCGACGGCACCACCGTGACCCTCGAGCTGCACTACGCGATAAAGCAAGACCGCGGCGTTCCTGCTGTAGTCGATGCCCTCTTCGTCCGGCGCCCCATGGCCGACTCGCTGAAGCGCACGCTGTCGCGCTTCGAGCGCGAGGTGCGGGCGCCAGCTGATCTCTAAGCAACAAGGAGCTGTCCCGAAACCATGTTCGTGTTCAAGGCCGCCGTCGTCGGCGCCGGCACCATGGGCGGCCAGATCGCCCAGACGATCGCCGCCGCCGGGTTCGACGTCGTCCTCAAGGACGTCAAGCAGGAGTTCGTCGACGCGGGGCTCGAGGAGGCCCGCAACGTGACGGCCGGCCAGATGGGCGGGCTCGTCAAGAAGGAGAAGCTCACCCAGGAGCAGGCCGACGAGCAGGTCGCCGAGATCGTCGGGCGCATCCACGGCACCACGAGCTACGACGGCTTCGGCGACGTCGACTTCGTGATCGAGGCCGTCCCGGAGAAGATGGCGATCAAGCAGGCCGTCTACGCCGAGCTGGATGCCGTCACGCCCGGCCACGCGATCCTGGCGACGAACACGTCGTCGCTGTCGATCACCGAGATCGGCGACGCGACGCTGCGCCCCGACAAGGTCGTCGGGTTCCACTACTTCTACCCGGCGTCGGTCATGCCGCTGATCGAGATCATCGAGGGCGACGACACGTCGCAGGAGACGATGCAGGCGGCGATCACGTTCGCTCAGGCGATCAAGAAGCAGCCGATCACGTGCGCCGAGGTGCCGGGCTTCGTCGTCAACCGGATCCTCAACTCGGGCATCGGCGAGGTCTGGCGCGAGCAGGAGGAGAAGGGCCTCTCGATCAAGAAGATCGACGAGGGCATCGGCGCCGCCAACGTCGTGCCGATGGGGCCGTACTTCCTCATCAACCTGCTCGGCCTGGACACCGTCTACCACGTGGCCGAGCACCTGCACGAGTCCTACGGCGACCGCTTCTACCTCCCCAAGGGGATGGGCAACCTCGTCCAGCAGGGCAAGCTCGGCGCCAAGACCGGCGGCGACGGCTTCTACGACAGCGAGGGCAACCCGAACCTCGAAGGTGACGCCGACCCGGACGTCGACGAGCTCGTCGAGCTGCTGACGCTCAAGACGTTCGTCGAGGCGTGCCTGGTGCTGGAGGAGGGCGTCGCGACCCATCGCGACATCGACTTCGGGATGATGGCCGGCGCCGGCCTGGACCCGCGCCGCGGGCTGCTGCCGCCGTTCATGAAGGCCGACACCGAGGGCCTGGACACGATCCTCGAGCGGCTCGAGAACGCCGAGTCCAAGCATGGTGAGCGGTTCGCGCCGCCGACCGTCCTGCGGCGCCTCGTCGCCCAGGGCCGCCTGGGCACGAAGAGCGGCCAGGGCTTCTACGCCTACCCGCAGGTGGACGAGGAGCAGCCCGGCGAGGTCGTCAAGCTCGAGACGCGCGGCAACGTCGCCATCGCCTGGCTGGCCAACGGCCAGATGAACTCGGTCGCGCCGGCCGTGGTCAAGGATCTGGGCGCCGTCTACGCGAAGGCCAAGGAGAGCGGCGCGCGCGCCCTGCTGATCGCGTCGTCGAACCCGTTCCTGTTCAGCGCGGGCGCCGACATCAAGGCGTTCACGCAGATGGATGCCGCGGGCGGCGAGCAGCTCCTGCACGAGATGCACGCGCTGCTGCGCGAGCTGGAGACAGGCGACATCCCGGTGATCGCCGCGGTCAACGGGCTCGCGTTCGGCGGCGGCAACGAGATCGCGATGGCCGCCGACGTGCGGATCGCCGCGCGCTCGGCGATCTTCGGCCAGCCGGAGGTCAAGCTGGGCATCATCCCGGGCTTCGGCGGCACCCAGCGCCTGCCGCGCCTGGTGGGTGAGAACAAGGCGCTGGAGATGAACCTGATCGGCGACCCGATCGGCGCCGAGGAGGCGTTCGAGTTCGGCCTCGTCAACAGCGTCGTGGTCGACCACGAGCTGTTCGACACGGCGCTCGCGTGGGCGCGCAAGCTCGCCGAGCAGGCGCCGCTGGCCGTCGAGCAGATCAAGAAGGTCAGCGCCAACGGCGACATCGACGCGGGCATCGAGGCCGAGAAGGCCGGCTTCGGCGCCGTGTTCCAGTCCGAGGACGGCAAGGAAGGGATCAGCGCATTCCTGGGCAAGCGCAAGCCTCAGTGGCAGGGCCGATGAAACCAGGGGGCCCGCCTCAGGCAGCCACATGGCGGCCTTCGGCACCCCAAGCGCAGCTCGCCGGCCTCATCCGTGAGGCCGGCTCCGTCGTCGCCCTGACCGGCGCGGGGATCTCGGTGCCCTCCGGGATCCCCGACTTCCGCTCGCCCGGCTCCGGGTTGTGGGAGAACGTCAACCCGATGGAGGTCGCGCACATCGACGCGTGGCGCGCCGACCCCGAGCGCTTCTGGCACTTCTACGGCAACCGCTTCCAGACCCTGGAGGGCAAGGAGCCAAACGGCGCGCACCGTGCGCTGGTCGAGTTGGAGCGCCGTGGCAGGCTCGACGCCGTCATCACGCAGAACATCGACATGCTGCACCGCAAGGCGGGCACGACCGAGCTGATCGAGGTCCACGGGACGATCGAGCACTCGTCCTGCCTCGCGTGCCGCGCGCAGTACCCGCTCGGCGAGGTGCGCGAGCGGCTGGAGCATTCACAGATCAGCGTGCCGGCGTGCGACTGCGGCGAGCCGTTGAAGCCCGACGTCGTGTTGTTCGGCGAGTTCCTTCCGGAGGGCGCGCTGGAGCGCGCCTACGAGCTCGCGTCCGGCGCCGACGTGCTGTTGTGCGTCGGAACGTCGCTGGAGGTCCACCCGATCGCCCAGCTCCCGTCGGCCACCCGCTCCAACGGCGGCGCGGTGGCGCTCGTCACGCAGGGCCCGACGCCCTGGGACTCGCGTGCGGCGGTCAAGCTCTCGGGCGACGTCGTCGCCGAGCTCGAGGCGCTGGTCGCGGCGCTCTGACGCCGGCGCTCGACGCCGCCAGGACTCCGTCCTGCCGTGTCTCCCTATTGGTTCAGCGCGCGGTCAAGCGGGCGAGCCGCTGCCCGGCCGCGGAGCGCCGCCGCAATGCCGACGCCGATGAGCAGCCCGCCGGCGACGGTCGCCCCGAGCCCGGTGTAGTCGGTCGACTGAGGGCCGTCGCGGATCGCCGGGAGGGCGTGAAGCACGAAGTCGCCCACCAGCCACCCGAGCCCCAGCGCGACCGACCCCGCCGCTTGGAGCTGCCACGGAAGCCGCGGGTAGGCGAAGGCGGTGACGACGGTGACTGCGCCGAACACGAGAACGCTCTCGAACTGGAGATCCATCTCCACCCCTACGAGTAGGTGGTCCACGAGATGGGCGACCGCCGCGGCGGCGGCGACGGCAAAGACGATCCGCTCGGTTCTCACCTCCCCTGAGTATCGCGCCCGGGCTCGGTCGGAGGTCGGGCGCGACCGCCCCGACCACAAGCGCTCCTAGTACTGCGGGCCCAAGCTCCAGTTCCAGGTCACGAGCGTGGTGTAGGGCCCGCCGCCCTGGCTGGCGCTGCCCGTCGAGCAGGTAGCGGGCCGGCGGCAGCTGCAGCGAGAACGAGCCCTTGGTGCTCGTGCGCCTCGCGGCGCCGACGGTGCCGGTCTCGAGCACGATCGCCCGCACGGCCGCGACGCCCTTGCCCTTCTTCGGCAGCTTGGCACCGGTGAGCGTGCCGCTCACGGTCGTGGCCTGCGCCGCCCCGGGAGCCACAAGCGCCACGACCAGGCCGGAGGAGTGGCGGGCGCCTCGCGCGCGGGCCTTACTCCGGCTGGAGCATGCCGGTGGGCTGTCCGACCTCGATCAGGTGCCCGTCCGGGTCGCGCATGTAGCAGCGGATCTCGCGGCCGTGGTCGATCGGGCGGCGTCAGGAACTCGGCGCCGCGCGCGCTCCACTCCCGGTAGATCGTCTCGATGTCGGACACGCGGATGTTGAGGAAGCTGCTGACCCGATCCGGTTCGGTCGGTGTTTGCGAGCGTCACCGTCGGCTTGTCGTCGGTCGGCCCACCGCCGACGTTGATCGTGACCCAGCCGTTGGCGAGCGCGACGATCGTCGGCTCGCCCTCGCGCACGACCTCGCCGCCGAGCACGTCGGCATAGAAATGGCGCGAGCGCTCGACGTCGTCGGACACGATGAAGTGCGTCAGCAGGATCCCGTCCTTGGGCGCTGGGGAATTGGCCATCCCGAGATTGTCCCTACGTGTCGAGCCCGGCGCTGATGCGCGCCCGCAGCGCCGCCTCGAGCCGCTCGAGCACGCGCTCGACGTCCGCCGCGGTCGCGTCGTCGATGCCGCCCTGCAGCGCCGCGTTGGCAGCGGCACCGACGGCGCCGCGCTCGTCGCGCAGCTCGGCCAGCCGCTCGCTCAGCTGCTCACGCCACGGTTCGAGCTCGGCCAGCGCGGCCTCGAGCGCGATGCGCAGCTGCAGCGCGGCCTCTCGGCGACGGCCGGCGTCGAGGTCCAGGCGTGCGCGCAACGCGAGCTCCTCCGCAGCCAGCGGCGCGTCGCGGCCGCCGAGCAGCGCCGCGAGGCGCTCCTGCGGGCGCAATGCAGCCGCACGCCGCGTCCGGCCCGCGCGCGGGGTGGGGAAGGTGGTGGCCTCGGTCCAGCGGCCGTGGGCGACCTCCTCGCCCTCGCCGTACCCGACGCGCGCGATCAGCGCCTGCCCGCGGGCGACCTCGCGCACGAACGCGTCGGCGGCGGCCGTGCGCTGCAGGTGCAGCACCCGGTTGAGCACCGCTATCGCCTCGTCGATGTCGTCCTCGGTGGCGTTCTTGAGCCACGCCGCGGCGTCCGCGCCGGAGTCGAACTGCCTGGCGGCGACCAGCGTCGCGCGCGCAGTCGGCACCGGGGCGGGCTCGGTCCCGGCGGGCCGCGGGCGGTTGCCCAGCAGCCGGCGCTGGGGTGCGCCGAGCGTCGTCGTCACGAGCACGTGCTCGGGCTCGCCCGCATGGCCGCGCAGGACGTAGCGGCCGTCAGGTGGCCCCAGCGCCCACGGGAACTCCAGTTGGACGAATCCGAACAGCGTGCCGATGGCGCGCGAGACTACTCGCCCACGTGGGCGTCGCTGGCCCGCTTGGGCGTCGCGACCCGGATCGCGTACTTCGACGGCTGCGTCATCACGGTCGGGTTGTCGATCGAGCCGATCCGGTCGATCAGCTTGATCCACTGACCCGGCTTGAGGACCGAGTCCAGCTGCTTGCCGAGCTTCTTGTTGTCGCCGTAGAGCGGGTGGAAGCCGACGTGGATGTGGTCGTAGTGGTCCGGCAGCGCGAGCGTGTTGTCCGCGCCGTCGAACGTCATCAGGGAGATGATCTGGTGGGGCTTCATCGTGCCCTGCAGCGTCAGCAGCCGGCGGATCGTGATGTCGGTGATCGAGCCCGAGCCCTGGTGGCCGACGATCGGGATGCCGTTGATCGCGGCGATGTCGACCGCGCTACCCGACGAGTGCTCGGAGATGTTGCCCGAGGTCGTGTAGAGGCTGTGGCCGCACTTGAGCGCCGAGACCGTCGGCTTGAGGCCGGACGCGGTCAGGAACTCGAGCGTCGCCAGCACGCGGCGGTCGATCTGGCCGGAGGCGATGTCGCGGCGGCCGCAGTCGTAGACCGAGATGCGCGGGTCCTCGAGCACGCGGCGCTGCAGCGCCTCCTTGCTCATCAGCAGGACCTGACCGACCGTCGGGTCCTTGGCGTCGGCGCCGAAGAACGGGTTCTTGCCGGCTGCGCGGTAGATCGCGGTGGACTCGAGCAGCTTCCAGCCGTCGAGGATCGGCTTCGGGTCGATGCGCGGCGCGCCGCGGCCGGCCGGGCGGATCTCGAAGAGGACGTGCGGGGCGAGCTTCGGCGAGGTACGGCCGATGCGGCCGAGGATCGTGCCGGCGATGACCTTCGAGCCGCGCTTGAGCGGCTTGAGCGTCACGTCGTAGCGGTTGAGGCCGAAGACCTCGGTGAAGTAGCTCTTGAACGTCGTGAAGTTGGCGTCGGAGTTGAGGATCTGCTCCTGGCCGCCGTTCTTGAAGGCCGCCGGGCGCTTCGGGTTGGCGAAGAGGCGCTCCTTGGCGACCGTGACGTTGGGCGTCGTCGGCGCGGCTGCGGGCGTATCGGCGCGCGGCGGGCTTGCGGGTGGCGACGGCCTTGTGGCGCGGCTGCGAGCCGGCGCTGGCGGCGGCCGTCGGCTTCGGGTCCTTGTGGGGGAGGTTGAGCTCCTTGGCGACCTTGGCCTGGCTGACCGTCTCGGGCTTCGGCACCGGGTAGGCCTGGGCGAACGACTTCAGGTGCCCGTAGGTGTAGGTGTTGCCGTAGACGTCGCGCAGCTTGATGTAGCGGCCGAGGCGCTGGTTGGTCCCCATGCCGATGATCCGGCCGTCCTGCGTGGCGATGACGGGCGAGCCGGCCTTGGCGAAGATCTTGATGCCGCGGCGGGTCGAGGAGCCCTCGACCGGGATGGCGGCGTTGTGGCCCTTGGCGACGCGTGCGCTGGCGGCCTGCTCGGAGAGGTCGTCGGCGTAGCGGGCCTTGGCGTGGACCGGGAAGTGGCCCTGCGTCAGGCCGGTGAGCGAGCCGACGAGGTCAGCCGGCAGGCCGCCGATCAGACGCGCGCGCATGAGGACGCTCGAGACGTACCAGTCGGCGTGGTTGTAGGCGAAGACCGCCTTGCTGACGTCCGTCGCTGCGCCGGCGGCCTTGAGGTAGCGCGCAGCGGCGAAGATCGCGTCGACCGGGTTGTAGGGGTCCTTCTGGCCGTCGTGATTGGCGTCGACGCCGTACTGCTTCCAGGTGGACGGCATGAACTGCATCCAGCCCAGGGCGCCGGCGGAGGACACGTTGAGGTTGCGCCCGTAGTCGGTCTCGATCTCGTTGATCGCGGCGAGGACCTCCCAGCGCACGCCGTACTCGATCCCGGCGGCCTGGTAGATCGGAAGCAGGAACGGCGGGATGCGGAACTTCTCGATGAAGAAGTTCGGGACGCCGATCGGGGCGGGGCCCGGGATCGCCACCGACAGCGTCGGGTTGGTGGTGGTCGGCACGCCCTGCGCGGTGCGGTCCTTCGCGGCCTGCTCCTTCGCCTTCTTGATCGAGTCGTCGATGAGCGTCTTGGTCTTACCCTCGCCTTGAGGCTTGGGGGCCTTCGACTCCTGCGTGGACTGCTGCTCCTGCTGGCCGCCCTGGGGCTGGGCGGCAGTTGGCGCGGTCGGGGTCGACTGCTGCGTGGACGGCGGGCTCGTCGGCGTGCTGTCCTGCGTGGAGGCCGGCGGAGGGGTGTCGGACACGGAGACGACCGGCGTGCTGACCGTCGGGACCGGGATCTGGTCGGCCGGCGTGCCCGCCGGGGCTGTGACGGTGACCGGCACGGTCTCGCCGGTCACGAGCGTCACGTAGACCGTGCGCTCCTGCGCGCCCGCGGGCAGGATGGTGTTGCCGAACCCGGCTGCGAACAGCCCGGCGACGACCAACCCGATGAGCAGCTTGCGCGTGTGCATGAAGTGCGGCTTCTCCTCCCGCCGATCCGCCCCGCGCAATGCTCGGGGGAAACCGGCGGTGACCCTACCATGGCGGTCGGGGCCCGAGCGCCTGAACCTACGTGGTTGTTTTGAGGAATGCAAAGGTGAACCAGTGGGTGGGGAGCGACACCCTTAACAACGTTCGCGATGGCCGAAACTTGCCCGTAGCATCGGCCTCCAAACCCGCTTGCTTGACCCTTGCGTGGTTCGTGCTGGGCAGAATTGGACCTCCTAACCCTCGACTTGAGGGTGAGGAACGGCTGTTTTGAGCCTCGACGGGTAGCCTTCGCGTCATGTCAGACACCGCCGCCAGCGAAGGGCTTCGCGAGCGCATCGCCCGTCAGGGCGAGGACGCCCTCGGCAAGCTCGCTCAGGACCTGCTCGAGAACCCCCTCGTCCACGGCGCCCTCGCGCGTGCCTTCGAGGCCAGGGAGAAGGCCGCTCAGGCCCAGGAGGTCGCGATGGGGGCGCTGAACCTGCCCTCTGCGGCGGATCTGGAGCGCCTGACGCGCCGCGTGCGCTCCCTCTCGCAGCGCCTCGAGGGCATCGAGGACGGTGTCGACCGCCTCGACGAGCGCCTGGCGAGCCTGAGCGGTTCGGCTGCCCTGGACGGGCGCCTGGACGCGATCGCGGCCCGTCTCGACGAGATCGGCAAGGACCTCGCCGCCATCCACAAGGCGATGCCCGGCTCGAAGGGCACCGTCTCGCGCAACCAGCAGCGGCTCAAGGTTCCGAATACCTAGCCCGCCCGCCCGCGCCGGCGGGTCCCGGCGTGAGGAACGCCGCGACCACCACAAGCCCGAACGCGGCCAGCCGCGCCACCACCGCAAGCGCGCCGTCGGGCAGCGGCTCACCGAACACGACCAGCCCCGACGCGATGGTCGTGAGGTTCGCGGCCGCCGACGTGGCCGCGATCACCGGCACGGCGTCGCCGACCTGCAGCGAGCGGGCCGAGACGACCATGCCGACCAGTGAGAGCGCGAGGATCACGAACGCCAGCGGGTTGATCAGGACGCCGATCCCGTCGGCGCCCAGGTGGTCCGACAACGCCTTGATCGTCACGTCGGATGCGCCCCACTGCAGGCCGGCCGCGACCGCGAGCGCCAGACCCGTGGCGTCGCCGCGGCGGTGGGCCAGGACCATCAGCGCCAGCGACGCGGCTGACGAGCAGCACGTCGTAGGCCGCCAGCGTCGAGCCCGTGTAGTCGGAGTGCTTGTCGTGGGCGCCGTCGCCGACGGTTGCCGCCAGGAACGCCAGGCCCGCGGCGCACAGCGCCACCCCGATCCACTCGCGACGCGACACCTCGATGCCGAACAGCCGCTCGGCCATCACGGTCAGCAGGACCAGGCCACCGGCGATCACCGACTGCACGAGCGAGATCGGCGCCAGCGAGAGCGCCGCGACATGCAGGCCCCACGACGCCATCGCGACGACGATGCCCAGGACGAACCAGCGGTTGGAGAACAGGACCGCGACGGCTCGCAGCGGCCGGCGCCAGACGATCGTCTCGATCGACGACGCGCCGCGCTGCTTGTAGAGGAAGCCGAGGATCGAGACGAACGCGGTCGCAAGCGCGAGCAGCAGGCCCAGCTGAACCGAGGCCTTCACTGCGCCAGCGCCTCCACCGCCACCGCCCCGAGGCGCTCGCCGATCGCGACGAGCCCGTCGTGATCGACGCGCTCGCGGCCGCCGAGCAGCGTGTCGCTCACGGCAAGCACGCAGCCGGCGAGCACGCCCTGAGCGGCGCAGGCCGCGAAGACCGTCGCGGCCTCCATCTCGACCGCGACCGCTCCCTGCGCCGTCCATTCGGCGATGCGGTCGACCGGGTCGTAGAAGACGTCGTGGGTCACGACCGCCTCGGACCGGACGCCGGCGGCAGCGGCCAGCGCCGCCGTCAGCCCCGGGTCCGCGGCGGCCCGGCCGTCGGCGCCGAGCGCACGGCTCGTCCCATCCTCGGCGAGCGCCTCGCAGGCGACCACGAGATCGCCGAGGCCCAGCTCCGGGACCAGCGCACCGCAGGTTCCGACGCGGATCGCGGTGGTCAGCCCGAGCTCGATCAGCTCGTGCACGACGATCGCCGCGCTCGGCCCGCCCATCCCCGTGGACTGGATCGTCAGCGGCGCGCCGTCGGCCTTCGCCGGTCCGCTGTAGCCCCACAGCCCGCGGTTGTGGTTGAACATCCGCGGCTCGTCGAGCAGCACCTGCGCGAGCGCCAGCGCCCGCCCGGGATCCCCCGGCAGCAGTGCGCGCGGAGCCAGCTCCGCCGTGGGGTGGACGTGGATCGGCATAGGGCGGCACGAGGATAGACTCGGCCAGGTGGGTGAGGTGGGTGGGTCCGAATTCGCGCGCCGGATCCTCATCACAGGCGTCGCCAACTTCTGGGGCACCGGCCTCGCGCGTGCACTGCTCGCCGACCCGGAGGTGGAGCGCGTCGTCGGCATCGACACCCGCACGCCGCCGCCCGACGTCGCATCGGAGATCACGCTGATCGACGCCGATCTGCGCGCGCCGGAGCTGCGCACGCTGATCCGCGCGTCGGCGGTCGACGCGATCGTGCACGCCGACATCCCGCAGTTCCCCGAGCCCGGCCGCGCAGCGCGCCAGCTGCACGACGTGACAGTCATGGGGACGCTCCAGCTGCTGGCCGCGGCGGGCGACCTGCCGACGCTGAGGACGCTGGTCGTTCGCGGTTCGGCGGCGATCTACGGCAGCGAGCCGGCGGCGCCCGCCTTCCTGTCCGAGGAGATGGCGCTGCGATCCGCGGCGACGCGCTTCCAGCGCGACCTCGGCGAGATCGAGAAGCTCGTCGGGGGGCTGGCGCGCCGCCGCGCCGATGTGACCTGCACCGTCCTGCGGCTCCAGCCGATCATCGGGACGACGCTCGACACGCCGATCACGCGGCTGCTGCGCGCGCCGGTCGTCCCGGTGATGCTGGGGTTCGACCCGCGCGTCCAGGTGCTGCACGAGGACGACTCGATCGCCGTGCTGCACCGCGCGGTCCATCACCCGGTGGCCGGTCCCGTCAACGTGGCGGGCGCGGGACGATCTCGCTGAACGCAGCGATCCGGCGGATGGGCCGGCCCGCCGTTCCGGTGCCGCACCCGCTGTTCGGCACGGTCGCCGGCGCGGCGCGGCGGCTTGGCCTGCCGCCGATGAGCGAGGACACGGTCCGCTACCTGCGCTACGGCCGCGGCGTCGCGACCGAGCGCATGACCGACGAGCTCGGGTTCACCCCGCGCTACGACACGCGCGGCGCCATCGACGCGGTCGCCGCCGACCTGCGAAAGGCTGCTGTCGCATGATGACCTCGCGACCGCTTCGCGGTGCTTTCGGTCGACCCTTGCCTGCGAACACTGCTCTCGCCGCCCGCCGACGAGGACGCGTGGGGCTTCGACGCCGCGTTCGTCCGCGCGTCCCAGCCGGTCCTCGACGCGCTCTACGACCGCTGGTGGCGCGTCACCGCAACGGGGACCGAGCACGTCCCTGCCGACGGCCGCGCACTGATCGTCGCCAACCACGCCGGCGTCGTGCCGTGGGACGGGGCGATGATCGGCACCGCGGTCCGGCGGCACGTCGAGCGGGACGTGCGCGCCCTGGTGCTCAACTGGGCGTTCGAGCTGCCGTGGGCCGGCACCGTGATCCGGCGCGGCGGCGGAGTCCCCGCCACGCCCGCCAACGCTCGCCGGCTGCTCGACGAGGACCACCTGGTGCTCGTGCTTCCCCGAGGGCGCCAAGGGCATCAGCAAGCCCTACTCGGACCGCTACCGGCTGGAGCGCTTCGGCCGCGGCGGGCTTCGTCGAGACCGCGCTGCGAACGCGGCGCGCCGATCGTCCCGTGCGCGGTCGTCGGCAGCGAGGAGATCCACCCGAAGATCGCCGAGGCGCCCGGGGTGGCGAAGCTGCTCGGCATGCCCTACCTGCCGATCACCCCGACGTTTCCGCTGCTCGGGCCGCTCGGCGCGGTGCCGCTGCCGTCGCGCTGGCGCATCGAGTTCTGCGCGCCGGTCGACCTGAGCGCGTACGGTCCCGATGCCGCCTCCGACCGGCGGCTCGTCCTCGAGCTGACGGACGCGATCCGCGAGCAGATCCAGGCCAAGGTGTACGAGAACCTCATCAAGCGCGAAGGGGCGTTCCTCTGATGTTCGAAAACGACGCGCAGTTTCGCGAGGTGATGGACCGGACGTTCGCGCTGATGAGCGAGGACCCGTCGATGGGGCCGAAGCTGCGCGCGGCCGACGTGCCGCAGCGATTCGACTTTCCCGACGCGGACCTCGTGGTCAACATCCGGCCCGCGCGCGAGGGCGAGGACGGCAACCTCCACTGGGAGTGGACCGACGACGTCGACTGGGAGCCGCGCGTGCGGATGACGATGTCGACCGAGACGGCAAATCGCTATTTCCAGGGGAAAGAGAACGTGGCGATGGCGATCGCCCGCCGGCGGATCAAGACCGGGGGCGACGTGCGCGCGGCGCTCGAGATCCTGCCGATCACCAAGCCCGTCTTCGAGCGCTACCTCGCCATGGTCAGGGCCGAGTACCCGCACCTCGAAGCTTGACGTTGACAACGGTCCCGACGCGGCGTAGTCCTATGGGCACGAACAAGGCACCAGGCCGAAAAGTGAGTGGCTCGCCACTCGCGAGGCGCCGCCGGTCGCAAGACGAGCGCCGATGGCCGACGCAGCGGGACGTTAAGCCCGCAAGCGGCGGGACTCTCTCTCTAGGGAGCCCGCCGCTTCTATGAGCGACACCGAGCAGCGCACCGACGCCGAGGTCGCTCGGTACATCGGGGTCACGCCGCGCACGCTCAAGCGCTGGGTCGACACCGGCGTGGTCCCCAAGGACGGCGCGTGGACGCCCGCCGCGATCGCCCACGCGCGGATCGTGTCCCGCCTGCGCGAGCGCGGCCACACGCTGCGCCAGATCGCAGCGGCGACCGAGGCCGGCCGGCTGAGCTTCGCCTACATCGAGGATCTGCTCCCGACCGAGGACGGCGACTACACGGTCGAGGACGCCGCGGGCGAGACCGGCCTCGAGCCCGCGCTGATCGAGCGCATCTTCTCGACGATGGGCCTCAGCCAGGCCGCGATGACGCGGATCACCGAGGACGACCTGCAGCTGCTGCGCTACGTCGCGGCGGTGCTGGCGGCGGGCTTCCCGCTCGTCGCGTTCCTGCAGCTGATCCGCGTCTACGGCCAGGCGATCGCGCAGATGGCCGACGCCGAGGTGCGGCTCTTCCACCTCTACGTGCACGAGCCGCTGATGCGCGACGGCGTGCCCGGCCTGGAGATGGCCGAGGAGATGTGGGGCCTCGCCGGCGAGCTGCTCCCGCTGGCCTCGCCGATCATGGACCACGTCCATCAGCGCTTCCTGCAGCACTTCGTCGAGCAGGACGTCATCGGGCACATGGAGGCCGACCTCGAGGGCGAGCAGCTCGATCTCGGGCGCCTGCGCGTGGCGATCGCCTTCGCCGACCTGGCCGGCTACACGCGCCTGACCGAGGAGGTCGGCGAGGAGGAGGCGGTCAGCGCTGTCGAGCGCTTCGTCGCGGACGTCGAGCACACGCTGCCCGACGACGCGCGCGTGATCAAGACGATCGGCGACGAGGTGATGGTCGTCGGCAGCGATCCGAGCGCGCTGGTCGACTGGGCGGTCGGCTTCCAGGCGCTGCACGTCGAGCGGCCGCTGCCGCGGATCGGGTTGCACTACGGCGAGACGCTGTACCGCGACGGCGACTACTACGGGCGTGAGGTCAACCAGGCCGCGCGCGTCGCCGCACGGGCGGCGGGGGGCGAGGTCGTCTGCACGCGGCCGGTCGTCGAGCAGGGGGGTCCGCACCTGCAGTTCGAGCGCATCGGCGAGGTTCGGCTGAAGGGCTTCTCCGAGCCGACCGAGCTGTTCCTCGCGCGGCCGGCGGACGAGTGAGCGATGGACCTGCTCGCCCATGTCGAGGCGGGCGGGCTGATCGCGCGCGGGCGCCCGGTCGTGATCCTGCTCAGCGGCGGGCGCGACTCGACGTGCCTGCTCGACGTCAGCGTGCAGCTCGGCGCGGCCGCTTCCGCGCTGCACGTCAACTACGGGCTGCGCGCGGAGGCCGCCGCTGAGGAGGAGCACTGCCGCGGGCTGTGCCGGCGGCTTGAGGTGGAGCTCGACGTCGAGCATCCGGGGCCTGTCGAGGGCAACACCCAGGCGTGGGCGCGCGACGTCCGCTACGCCGCGGGCGCCAGGTTGGCCGCCGCTCGCGGGGCCGACCTCGCCGCTGCGCACACCGCGACCGACCAGGTCGAGACCGTCCTCTACCGGCTGGCGTCGTCGCCGGGAAGACGGGCGCTGCTGGGGATGGCGCCGCGCTCCGGGCGGCTCGTGCGACCGCTGCTCGAGGTCACGCGCGAGGAGACCGCGGCGTGGTGTCGCTCGCGCGGGCTGAGCTGGGTCGACGACGCGTCCAACGACGATGCCCTGTTCGCGCGCGCCCGCGTGCGCGGGGGGCTCGTGCCCGCGCTGCGCGAGGTGGACGCGCGCGCCGAGGCCAACATCCTGCGCACCGCGGCGCTGCTGCGCGACGAGGCCGAGGTGCTCGACGCGGTGGTGACCACGGCGCTCGCCGGCCGCGACAGGATCTCGGTCGAGCACCTGCGCGAGCTGCCCCCGGCGCTCGGCCGCCTGGTCGTCCGGCGCCTCGCCGAGGAGGCGATGGGCGCGCCCGTGCCGCGCGCCGTGGCGCGCTTCGACGACCTCCTGCGTCTCGACGGCGCGCTCGACGTCGGCGACGGGGCGCGGGCCGTCGTCGAGCAGGGCGTGCTGCGCTTCGAGCGAACCCCTTAACCTCTCGCGCTCCATGACCACGGAACCCGAGATCGGCGAGATCCTCGTCCAGGCCGACCAGCTCAAGCACCGCATCAAGGAGCTCGGCGAGCAGATCTCGCGCGACTACGAGGGCAGGGACCTCCTGCTGGTCGGCGTGCTCAAGGGCGCGGTGTTCTTCCTGAGCGACCTCATGCGCCACATCTCGATCCCGTGCGAGGTCGACTTCATGGCGGTCGCCTCCTACGGCAGCGCGACCGATTCCAGCGGCGTCGTACGGATCCTCAAGGACCTGGACGCGGCGATCGAGGGGCGCGACGTGCTGATCGTCGAGGACATCGTGGACTCCGGCCTGACGCTCAAGTACCTGCTGCGCAACCTCGGCGCCCGTGGCCCCGCCTCACTGGAGGTCTGCGCGCTGCTGACGAAGCCCGAGCGGCGCAAGGTGGAGCTGCGGGCCCAGTACGTGGGGTTCGAGATCCCGAACAAGTTCGTCATCGGCTACGGCCTCGATTTCGCCGAGCGCTACCGGAACCTGCCGTACGTCGCGGCGTTGGTCGAGCAATAAACCCTTCCAGAACGGCAATTTTCCCCTGCTACGCTTGACCGTCCTGTCCGCCCCGCGGGCATTTCCCCTCTCATGAGCCGGTTCTTCAAGAGCGCCGCCTTCCCCATCCTGATCGTGGTGGTGCTGGCCTTTTTCGCGCAGAAGCTGATCAGCCCCGGCGACGGCGGGACGAAGTACACGTACGGCGACTTCGTGACGCAGCTGGCCAACGGCGACGTCAAGAAGGTCACGCTGAAGAACAAGGACAACTCGATCGCGGTCGAGCTGAAGAACGGCAAGCACTACGACACGGGCTTCACGGACGCCGATGGCGACGTCCTGACCAACAAGCTCCAGGTCGCCAAGGCCGAGGGCAAGATCGAGAACTACGATGTCGAGAGCCGGCACTCGAACGGGTGGCTGTCGCTCCTCACGTACGTCCTGCCGTTCCTCATATTCATCGGGTTCTGGATCTTCCTGATGAACCAGGTCCAAGGCGGCGGATCGAAGGTGATGTCCTTCGGGAAGTCGCGCGCCAAGCGGCTCAGCGTGGACTCGCCGAAGATCACGTTCCGCGACGTCGCGGGGGTCGACGAGGCCGTCGAGGAGCTCCACGAGATCAAGGAGTTCCTGGAGAACCCCAAGAAGTTCCAGGCGCTGGGGGCGCGGATCCCCAAGGGCGTGCTGCTCTACGGGCCGCCGGGCACCGGCAAGACGCTGCTGGCACGCGCCGTCGCAGGCGAGGCCGGCGTGCCGTTCTTCTCGATCTCCGGCTCGGACTTCGTCGAGATGTTCGTGGGCGTGGGCGCCTCCCGCGTGCGCGACCTCTTCGAGCAGGCCAAGCAGAACTCGCCGTGCATCATCTTCATGGACGAGATCGACGCCGTCGGGCGCCATCGCGGCGCCGGCCTGGGCGGCGGTCACGACGAGCGCGAGCAGACGCTCAACCAGCTGCTCGTCGAGATGGACGGCTTCGAGATGAAGGACAACATCATCTTGATCGCCGCCACGAACCGCCCCGACATCCTCGACCCGGCGCTGCTGCGCCCGGGCCGCTTCGACCGCCAGATCGTCGTCGATCGCCCCGACCGCGGCGGGCGCAAGAAGATCCTCGAGGTCCACACGCGCGGCAAGCCGCTGGCCAAGGTGATCGATCTCGACACGCTCGCGGGCCAGACCCCGGGCTTCACCGGCGCCGACCTGTCCAACCTCGTCAACGAGGCTGCCCTGCTCTCCGCCCGCAACGGCAAGCGCGAGATCACGCAGGTGGAGCTCGAAGAGGGGATCATGCGCGTGATCGCCGGCCCGGAGAAGAAGACCCGGGTCATGAGCGAGAAGGAGCGCCTGATCACGGCCTACCACGAGATGGGCCATGCGATCGTCGGCCACTTCCTCGAGCACTCCGACCCGGTCCACAAGATCTCGGTCATCAGCCGCGGCCAGGCGCTCGGCTACACGATCTCGATGCCGACCGAGGACCGCTTCCTCACCACCCGCGCGGAGCTCACCGACACGATGGCCATGACCCTCGGCGGGCGCGCCGCGGAGGAGATCGTCTTCGGCGAGATCACGACGGGCGCGTCCAACGACCTCGAGAAGGTCACCGCGACCGCCAAGCAGATGGTCATGCGCTTCGGCATGAGCGAGAAGCTCGGTCCGCGCGTGTTCGGCCACGACCACGGCCAGCCGTTCCTGGGCCGCGAGTTCTCCTCCGAGCCCGACTACTCCGACGAGATCGCGCGCGAGATCGACGACGAGATCCGGCGCATCGTCGAGGCCGCGCATCAGCGCGCCAAGGACATCCTCACCGAGCATCGCGAGCACCTCGGCACGATCAGCGAGATCCTCGTCAAGCGCGAGACGATCGAGGCCGAGCAGTTCGAGGCACTGCTCGACGGTCGCAGCGAGGAGGACGTCTTCGGCGACGAGGCGCCCAAGGACGTCGACCCGCCCTCGTCGGCCACCCCGGCCGACCGCCCGGGCCGCGAGGCCCCGCGCCCGCTGCCCCGCCCGGGCCTCGCCGGCGCCGAGTCCCGCGGACTCGACCTGCCCGAGAAGCCCGAACTCGCCTGACCCGCTCCCCGCCGCTTCTCCCTGTCGCGCGTCCGTACTGACGCTTTGGCCGAGTTGCGTGGGCGTTCAGTTCGGGCGTTGGTGGGGTGCGGGGTGTGGTTCGGGCATTGAGGAAGCGGGTCGTCACCCGCGCGAGGTTCTGGGCCGGATATACCGCGCTATGCGCGGAGAATCCGGCCCACAACGAGCGCGAGGGACAAAGGGGACAAATGGGTCAGACCCCAATGTCACGCGTTGGCTGAAGGGCATATGCGCTCGGCGTGAGCTTGGGCCCCGCGGCTACGAATAGTTCGAAGTACGGGGGCCCACGCCTGGCGCGGCCGCAACCGAACGCGACTTGGGCGACGTAGGCAGCCCAAGTGAGCGCCAGCGGTTCACCCCCTCCCTCAGTGACCGCAGTCCACGCGGAGCGCTCACGCGAGCGACCGCGCTGCGCGCCACCGAACGTCAACGCAAAGCCCGCAAAGCATCAGCCGCGACGCGCGGTGGCATAGGGTCGTCGCCGTGACGCGGCCGCTGCGGATCATGGGCGTCCTGAACGTGACGCCGGACTCCTTCTCCGACGGGGGCGAGTGGTTCTCGTTCGACGACGCGGTTGCGCACGGCCGCGAGCTGAGGGCGCAGGGCGCGGCGATCCTGGACGTTGGGGGCGAGTCGACGCGGCCGGGTGCCGCGCCGGTTCCGGTGCAGGAGGAGCTGCGGCGGGTCGTGCCCGTCATCGAGGCGCTCGCCGGCGCCACGCAGATCAGCATCGATACGTCGAAGGTCGCGGTTGCGCGTGCGGCGCTCGATGCCGGCGCCACGTACGTCAACGACGTGACCGCGTTCCGCGCCGAGCCGGAGATGGCGGCCGTGGTCGCCGAGCGCGGCTGCGAGTGCTGCCTGATGCACATGCTCGGCGAGCCACGCACGATGCAGGACGACCCGCGCTACGACGACGTCGTCGACGACATCAAGGCGTTCCTCTCCGAGCGTGCTGCGTTCGCCGTGGCGCAGGGGATCGCGGAGGATCGGATCGCGGTCGACCCCGGGATCGGGTTCGGCAAGACCATCGAGCACAACCTCGAGCTGCTGCGGCGCCTGGACGAGATCGCGGCGCTGGGCTTCGAAGTCGTGATCGGGACGTCGCGAAAGTCGTTCCTGGGCAAGCTCACGGGCCGCGACGATCCGCACGACCGAGTGGCGGCGACGCTCGCGACCACCGTGCTGGCGATGGAGCGTGGCGCGACCGTCTTTCGCGTCCACGACGTCGCCGCGACCGCGGACGCGCTGAAGGTGGCGGCTGCTACGTTGCGGCGCGATGGACCCTGACGACCGCGACGACGAGATCGACGACATCGACGACGAGGACGGGCACCGCAACACCGAGGTGACCATCGAGGTCACCGGGCTGTCGCTCTACACCCACCACGGCGTCAGCGCTGCCGAGCGCGAGGTCGGCCAGCGGCTCGTGCTGGACCTGCGGATGGAGGTGGGGGAGTGCGACGCGACGGTCACCGACCTGGTCGAGGACACCGTCGACTACGGCGAGGTCTGCAACGTCGTGGCGCTCGTCGCCCAGCAGCGCTCGTACAAGACGCTGGAGCGCCTCTGCACCGCCGTCGCCGACCGGCTGCTCGAGCACTTCGACGCCGAGGAGGTCTGGGTCAAGGCGGCCAAGCCCGAGCCGCCGATCCCGCTGCCGGTGGAGCAGGTGTCAGTCGAGGTCTGGCGTCAGTCCGGCGACGCGGACGACGAGTGAGCGCGTTCCTGCGCGACACCGCCGTCGAGGAGGTCGGCGGCGGCAGCTACCGCGCCCACGTCTCGGCGGACTGGTTCACGCCGCGTGGGGCCAACGGCGGCTTCCTCGCGGCGATCGTGTTGCGGGCGATCATGGCCTGCGAGCACGACAGCGAGCGCGCGCCGCGGTCACTGACGCTGCACTACCTGCGCCCGCCGGTCGAAGGCGAGGTGCGGGTTGTCGTGACCGAGGAGCGCCGCGGCCGGCAGCTGACGACCTACTCGGCGCGCCTGGAGCAGGACGGGCGCGTCTGCATCCTTGCCCTCGCCGCGCTCTCCCGCGACTTCCCGAGCTCGCTCAACTACGGCGCGACGCGGCCCGACGTGCCGCCGCCCAACGGCCTCGTCGAGCGCGATGATCCGAGCGCTGCCGCGGATCGCCCACCGCTTCGCCACGCAGGGCGTCGTGGGCTACGCGCCGTTCAGCGGCGGGCCCGAGGCGCTGACCGGCGGCTGGATCGCGTTCGCCGGCGACGAGCCCTCGCCGCTCGACGCTCCCGCGCTGGCGCTGCTGAGCGACGCATGGCTTCCGTCGATGTTCGTCCTCGTGCAGGACTTCATCGGCGTCCCTACGATCGATCTGACCATCCACTTCCGCGCACGCACCGAGGGGCGTACCGGCCCCGCGCTGGCGGTCTTCCGCTCGCGCACGTCCGCGGAGGGGTTCTTCGAAGAGGACGGTGAGCTGTGGAGCGAGGACGGGACGCTGCTGGCGCAGTCGAGGCAGCTGGGGCCGGTGCTGGGTTGACGGCCGCCGAGCGCTTCCGGGCCGCGGTCGAGACGATGGACCACGCCGCCGCGGTGGCGACGCTCGCCGACGACGTGGTGTTCCACTCGCCCGTGACGTTCCGGGCGTTCGAGGGCCGCGATGCGACGGCATACGTGCTCGCCGCAGTCATGCGCGTGTTCTCGAACTTCCGCTACACCGACCAGCTCGAGTCCGGCGACGGCGTGCACGCGCTGGTGTTCCGCGCCGACGTCGGTGACCGCGAGGTCGAGGGCATCGACCTGCTGCGGATCAACGCCGACGACTTGGTCGACGACTTCACCGTGTTCGTGCGGCCGCTGAGCGGGCTCAACGCGCTGGCCGCGCGGATGGCCGAGGAGCTCGGCGCCGCCGCCCGCGTGATCGGCTACCTCGGCCTCGGCTCCAACGTCGGCGACCGCCGCGCGAACCTGCAGCGGGCGATCGAGCTGCTGCCCGCGCGCGGGCGTGACCGTGCTCGCGTCCTCGTCGACCTACGACACCGACCCGGTCGGGGAGGTGCTCGACCAGCCGGACTTCCTCAACGCCTGCATTCGCGTCGAGACCGAGCTGGGCCCCGAGGAGCTGCTGCGACGCCTGCAAGGACGTCGAGCGCGAGCTTGGCCGCGATCTCGAGGGCGGGATCCGCCACGGACCGCGCCCGATCGACGTCGACCTGCTGCTGCTGGGGAACACCACGCATGCGTCTGAGCGGCTCTCGCTGCCCGCACGCGCAGGTGCTCGCACGGCGCTTCGTGCTGATCCCGCTGCTCGAGCTCGACATGGACCTCGCGGTACCGAGCGGCGAGCGGCTCGCCGACGCGCTGGCGCAGCTCCCGGTCGAGGAGGGCGTGCGCCGGGCGGGGCCGCCGCTCGGCGGTCAGCGCAGCCCGGCGATGAGCCGCTCGAGCACCCCGGTCGTCTCGGCCCGGGCGGTCGCGCGGTCCTCGGCCCGCGCCACGTAGAGCGCCGCCTCGTCGAGCGCGCCGACGACCACGTGCGCGAGCGGGCGCACCGGCTGGCGGGCGAGGTCGCCGGCATCCATCGCGGCCTCGAGCAGTGCCATCGCCTCGCCGAGCGCATAGCGCTGGCCGATCTCGCGCCACTCCTCCCAGCCCAGGACGCCGGGCGCGTCGAGCAGGACGATCTGCTGGATGTCGGGCTCCTCGCAGACGTCGAGCCAGGCGCCCATCGTCGCCGACAGGGCTTCCGCGGCGCTCGATGCCTTGGCCACCACCTCCGCCCCGAGCCGGGCGATCACCTCCTCCTCGACGGCGATGAACACGGCGCGGAACAGGTCCTGCTTGTCGGCGAACTGGTGGTAGAGCGCCCCGCGGGTCACCCCGGCCCGGGCGACGATCTCCTCCGTGCCGACATCGGCGTAGCCGCGCTCGCCGAACAGCGTGCGCGCAGCGTCGACGAGCGCGGCGCGTGTGGCCTCGGACCGTTCGACCTGGGTTCGCTTGACATTCATGCAGTCTGTATGAAAGATGCGTACAGGCTGTACGTCAACTCCTGGAGCGAACCATGCCACAGACACTGGACCTCACCGCGGCGACGATCGACTACGAGGACACGGGCGCAGACGGGCCCGTCGTGCTCTTCGTCCACGGCCTCCTCGTCAGCGGGACGCTCTGGCGCAAGGTCGTCGCCGAGCTCGACGGGTTCCGCTGCGTCGTCCCGACGCTTCCGCTCGGCTCCCACCGCGTCCCGGCCGGCGATCGCTCGGCCCTGACGCCGACGGGCGTCGCCGATCTGCTGGCCGAGTTCATGGAGCGCCTCGAGCTCACCGACGTGACGATCGTCGCCAACGACACGGGTGGCGCGATCACCCAGCTGCTGATGGTGCGCCGGCCCGAGCGGATCGCGCGCGTCGTGCTGACGCCCTGCGACGCCTTCGAGAACTTCCTGCCGCCGGCGTTCCGGCCGCTGCAGTGGGCTGCGAAGGCCAGGCTCCTGGGCCCGTCGCTGCTGGCGATGCACATCCGCGCGCTGCGCCCCACGCCGCTGGCCTACGGCCTGCTCACGAAGCGTCCGATTCCCGCCGACGTGCTCGAGGGCTGGGTGCGCCCCGCGCTGAACAGCCGCGGGGTCCGCGGCGACGTCCAGCACTTCACCCGCCACATCGACAAGCGCCTCACGCTCGACGCGGCCGCGAAGCTCGGAGCGTTCGACCGGCCGGTGCTGCTGGCCTGGTCGGCCGAGGACCGGTTCTTCAAGCAGTCGTTCGCGCGAGCGGCTCGCGGCGGTGTTCCCCGACGCGCGGCTCGAATCGATCCCCGACGCGCGGCACCTTCCTGTCCGAGGATCAGCCCGGCGTGCTGGCGGGGCTGATCGCCGAGTTCGCCGGCAGCCACTCGGCGGGGAGGGACGCCTGCCGGCACCGAGCCGGTGACCGGCGCCAGGTAGTCCGCCAGCCGCGCGCACGGGCGCTGCGCGATCAGCGGCCGCAGGTCGCCGATCGCCAGCGCGAGGCCCAGCGAGGCGCCGATCTGCAGGTCGGCTGCATTGGGCTGCGCGCCGCCGAGCACGCCGTCGGCGATCCACGCGTCGATCCGGTCCAGGTGCCCCGGCAGCGCGAGCAGGTCCTCGCGGGTCGAGGTATCCGACTCCTTGTTCAGGCGCGCCGAAGCCTTCGTCACGAGCGGAAGCGACGGGCGCGCCATCCACGTCGGGACCGGCAGGTTCGCGCCTTCGGTGAACGACTCCGCGGCGCGCGGCGTCCGCTTGAGCACCGCCCAGCTCAGCCTGCGCACGAGCGGCTGCAGGACCTCGTCACCCCACTCCTCGGCACGCTCGACCTCGGTGCGGCGGTCGCCGTCAGCCGGGTAGAGCGCCGGATCCGCGACCAGGCCGTCGAGCCGGCGCATGATCGCGCGCGAGCCGGCGAGCTTCTCGCCCTCGAGCTTGATGCCCGGCACCGTCGGCGCGCCGTAGACCGCGCGGCCGAGCACGCGGTGGATCACGGGCAGCCAGTCGACGCGCTCGTAGGGGATGCCCTTGAGCGTCAGCGCCGCTTCGACGGCCGCGCAGGGATGCGAGCCGGGGATCACGTAAAGCCTGTTCGCCATGAAGCGACCATAATCGCCCGCGCGATGCTTCTGGTCGTCGACGTCGGCAACACCCAGACCCACTTCGGCACGTTCGACGGCGCCAGCTCGTCGAGCACTGGCGCTTCGCCACCGTCCGGGACTCCACGGCCGACGAGCTGGGCGCGGCACTGCGCAACCTGCTCGAGCTTCGCGGTGTCGGGCTGGCGGACCTCACGAGCTCGATCGTGTCGAGCACCGTGCCGCAGCTGGCGCCCGAGTGGGAGGCGATGGCACGTCGCTACCTGGGCCACGAGACGCTGATCGTCGGTCCCGGCATCAAGACCGGCATGGCGCTGCGCTACGACAACCCGCGCGAGATCGGGGCGGACCGGCTCGTCAACGCCGTGGCCGCCTACGACCGCGTCAAGGGCGCGTGCATCGTCGTGGACTTCGGCACCGCGCTCACCTATGACCCGGTCAGCGCGGACGGCGAGTACCTGGGCGGGATCATCTCGCCGGGCGTGGAGATCTCGATGGAGGCGCTGTACTCGCGCGCGGCGAAGCTCCCGCGCGTCGACCTCGCGCCCCCGCGGACGCTGATCGGCAAGTCCACGATCGACGCCATCCGCAGCGGCATCGTCTACGGCTTCGCGGGCCAGGTCGACACGATCCTGCGGCGCATGCGCGCGGAGATGGGCGAGTGCGAGACGATCGCCACGGGCGGCCTGTCCGAGCACATCGTGCCGTTCTGCGAGGAGGTCGACGTCGTCGACGACCTGCTCACGCTCAACGGCCTGCGCCTCCTGCACGAGCGCAACACGTAGGCCCCCGGCTACCCTGATGGGCGTGCTGAACACGCCGTTCCGGATCGGGCCCGTCGAGGTGCCAAATCGCGTCCTGCTCGCCCCGCTTGCGGGGATCGGGAACTGGTTCGTGCGCCTGCAGGCGCGCCGCCACGGCGCGGGGCTGGCGGTCAGCGAGATGGTGTCGAGCTTCGCGATCCACCATCGCAACGACAAGACGATGAACGAGCTGCTGCGGATCCACCCCGACGAGGGTGCGGTCTCGATCCAGCTCTTCGGGCAGGACCCGGACGTCATGCGCAGCGCCGCCGAGACGGTTGCCCAGCGCGGCGCGGCGATCATCGACCTCAACATGGGCTGCCCGGTGCCGAAGGTCTGCAAGACGGGCGCCGGCGCCGCGCTCATCAAGGATCCCGACACCGCCGTCGCGGTCGCACGCGCTGCGGTCGAGGGCAGCGGCCTGCCGGTGACCGTGAAGCTGCGCAGCGGCCAGCGGCCGGGGGAGACCGACGGCTACGCGCTCGCGCACCGGCTCGTCGAGGAGGCCGGCGTCGCGGCGATCGGCTTTCACCCGCGCAGCGCGGCGGTCCACCACAAGGGCATGCCGGACTACGACCTCGCGGCGCGGCTGGTGGCGTCGCTGCCCGCGCCGGTGATCCTCACCGGCGGCCTGCGCGACCGCGAGAGCGTCCTCGCGGCGCATGAGCGCACGGGTGCGGCCGCCGTGATGCTCGCTCGCGGGTCGCTGGGGAACCCGTGGCTGTTCGACGAGCTCCTGAGCGGAC
Organism: uncultured Actinomycetes bacterium; assembly: GCA_963794105.1. Taxonomy (GTDB): domain Bacteria; phylum Actinomycetota; class Thermoleophilia; order Solirubrobacterales; family Solirubrobacteraceae; genus AC-49. The sequence continues at coordinate 6,578 of CAWCEB010000057.1, read as the reverse complement.
GCACCGAAAACCCGTCCGTCGACGAGATCCTCGACGAGCTCGACTGGATGATGGATGCCGCGGCCGAGCACTTCGGTCCCGAGCGCGGGGCGCGCTGGATGCGCAAGGCCTACCCCTGGTACATCGAGCGCCTCGGGGGCGGGAAGGCGGTGCAGGCGCGCGCTGCAGGCAACCGATTCGTTCGCCGCCGCACGCGCGGTCCTGAGTGAGTTGCGGCCGTTGCTACACTGCGCCGCCGTCCCCGCCTGAGCGCGGGGTTTTCCCTGCTCCACCACCCCGGTTCGGACCCCTCATGCCCAAGGACGTCATCCTCACCCCGGAAGGTCTTCAGAAGCTCAAGGAGGAGCTCGAAGAGCTGTCCGGAAGCAGGCGCCGCGACGTGGCCCAGCGCATCAAGGAAGCGCGCGAGTTCGGCGACATCTCCGAGAACGCCGAGTACGACGACGCCAAGAACGAGCAGGCGATGCTCGAGCAGCGCATCATGCAGCTGCAGGATCGCCTGCGCGCCGCCCAGGTCGTGGACGCCAACAGCGTCTCCACCGACGCTGTCGGCGTCGGCTCGGTCGTCAACCTCAAGGACGACAAGGGCAAGTCGATCAAGTTCACGATCGTCGGCTCTGCCGAGGCCAATCCGCGCGAGCAGAAGGTCTCCAACGAGTCCCCGGTCGGCAAGGCGCTGATGGGGCACAAGCGTGGCGAAGAGGTCACGGTCGTGCTGCCCAACGGCAAGAAGCAGAAGTACAAGATCACCAAGATCGACGTCGGCCTCTAGGTCTTTCCGCCCTATGGCGGATGACCTCCTCGCCCAGCGGCGGGCCAAGCTCGATCGCCTGCGCGAGCAGGGGATCGACCCGTTCCCGCATGCGTTCGAGGGCGTCGAGGCGATCGCGGACGTGCGGGCCCAGCACGCGGGGCTCGAGGCGGGGGCGGAGACCGAGTCGCGCCACCGGCTCGCCGGGCGCCTGCATGCGCGCCGCGGCCAGGGCGGCATGGCGTTCCTGGACCTCGACGATCGATCGGGGCGCATGCAGCTGCAGGCCAAGCGCGACCTGCTCGGCGAGGAGCGCATGGACCTCCTGCTCGAGCTCGACCTGGGCGACATCGTCGGGATCGACGGCGTCGTGTTCATGTCGCGCCGCGGCGAGCTGACGATCCGCGTCGAGGACTTCACGGTGCTGGCGAAGTCGCTGCGCCCGCCGCCGGACAAGCACCACGGCCTCGCCGACGTCGAGACGCGCTACCGCCGGCGCGAGCTGGACCTGATCGCCAACGAGGAGGCCCGCGAGCTGTTCATCGCGCGGGCGAAGATCGTCACCGCGGTGCGCCGCTACCTGGACGAGCACGGCTTCGTCGAGGTCGAGACGCCGGTGCTGCAGCCGCTGTACGGCGGCGCGCTCGCAACGCCGTTCACGACGCACTTCAACGCGCTCGACCAGACGATGTACCTGCGGATCGCGACCGAGCTGTACCTCAAGCGCTGCATCGTCGGCGGCCTCGAGCGCGTCTACGAGCTGGGCAAGGACTTCCGCAACGAGGGGCTGTCGCCCAAGCACAACCCGGAGTTCACGATGGTCGAGTGGTACGAGGCCTACTCCGACTACAACGACCAGATGCGCCGGCTGGAGGAGGTCGTGCACGCCGCCGCGCAGGCGGTCGACTACGACGGCGAGGTCGACCTGACGCCGCCGTGGCGGCGCGTGACCCTGCGCGACGCGATCCTCGAGGAGTCCGGGATCGACGTGCTCGCCCACCGCGAGCGCGAGGCGCTCGTCGCCGAGATCAAGGCCAAGGGCCTCGACGTCCCCGACCTCGGCGACCGCACCTGGCCGCAGCTGGTCGACGACCTGCTGTCGAAGTTCGTCGAGCCCAAGCTGCAGGCGCCGACCTTCATCTGCGACTACCCCGTCGAGCTGTCGCCGTTCGCCAAGGCGCACCGGACCGAGCCGGGCCTCGTCGAGCGCTTCGAGGCGTTCGTCTTCGGCATGGAGATCTCCAACGCGTTCACGGAGCTCAACGATCCCGACGATCAGCGCGCGCGCTTCGAGGCACAGGTGCGCTACAGCGACTCGGGCGACGAGGAAGCTCAGCCCTACGACGAGGTGTTCGTCCAGGCGCTCGAGCAGGGCATGCCGCCGACTGGCGGCCTGGGCCTCGGCATCGACCGCCTGACGATGGTGCTCACCGGGAAGCACTCGATCCGTGAGGTCGTGCTGTTCCCGGCGCTCAAGTCGGACTGAGGGGACTGTCCCCTCAGTCCAGGCCCTGCTCCATCGCCCAGCGGCTGAGCTCGTGGCGGTTGGTGAACTGGAGCTTGCGCAGCACCGCCGTCGACGTGCGCCTCGACCGTCTTCGCGCTGATGCCGAGGTTGAACGCGACCTCCTTGTAGAGGTAGCCGCGGGCGATCAGCCGCAGGACCTCCTGCTCGCGCGGCGTGAGCTGGTCGAGATCGCCGTCGGCGGCGGGTGCGGCCTGGCCGCGGAACGCGTCGAGCACGAAGCCCGCGAGCTTCGGTGAGAAGACCGCATCGCCGTCGGCCACGCGCTCGATCGCGTCGGCGAGCCGCTCGGCGTCGATCGTCTTCGTCACGTAGCCGCGCGCGCCGGCGCGGATGACCGCGATGACGTCCTCGGGCGCGTCGGAGACCGACAGCGCGAGGAAGCGGACGTGGCCCTCGCGCAGCGCTTCGCACACCGCCACGCCGCCGCCGTCGGGCATGTGGACGTCGAGCAGCACGACGTCGGGCTTCGCGGCCCGATCAGCGCGACGGCCTCCTCGACCGTCGCCGGCCTCGCCGACGATCTCGACGCGGCCCTCGAGCTCGCTGCGCACGCCGGCGCGGAAGAGGGCGTGGTCGTCGACGATCACGACGCGCGGGTCGTCATCAGCGCTCACGTCAGCTCCACCTCGGTGCCGCCGCCGGGCGCGGCTGCGGACGCGCGCGCCTGGCCGCCATGGCGCGCCATGCGCCCGACGATCGACTCGCGCACGCCGCGGCGATCGGCGGGCACGGCGTCCGGGTCGAAGCCGGCGCCGCGATCGCGGACGAAGACCTCGGCACGCTCCTCGGACGCCTCCGCGTAGACGTCGATGCGCCCCGCGCGCCGGCGAACTTCGCCGCGTTGAGGATCGCCTCGCGCGCCGCGGACGCCAGCGCAGCCGTGTCGTCGTCGAGCGCGCCGGTCGCCGACGCAGACGACCTCGACCTCCACGCCGTGGCGTCCTCGATCTCGGCGGCGGCGCGCACCAGCGCGCCGTGCAGCGTGTCGGCGCGCGGCGGTGTCGTCGGCGTTGAGCCACGCACGCAGGTCGCGCTCCTGGCGGCGCGCGAGCTGCGCCACCTCGGCGGGATCGTCGGCGCGCCGCTGGATCAGCGCGAGCGTCTGCAGGACGGAGTCGTGCAGGTGCGCGGCCACCTCGGCGCGCTCCTGGGCGCGGATGCGCGCGGTCCGCTCGGCGGTGAGCGCCTGCACCATCCGCAGCCACCACGGGCCGAAGAGCATGACGCTGCCGGCGAGGACCACGATCACCGGGAAGGCGACCGACTGCACCTGCCCGAGCGCCGGCAGCGCGCGAGCGACGAGCACCGCGCCGACGACCATGAGCGCGGCGCCGATGCGCCCGCGCTTCGTGAGCCCGATGCCGCTGCGCCACACGATCATCGCGGCGCCCACGCCGACGCCGACAGGCAGCGCGACGTGCGAGCCGCCGCCGGCCGCGATGGCGACCGCTGCGGCGACGATCCCCGCCCCGAGACCTTCCCGCCAGCTCGCGCCGGCCTCGCGCAGGACGGCGGTGGGGTCACCGAGCTCGTCGGCCTCCGTCGCCGTCATGGTGAGGTAGGCCAGCCCGTACAGCGCCACGCCGATGCCGCCGGCGATCGTGAGCACGACGAACGCCAGGCGCACGTAGCGCACGCTCACGTCGAAGTGGCGCGCGATGCCCGAGCAGACGCCCGCGAGCTTTCGGTGCTCGCTGTCCAGCATGGGGATGCCGCGGGCCGTGGTTGCCATCGCGGCCGACACTAGCGACGCCTCGCGAGGCCGCTGATAAGCAGGATCAGGCCGAAGCTGCCGAGCAGCGCGGGGAACAGCACGTCGAATGTGACATGACCCGCGAGGATCCACACGCCGATGGCGACGAGCGCGATGCCCGCCGCCAGCGACGCAGGGGAGAAGTCCTCAGAGCTCAAAGCGTCCTGTCCCATCCGAGCTTCGGCATCGACGCCAGCGGCGCCGGGTCGCGGACGACGACGATGCGGCCGAGCCCGACGTCGGCGTCGAGATGCAGCGTTCCGCCGCCCGTCCCGACGTCGGTCGTGGTGGTGCGCGTGACATCGAGCCCGTCCGACTGGTGGCCGAACAGCTCGACCTCGCCGGCCCCGCTGCGCGCGTCGGCGTCAACCGTGACGCCCTGCGGCACGCGGATCACGAGATCGCCCATGCCCACACGGGCGCGCACGCTTCGCTCCTCGCCCTCGGTGAGCTGCAGGTCGCGCAGGTCGATCCGAAGCCGCCCGGCCGACAGGTCGTAGCGATCGTGCAGGTCGGCGACGCTCGCGACGGCCACGTCCCGGTCGCCCCAGCCGCCGCGCAGGTGCACGTCGGCAGCCTTCAGGAAGCCGACCGTGCCGGCCAGCAGCAGGCCCGGGACGATCAGCCAGCGTGCACCACCGGCGAACGACGCGGCGATCAGCACCGCGCCCAGGCCGACGATGCCGATGCCCGCAGCAGTGTCCCAGTGCACGGAGTTGATCGCCCCGAGCACGGACGCTGCTGCCAGGATCAGCAGCGTGGCGCCGATGACGACGCGCCCGGTGCCAGAGCGCCAGGGCAGTCGCGCGCTCCTGATCATCGGCGGTTGACCACCCTCGCCGGGCAGCAGCACCGTCGCGGCGAGGTAGACGAGGAGACCGGAGCCGCCGAGGAACGTGAGCGCGACGAAGCCGATGCGAACCAGGTTCGCGTCGATCCCGAGGTAGCGGCCCATCCCGGCGGCGACGCCGGTGAACATGCGGCCCTCCTGGGCGCGCTCGAGGCGCCTGGGGGTGTGGTCGGGGGTGGTGGTTTCAGTTGTCGTGTTCATGACGTCAAGAGTGGACTCGAACGCTGCCGCGCACCATTGGGAATGGCCCTTAGGGGATGATCCTGACCATGTTCGAGCGCTACACGCCGTCAGCTCGCCAGGTGATCGTGTTCGCTCAGGAGGAAGCCCGCGGCCTGCGCCACAACGCGATCGGCTCCGAGCACGTCCTGATCGGCCTGCTGCGCGACGAGCTGGGCAACGGCGGCCGGGCGCTGCGCGGTCTCGGGCTGGATGCTGCCGCGGTGCAGGAGCGGGTGACCGCCCTGCTGCCGGCGGGCGCCACGGCGACGGCCGGCCAGATCCCGTTCACGCCGCGCGCGCAGCGGATCCTGGGGCGCGCGGATGCCGAATCGCTGAGCCTCGGCCACGAGGGGGTGGGCACCGAGCACCTGCTGCTCGCCCTCGCTCGCGAGAACGACGGGATCGCGATGCGCGTGCTCGGCGAGCAGGGCATCGGCGCCGACGCATTACGCGACGCGGTGCGCCGCACGCTCGACGAACCGGTCCCGGACGTGGTCGCCGACCGTCCCGCCGCGGCCGCCTCCGTCGTCCGCCGGGCTGCGCCGGGCGCAGCCTTTCGCCGCCGCACCGGACCACGTGAACGTCCCGCTGGCGGACGATGCGCGCCGCGCGCTCGGGCGGGCGCTCGCGGCCGCGCTGGCCGATGGCCGCGACGAGCTGACCGCCGACGATCTGCGTGCTGCGCTGGGCTCGGATTGACCCTTCGGAAGCCCCGGGGAGCCCGTTGGTAGACTGAGCCATGTCCCTCTACAGGACCCGATCCCCTCACAGAAGCCGGCGCCGCGGCCGATGAGGTGAGGAGTCGGGTGCTTTTCCGTCCCTACGACCGTCCTGGACCACGCCGCAACCGCTTTTTGTAAGGGAGTCCCATGTTCGAGCGATTCACAGAACGAGCCCGTCAGGTGGTCGTTCTCGCGCAGGAGGAAGCGCGAACGCTCAAGCACAACTACATCGGCACCGAGCACATCCTGCTTCAGGTGGTCCTTCTCGCGCGGAGGAAGCGCGAACGCTCAAGCACAACTACATCGCACCGACCTCCGGCCTGCTCCGTGAGGAGGAGGGACTTGCCGCGCGTGTCCTCGAGTCGCTTGACATCACCGTCGAGCGGGTGCGCGCCCAGGTCGTCCGGATCGTCGGCTCTGGCGAGGAGGTCACCTCCGGCCAGATCCCGTTCACCCCGCGTGCCAAGAAGGTCCTCGAGCTCGCGCTGCGCGAGGCGCTGAGCCTCGGCCACAACTACATCGGCACCGAGCACATCCTGCTCGGCCTCGTCCGCGAGAACGAGGGTGTCGCCGCGCGCATCCTGCTCGACTTCGACGCCGACTCCGAGAAGATCCGCAACGAGGTCATCCGCATGCTCTCCGGCCCGGGCGGCCGGCGCCAGAGCGGTGGCCAGGGCGCAGGCGCGGGCGCCGGTGGCGCGCAGGGCGAGGGCAAGAAGTCCTCGAAGCTGCTCGACCAGTTCGGCCGCAAC
>CAWCEB010000056.1:0-5113 GCA_963794105.1 uncultured Actinomycetes bacterium | reverse complement strand
CCGCGGGCGAACGGCCACAAGCAGGCCGGCTGCGATCTCGACGATCCCGACGGCGTGCATCGCCTGCGAGGCCGTCCCGGGGATCAAATCGTTGTACTCCGAGGCGAGGTACTTCGTCCAGTGCGTCATGACCTCGGCGAACTTGTCGATGCCGAAGAGGATCGGCGCGACCGTGAACGCGACGCGCAGCAGCAGGAAGGACTGCTGGACGGGATGGGTCAGATCGGTGGCCCTCGGGAGGGTTGCAGTGTGGGCGTGAGTGCTCATGCACCGTCTGCGTCGCGGCGCTCGGCGTTCTTACCGCGCCTTGCGCGCCGGCCCTCGGATCGGATAGTGCTTCGCCATGCCAAGAACGCGTGTTGTCGTGGCGCTGGGGGTCCTGGCGCTGAGTGGGTGCGGAGGCTCGACCAAGACGGTGACCGAGCAGGTGACGGCGCCGGCGGCCGAGACCGCCGCGGCCACGACCGAGGCGTCAGCCACCACCGAGGCGCCCGCGACGGAGTCGTCGGGGCTGACGGCGATGGGCACGACGCTCAAGGTCGGCCAACCCGCCGTCATCGCCTACGACGACTCGTCGAATCACAAGAAGAGCCGCATCCAGGTGACGCCGCAGAAGATCCAGAAGGGCACGATCGACGACTTCAAGAACATCGATCTCGAGGGCAAGGAGAAGACCTCGACGCCCTACTACGTGACGATGCGCGTCAAGAACGTCGGCAAGGGCGACCTGAGCGGGACCGACCCCGCGTCGTACATCGACGGCATCGACGACCGCGGCCAGGAGCAGAACGAGATCATCTTCTTCGGCAACTTCGACCGCTGTAACAGCGACAAGGCGAAGAGCCTCAAGCCCGGCGAGTCCTACAGCAGCTGCCTCGCCTACCTGATCGCGGGCGGCGGCTCGATCGTCGGGATGCGCTGGATCGCGTTCGACGAGAAGAGCGGCAAGGCGAACATCGACTGGAAGTAAGGCGACTGCCGGGCAGGCATCATGGAGTTCCGGCTTCTTGGACCGCTGGAGGTGGTGGAGGACGATCGCTCGCTGACGCTCGGCGGCCACAAGCAGCGCTCGCTCCTCGCGATCCTGTTGCTGAGCGCCAACGACGTCGTCCCGGCGGAGCGGCTGATCGACGAGCTGTGGGGCGAGTCGCCGACGCCGACCGCCCCGAAGGCACTGCAGGGCTACGTCTCCCAGCTGCGCAAGCAGCTCGGCGAGGGGAGGCTGCTGACCCGCGAGCCCGGTTACGTGCTGCAGGTCGACCCGTCGGAGCTCGACGTCGCCCGGTTCGAGAGCCTGGTGGCGGCCCGCAGGCTGCCCGAAGCGCTGGCCATGTGGCGTGGATCACCCCTGGCGGACTTCGCGTACGAGCCATTCGCGCAGGCCCCGATCGCGCGGCTCGAGGAGCTGCACCTCGCCGCCATCGAGCTGCGCATCGACGCCGATCTCGCGTCCGGTCGCCACGGCGAGCTGGTGGGCGAGCTCGAGTCGCTCGCGCGGGACCACCCGCTCAGGGAGCGCCTGCAAGGTCAGCTGATGCTCTGCCTGTACCGATCCGGCCGTCAAGCCGAGGCGCTCGAGGCCTACCAGGCGACGCGCAGCGCGCTCATCGAGGAGCTCGGCATCGAGCCCGGTCGCGAGCTGCGCGACCTGCACCAGGCCATCCTTCAGCAGGACCCGGATCTCGAGCTGCGGATGGCGCCGGAGCCCGCTGTGGAAGCGACGGCGGCATTCATCGGGCGCAAGCCGGAGCTGGCAGCGCTCCTCGGCGGTCTCGACGACGCGTTCGCCAGTCGCGGGCGCGTGTTCCTGCTCGCCGGCGAGCCGGGAATCGGCAAGAGCCGCCTTGCCGAGGAGCTCATCGCCCACGCGACGGCGCGCGGTGCGCGGGTGCTCGTCGGCCGCTGCTGGGAGGCGGGCGGCGCGCCGGCCTATTGGCCGTGGGTGCAGTCGCTGCGGACGTACATGCGCGACGTCGAGACCTCGCTTCTGCGAGAGCTTCTGGGGGACGGCGCGGCGGACCTCGCACAGATCGTCCCGGAGCTCCGACGGCACTTCCCCGGCCTGCCGCACCCGCCGGCGCTCGAATCCCAGGCCGCGCGCTTTCGCCTGTTCGACGCAACCGCCGAGTTCCTGCGGCGCGCCTCCGCCGCCCAGCCGATCGTCGTCGTGATCGATGACCTGCACGGAGCCGACGAGCCGTCGCTCATGCTGCTGCAGTTCCTCGCCCGCGAGCTCGGATCGACGCGGGTGCTGCTCGTCGGTGCGTATCGCGACGTCGACCCGGTGCCGAGCCGGCGGCTGATTGACGCGCTGGCGGAGATCGCGCGCGAGTCGGTCGCGAGACGGCTGTCGCTGGGCGGCCTGAGCGAGCAGGAGGTCGCCGAGTTCGTCGAGCTCGCCGGCCCGGAGCTCGTGACGGCGGACCGCGTCGCGCGGCTGCGCGACGAGACCGAGGGCAATCCCCTGTTCGTGGGCGAGATCGTCCGGCTGCTCTCGGTCGAGGGGCGCCTGGCGATCCCCCAGACCGTCCGCGACGTCATCGCGCGCCGCCTGAGCCACCTGTCCGACGATTGCCACGGGCTGCTGGTGCACGCCGCGGTGCTCGGCCGGGACTTCGCCGTCGATGCGCTCGTCCGCCTCACCGACGCGCCGGAGGACGACGTCCTCGGCCTGCTCGACGAAGCGCTCGCGGCTCAGGTCATTGGCGACGTGCCCGGCAGCCCCGACCAACTGCGCTTCGCGCACATGCTGATCCGCGACACGCTCTATGACGGCCTCACGAGCGCTCGCCGGATCCAGATGCATCGTCGCGTCGTCGAGGTGCTCGAGGCGCTCTACGGTGACGAGCCCGGCCCGCACCTCGCCGAGCTCGCACACCATTCGAGCGCCGGCAACGACTTCGGCAAGGCGCTGCTCTACGCGCGCATCGCGGGCGACCGGGCGCTCGCGCTGATCGCCTACGAGGAGGCCGCGCGCCTGTACGAGCTCGCCCACGAGGCTCTCGACGTCACGCGCCCGGGCGACTCGGCCGCGCGTGCCGAGCTGCTGCTCGCGGCGGGTGACGCGCTGCTGAAGGCGGGGAGCCTGGAGCGGGCGAAGACGTCGTATCTGGCTGCCGCCGACCTCGCGCGAGCGGCGAACCTGCCCGAGCATCTCGGCCGGGCGGCGCTCGGGTACGGCGGACGGTTCGTCTGGCAGCGTGCCTGGGACGACCGCGGCCTGGTCCCGCTGCTCGAGGAGGCGCTCGCGGCGGTCGGCGACGAGAACCTCCTGCTGCGCGCGCAGCTGCTGGCGCGGAGCGCGGGCGCGCGCCGCGGCGAGTCGTCGCTCGAGCCGCGGTCGTCGCTCAGCCGCGAGGCGGTGAGGCTCGCCCGGCAGGTCGGCGACAAGAACACGCTGTGCTACGCGCTCGTCGGGCAGTTCATGGCCACCTGGGGCCCCGACATCGGCGAGCTGGTCGACATGGCGGGGGAGGTCACCGGGCTCGCCGAAGAGACCGGCGTGCCCGAGCGCGAGCTCGAGGCGGTCACGCTTCAGTCGATCACGCGGTGGACGCTCGCCGATTCGGACGTCGAAGCCGTCAACGAGCAGTACGGGGTGTTCGTGGACAGGCTCAAGCAGCCCGCCCAGCGCTGGCTCGCCGATATGGTGTTCGCCGCCTGGGCGCTGTTCCAGGGCAGGCTCGAAGAGGCCGAGGCGCTCACCGACCGCGCGGTGCGTTCCGGGCCCCACAGCGCGGACGCGCGCTGCTCGTACTGCCTGGCGATGTTCGTCCTGCGCCGAGATCAGGGCCGGCTTGCGGAGACGGAGAGCCTCATCCGCTCGGCGGTCGGCGAGTTCCCCGGCTACTCGACCTTCCCGTGCTACGTCGCGCTGCTGGAGTGCGAGCTGGGGCACACCGGCGCCGCGCGTGACGCCCTCGCGGCGCTCGCGGCCGACGACTTCGCGGCGCTCCCGCGCGATGACGAATGGCTGTACTGCATGGCGCTGCTGGCGGAGGCCGCCGCCCACCTCGACGACCGCGAGCGCGCGGCGACGATCTACCGGCTGCTGGCGCCGTACGCCGGTCTCAACGCGCTCGTGTCGGGCGAGGTTTCGCTCGGCTCGGTGGCGCGCTACCTCGGGATCGTCGCCACGACGACCTGCCAATGGGACGACGCGGTGACGTATTTCGAACAGGCGATCGAGACGAACGCGAGGATGGGCGCGCGACCGTGGCTGGCGCGCACCCACCACGACTACGCGCGGATGCTCCTCGCAGCGGACCGTCCCGGCGACCGCGAGCGCGCCGGTGCGGCGCTTGCCGCGGCGCGGGCGCTCTACGAGGAGCTCGGCATGACGAGCTATGCCGCCTCGGCGCAGGCGGTGGCCGATTCCGCGTCCTGAGCGACGTGCTCGGCCGCCCGCTCGGGCGGCTCGACCACGACGAGCCCGACGATGATGCTCGCGACGATCAGCGCCGCCGCGATCCAGAAGGCCACGTGGTAGCCGCCGGTCAGCGCCTCCGCCTGTGAGCTGCCTTGCGCCAGCAGGTGGTCGCTGCGCGAGGACGACAGCGTCGCCAGGATCGCCAGGCCCAGCGCGCCGCCGGCCTGTGCGCCGGTGTTGACCAGGCCGGACGCCAGGCCGGCGTCGCTCGGCGTCGCGCCCGACATCGCGAGCGTCATCAGCGCCGGGAAGCAGGTGCCCGCGCCGGCGCCGAGCAGCACCATCGACGGCAGGACGTCCTTCACGTAGCTGCCGTCCACCGGCACGCGCGTGAAGTACACGAGCGCCGCGGCGATCATCACCAGGCCGGGGAACAGGCAGGTGCGCGCGCCGAAGCGCATGACCAGCCGCTCGGTGTAGCGCACCGACAGCGTGCCCATGATCACCGTGACCGGCAGGAACGCGAGGCCGATCTCGAGCGCGCTGTAGTGCAGCACGCGCTCGAGGTACAGCGCGCCCAGGAAGAACATCCCGAACATGCCGGCCACGCTCAGGATCTGGATCAGGTTGGCGCCCGTCACATTGCGCGAGCGGAAGATCCGCAGCGGCACCAGCGGGGTGCGCGCCTTCGTCTCGCGCGCCACGAAGGCAGCGAGCAGCACCAGCGACACCGCCCCGAGCGCG
>CAWCEB010000055.1:0-19858 GCA_963794105.1 uncultured Actinomycetes bacterium | reverse complement strand
TCTATGTCCTGCTTCGACATTCGTGTTGCTCCGTGACGATCTCGACTCGCGCGCCGTCTTCGATCTGGGTCGTCGCCCATTGGCCTCGCGGCACGACGGTCGCGTCGACCGCCACGGCCATGCCGCGCCGCACCTCGACGCCGAGCGCGTCGAGCAGCTCGTCGACCGTGCCGGTCAGCTCGCGTGGCTCGCCGTTGACGGTGATCACACAGCCGCCCTCGAGGACGCGAACCGATGTGGCGAGAACACGTGCTCCTCGGACTCCCCCGCCAGCTCGGCCGCGACCAGGCGGGCGGTGACGGGCGCGAGCAGGATCCCGTTGCGGTGATGGCCCGTCGCCACGACGACGCGGTCGTCGAGGCGCCCGATCAGCGGAGCGTTGTCGGGCGTGCCGGGGCGCAGACCCGCGACGAGCTCCTCGATCTCGCACTCGAGGATCCCGGGCGACCAGCTCCGCGGCATCGCGCAGCAGGTCGTGGACGGCCAGGGCGGTCATCGTCGTGTCGAAGCCTCGCTCTTCGACGGTCGCACCCAGGATCAGGCGCCCGTCGCCGCGCGGGACGAGGTAGCCGCCCTCGAAGCGCAGCGTGCGCTCCACGCAGCTCCGCGCCACGCAGCCGGATGGTCTGTCCCTTGACCGGGCGCACCGGCAGCGGGGCGAGCCCTGCGCTCCATGGTCCGGCGGCGAGCACCACCTGCGCCGCGTCGACGTCGCCGAGCGCCGTCACCTCGGTCCCGGGCGCCAGCACGACCCCGGCGCGATCGCAGGCGGCCACGAGCGCCGCGACGAGCGCGCGCGGGTCGGCGGAATGGTCGTCGGGGAACTCGACCCCGAGGCGGATGCTCGGCGCCAGCGCCGGTTCCAGCGCGCGCGCCGCGCTCGGCAGGAGCCGCCGAGCGCGCAGGCCGAGCCGCTCGCAGAGGTCCAGCTCGCGTTCGAGCGCGACCTTCTCGTCACCGTCGCGCGCGACGGCCAGCGTTCCCTGCGTCCGCAATCCGACATCGAGCCCGGACACGTCGCGCAGCTCGTCGGCGAACGGGCCCCACATGCGGGCGCTCTCGAGCCCCAGCGCGAGCAGCGCGCGCTCCTGCGGATCCGCCTCGCTGACGGGAGCGAGCATCCCGGCGGCGACGCGCGTCGTGCCGGCGCCCAGCTCGCCGCGGTCGAACACGACGACGCTCATCCCCCGCGCACGGGCACGCCAGGCCACGGACAGGCCGATGACACCGCCGCCGATGACGGCGACGTCGAAACCGCTGACGGATGTCGAGTGCATTCCCTTCGCCGGCATGACCCGGAGCAGGTTCGGACGGTCGGCGACCGGATTGTCGCCCTCTCAGCCACTGGGGCTCCCGTGGAGTTCCATGGTAGTCCCCTTTGGGAGACTCCCGGCCATGCGGCTGGCCGACGCACGCCTCTACTACATCTGCGGGATCGACCGGATCAACACGCTCGATGCGGCGCTGCGCGGCGGCGCGGACGTCTTCCAGCTGCGCGACAAGCACGCGTCCGACGACGAGCTGCTTCGCGCGGCCGAGACCGCGCGCGCGCTGTGCGACCGCCACGGCGCCCTCTTCGTGATCAACGACCGGCCCGACCTCGTCGGCGCGACGGGGGCCGACGGCGTGCACCTGGGCCAGGACGACATGGCGGTCCAGGAGGCCCGCGCCGGTCTGGGGCCTGGCGCGCTGATCGGGCTCTCGACCCATGCACCGGCCCAGATCGACGCGGCGACCGGCGCGGACTACATCGGCGTCGGCCCCGTCCACGCGACGCCGACCAAGCAGGGCCGGCCCGCGGTTGGCCTCGAGCTCGTGCGCTACGCCGCCGCCAACGCCACGGTGCCGTTCTTCGCCATCGGGGGCATCGACGCCGACGAATCTCGCCGACGTGGTCGCCGCGGGCGACGCCGCGCCGCGGTGGTGCGCGCGATCGGCGAGGCGGCAGACCCGGAGGCCGCCGCGCGCGACCTCCGCGCGATGCTCGCGGTTGGAGCACCCGTTGGGTAAGCGCTCACGTCAGCGTGAAGCGCGCGGGCCGCGGCTGCGCGGCGAGGCCGCCAACGAGGCCGCGCGCGCCGAGCTGCAGCCGCTGAGCCCGCGGCGAGCGGCCGCCCGCCGCGCTGATCGTGGCCGTCGTCGTCGCCACCGCGCTGGGGATCGCGAACGTCGCGCTCTACGCGGCGGGCGCCGACGTGCGCGGCAAGGCGCCGAGCGCCGCCGGCGCGATCAGCTTCGCCGCGCTCATGCTGGTTGCGGCCTGGGGCATGTGGAACCTGCGCTACTGGGCCGTGCTCGGCTTCCAGGCGCTGCTTGGCGTGACGATCGTCTTCGCCGCGCTCTCACTGGCGGTCGCGTCCAACCTCACCGCGGTCGCGCTGTGCGTGGCGATCATCGGCCCCGGCGGCTGGCTGTTCTGGAAGCTCGTGCGCGTGCTGGCGCGGCTGCAGATGCCTCGAGCGGCGACCCGCAAGCCGCCGGACTAGACCCACTCGTAGGTTCCTTGACATGGCCGATCAGCAGTTCGATTGCGTGGTCATCGGGTCTGGCCCCGGCGGATACGTGGCGGCGATCCGCGCCGCACAGCTGGGCATGAAGACCGCGGTGATCGAGAAGGACGTCGTCGGCGGGCGCTGCCTGAACTACGCGTGCATCCCGGCGAAGGCCGTCCTGCGGTCGGCCGACGTGCTCAACGAGGTCCGCGAGGCCGGCGACTTCGGCATCACGGTCGCCGAGCCCGACGTCGACTTCGGCGCCGTCCGGCGCGCGCCGCGAGAAGGTCGTCAAGACGCTCACCGGCGGCGTCAGCGGGCCTGTTCAAGAAGAACGAGATCGACGTCATCGAGGGCTTCGGCTCGGTCACCGCGGACGGGAACGTGCAGGTCGGCGACGACACGCGTCGACCGTCTCGAAGTCCGTGGTGCTCGCCACCGGCTCGGTCAAGAAGCCGATCCCCGGCCTCGACTTCGGCGGCAACGTGATCGGCACCGAGGAGGCGTGGGCGCTCACCGAGCTTCCGTCCTCGATGGTGGTCATCGGCGCCGGCGCGTCGGGCACCGAGATCGCCAGCGCGTACGCGCGGCTCGGCACGCAGGTCACGCTCTACGAGGGCCTCGACCGCGTGCTGCCCACCGAGGACGCCGACATCTCCAAGCTCGCCGAGCGGCGTTCAAGAAGCAGGGGATCGAGTCAAGACGTTCAGAGGAGCGTCAAGACCTCGACAGATCTCACGTTCATTACGGCGGCCAGGGAGGCGGACTGGGTCGTCATCGCGGCCGGCCGCGGGCCCGATGTGGAGGGCCTCGGGCTCGACGCGGCGGGCGTGAAGCTCGGCGACGACGGCCTGATCGCCGTCGACGGCGCGCTGCGGACGAACGTGGCGAGAGATCTACGCGATCGGCGACCTCGTGCCGGGCCCGGCGCTCGCCCACAAGGCTTCCGACGAGGGCGTCATCGCCGTCGAGGACGCCGCAGGTCGCTCGACCCACCCGATCTCCTACATCGACATCCCGCGCGCGACGTTCTGCACGCCGAACGTCGCGTCGTTCGGGCTGACCGAGCAGCAGGCCAAGGACGCCGGGCACGATGTCGTCGTCGGCAAGGTCCAGTACGGCGCGGTCGGTGCGGGCACCGTCTACGGCGACCGCACCGGCCTGGTCAAGATCGTCGGCGACAAGCACTACGGCGAGCTGCTGGGCGGCCACATCGTCGGCGCCAAGGCCACCGAGCTGATCCAGGAGCTCGTCAACGCCAAGGACCTCGAGGGCGGCTACCCCGAGGTCGCCCGCATGATCCACGGCCATCCGACCATGTCGGAGGCCGTGATGGAAGCCGCCCGCGCGGCCGATGGCTGGCTCATCCACGGTTGACCTGGGCGTGGTCCGGCATGAGCCGGGCGCGCCGTTCTTCTTCGACCTCGGCGATCCACGCGCGTACGTCGAGGCCGAGCGACTGATCGCCACGGACCCCACGCGCGAATGGGTGCCGGCGCGCTCGGACGTCGTGCTGCGCTGCGCACACGAGGGCGACGCGCTGCGCGAGGACATCGGCCGCCAGGTCGATGTCCTCGGCCTGCAGCCCCTGCGCTGGCCGGACCCCTTCCCGTTCGACTCCGAGCTCGCGCTGCTTGCAGCCACGTACGCGAAGTCGATCGGCCGCGTCGTCGCGTTCTCGCTCGCCGCGTTCCGCCAGGCGTTCGCCGGCGGCCACGCGCTGGACGAGACCTACGTCCTGATCGCGGCGAGCGCCTGCGAGATGCATCCGCGCGCGGTCCTCAAGGCGCTCGAATCGGCGCGCGTGCGCGCGCAGCTCGACGAGTTCACGGCGAGGGCACAGGCAGCGTGAGAGCCAACCGCGCCTACCGCCTCATCCACACGCGCGGCTCACGCGCACCCGCGTTCCTCGCCGGCCCGGACCGCATGGACCAGGTCGAGGTCGTCTCGATCGACGACGGCGAGATCGTGCTGTTCTGGGATGTCAGCGGCGCCGAGGCCGGCAGCTTCGTCCGCGCCATCCGCGCGGACCTCTCCCAGCTGGAAGCCGACGCGTTCCTGGAACGCTGGTCGCAGGTCGAGGGCCCCTAGGGACGCGAGACCCGTGCGTGCCCTGCGGGCGGAGCGTGGCGGGGTGGCACGCAGGGCGTTCGCTTGCGCGGGCGCTCCGCGTTGGCTGCAGTAGAGGTCAGGCCACCAACCGCGCGAACAGCTGCGCGAGCTTCGCCGCCGGGTCGGCGGTGACGCCGGTGTGGACCGGCGAGGCCTGGACGACCGTCGAGGACGGCGCCGCGATCCAGTTGAAGCGCTCGGACGGCTCCATCGCCGCGATCGGCCCGCCGCCGGGATCGCCCGCCGCGACGCGCTCGAGCGCGTCGAGGTGACGGGCGACGGCGTCGTAGTCGCAGCTTGGCGACGAGCGCCTCGAAGCGCGTGCGGTCCAGCGCCACCTGCGCGGCGAGGAAGGCCGCCTGGCGCGCGAAGACCACCACGCCCGCGTTGATGAACTCGGCGCGCTCGACATCCGGGACGACGCGCAGGACGCAGTAGGCGAAGGGCGTGTCAGGCAAGGAAGGCAGCCCGGTCGTCGAGGAAGGACACGTAGGAGGCGGCGGGGACATCGAGCCAGTCGCGGCGGCACGAGCGACACGATCTTCTCCGCATCGAAGGACGGGTGCGGGCGCGCGCCCGCGATCGGCGCGAGCACATGGTCGGCGATCTCGGTGAACTCGCGCCGCGCGGCGGCCGCGATGTCGCCGGCGTGGTGCGGGAACAGCGCGGCGCCGTGGTCGATCAGCCACAGGCGCGCGTGCCAGACGAGCAGGTTCGGGTTGCGCGGCGTGCGGTCGATGTTCAGCGTCAGCTCGTCGAGCCAGACGGTCAGGGCGGCCAGGTCGGGCGAGACCTCGAACGCGCGTCGTAGGCCAGCGCGCCCGGCAGGAAGTCCAGGCCGACGTTCAGACCCTCCGAGGCCTCGATCAGGTCCTGGATCTCGGGATCGGGCTCCGCCCGCGCGAGCACCGGATCGACGTCCACCAGGACGATCTCCGGGACGTTCAGCCCGACCGCGCGCGCCAGCTCGCCCACGATGATCTCGGCGACGAGCGCCTTCACGCCCTGCCCGGCGCCGCGGAACTTCACGACGTACATGCCGTCGTCGTCGGCCTCGACGACGCCCGGCAGCGAGCCGCCCTCGCGCAGCGGGGTGGCGTACCGGGTCGCGCGCACGGTCCGTAGGGACAAGACCGCGCGCAGTCTTGCAGTTCAGCCTGCACCTGCCGATGATCTCTCGGTGGAGCTCGATTCCGCGATCCCTGAATACGCCTTCGACGAGGCGGCGATCGGCATGACCATCACCGGCCTCGACGGCCGCTACCAGCGGGTCAACCGCGCGTTCGCCGAGATGGTCGGCCGCGAGCAGGACGAGCTCGTCGGCGTCGCGGTTGCCGACATCACGCACCCGGACGACGCGGATGCGATCGCAGCGGATCGCGAGCGGCGAGCAGGATCACCACCAGAGCGAGAAGCGTTTCGTGCGCCCCGACGGGACCATCGTCTGGGCGAACGTGACGATCACGCTCGTGCGCGTCGGCGGCGAGCCCTCGCACCTGCTGTCGCAGACGATCGACATCAGCGACCGCAAGCGGTTCGAGGAGGCGCTCGCCACCAGCGAGGAGCGCTTCCGCTCGCTGTCGGCCGCCGCGCCGAACGGGATCTACGCGATCGACATCCAGGGCCGGCTGCTCTACGGCAACGACCGGCTCGTCGAGCAGACCGGGCGCGAGCACGACGAGCTGGCCGGCGTCGGCTGGCTGGACATCATCCACCCGGACGAACGCGAGCGCGTGATCGCCGAGAGCGGACCGGGCGCGCCCGATCGCCGCCTCACGACCGAGTTCCGCATGGTGCGCCCCGACGGCGAGGTCCGCTGGGTGCGAACGCACGCGAGCCCGCTGTACGGGCGCGGCGGCGAGCACGCCGGATTCGTCGGCTCGCTCGAGGACATCACCGCCGAGACCGAGGCCGTGCGTGAGCTCGGCGCGCGCGAGGCCGAGTACCGGATGCTCGCCGACAACTCGTCCGACTTCCTGGCGCGCCATGCGGCGGACGGCACCTACCGCTATGCGTCCCCCGCCAGCCTCGTGATCACCGGCTACGCGCCCGACGAGCTGATCGGGACGTCGGCGTTCGATCTCGTCGCCGACGACGACCGCGAGGCCGTCGACGAGTACAGCCGGCGCCTGGTCGAGCACGACGCCCCGGCGACCGTGGCCTACCGGCTGCGCCGAAAGGACGGCCAGCTGCGCTGGCTGGAGACCACGGCGCGCGCGGTGCGCGACGAGGCCGGGGTGCGCGAGCTCGTCTCGGTCACGCGCGACATCTCCGACCGCAAGGAGGCCGAGCTCGAGCTGTCGCACGCCGCGCTGCACGACGCGCTCACCGGCCTGCCCAACCGCGCGCTGTTCCACGACCGGCTCGGCCTGGCGCTGCGGCGGACCGAGCGCCGCTCGGGCTCTGTCGCCGTCCTGTTCTGCGACCTCGACCGCTTCAAGGTGGTCAACGACTCGCTCGGCCACGACGCGGGCGACCGCCTGCTCGTCGACGTCGCCAAGCGGATCGGCGCCGCGCTGCGCCCCGCCGACACGGTCGCGCGCTTCGGCGGCGACGAGTTCACGATCCTCTGCGAGGACATCGCGGGCGAGATCGAGGCAGCCACGATCGCCCAGCGCATCGTCGACGTGTTTCGCGACCCGTTCCTGCTCGAGGACGGCGAGGTCTTCCTCGCCACCAGCCTGGGCATCGCGATCGCGCGCGGGGCCGACGACCGCGCCGAGGACCTCATCCGCGACGCCGACGCCGCGATGTATCGCGCGAAGGAACGCGGCAAGGGGCGCTACGAGATCTTCGACGAGGCGATGCGCGCCGACGCCGTCGCGCGGCTGGAGACCGAGAGCGCGCTGCGCCGCGCGCTGGAGCGCGGCGAGCTGCGGCTGCACTACCAGCCCGCGGTCGAGCTCGCGACGCGGCGCGATCACCGGCTACGAGGCGCTCGTGCGCTGGGAGCACCCGGCGCGCGGCCTGCTCGGCGCCGAGCGCCTTCATCCCGCTCGCCGAGGAGACCGGGCTGATCGTCGGCATCGGCGAGTGGATCCTGCGCGAGGCGTGCACCGAGGCGACAGCGCTGGAACCGAGCCGCTGACGCTCTCCGTCAACCTCTCGGCCCGCCAGCTGGCGCAGCACGACCTCGTCGGCGATGGTGCGAACGGCGATGTCGGAGACCGGCACCGACCCCGTCGAGGCTGTGCCTCGAGATCACCGAGAGCGCCGTCATGGAGTCCGGCGCGGCCACGACGGCGCAACTGCGGGCGCTCAAGTCGCTGGGCGTGCAGCTCGCGATCGACGATTTCGGCACGGGCTTCTCCTCGCTCGCGCACCTGCGCCGCTTCCCCGTGGACGTGCTGAAGATCGACGGCACGTTCGTCGCCGGGCTGGGCCGCGAGCCGCAGGACGCTTCGATCGCCGCCGCGGTGATCTCGCTCGCGCACGCCCTCGGCCTGAAGACGGTCGCGGAGGGCGTGGAGACCGAAGAGCAGCTCGCGATCCTCAAGGAGCTGGGCTGCGACCTCGGCCAGGGCTATCTGTTCGCGCGCCCGCTGCCGCCCGAGGAGGCGCTGCGCCCGCCGCAGTAGCCTTCCGCGCGTGCCCGATGTGGTGATGCCGCGGCTGTCCGACTCGATGGAGGAGGGCACCATCCTCAGGTGGCTGAAGGACGAGGGCGAGCACGTCGGGCCCGGCGAGCCGCTCGTCGAGATCGAGACCGACAAGGCCACGCTCACCCACGAGGCCGACCTGGCGGGTGTGCTGCACATCGTCGCCGCCGCCGGCGAGACGCTGGCGGTCGGGCGCACGATCGCGACGATCGGCGAGGCCGACGGCGGTGGGCCGGCTGCGACCCGCGCCCCGACCGGGAAGGCGAAGGGTGAGGTGGCGGTCGAGGAGCTCAGTCGCGGCCAGCAGCTCGTGGCACGGCGTGTGGCGGAGTCGCGCGCGACCATCCCCGATCACACGGTCACGGTCGTCGTCGACATGGAGCGCTGCGCCGTGCTGCGCACGCGCGACGACGCCGGTCCGACCTTCGACGACATGGTGCTCAAGGCGGCCGCTCTGGCGCTGCGCGAGCACCCGCGCGTGAACGGCGCCTACCGCGACGGCCGCTTCGAGCTGTTCTCGCGCGTCAACGTCGGCTTCGTCGTGCCGGCCGACAACGCGCTCCTGGTGCCGACGATCTTCGACGCCGACCGCAAGCCGCTGGCCGACATCGCGCGCGAGACCGCTGCGCTCGCCGAGCGCGTGCGGACCGGGGCGATCACGCCGCCGGAGCTCAGCGGCGGGACCTTCACCGTGTCGAGCCTCGGCGCCTACGGCATCCGCAGGTTCTCGACGATCGTCACGCCGTCGCAGGCGGCGGCGCTTGCCGTCGGGGCGGTCGAGGAGCGGGTGGCCGTCATCGACGGGCAGGCGCTGGTCCGCCACCAGCTCGAGGCGACGCTCGCCTGCGATCACCGGATTCTCTACGCCGCCGACGCCGCGCGGTTCCTCGCGCGCGTGCGCGAGCTGCTCGAAGACCCCTCGGCGCTGCTCCCCTGACGGATGCGCGCCGTCCAGCTCTCCGAGGCCGACGTCCCGCGTGCGGCCGGCCTGATCGCGCGCGCGTTCGACGAGGACCCGCTGCTCGTGCACATGCTGCCTGACCCGCGGGACCGCGAGCGGCTGGGGCCGGTCCACGTCGCGCCCGTGCTGCGGATGTGCACACGCCACGGCAGCACGTGGCGGACCGAGTCCTTCGACGCGGTGGCCGCCTGGATGCCACCGGATGCGTGGCCCCCGGACCCGGCGTGGACCGAGGAGTGCGGCTACGAGCAGGCGGCGGCGGTCATCGGGGCCGAGGCCCTTGCACGCTTCCGTGACGTCTACGGGATCGTCGACGACGCCCACGAACGGGCCGTGCCGGAGCCGCACTGGGTGCTCTACCTCGTCGGTACCGAGCCGGGGCGGCAGCGGCGCGGCGCGGCGTCGGCCGCGCTGGCGCCGGTGCTCGAGCGCGCGACCGAAGCGGCGACGCCGTGCTACCTCGAGACGTTCATCGAGCGCAACCTGGCCTTCTACGCGCGCCATGGCTTCGAGGTCGCCGTCGAGGCGCGCCATGACGCCACCGGGATCCGCGCCTGGGGGATGCTCCGCCGCTAGGCGGCGAGGACAGGCTCGGACGCGGCGGCCTGCGGCGCCAGCGGCTCGCGCGGCGCCCGGCGCAGCGCGAGCGTGCGGTGCACGAGCGCCAGCTCCAGCGCGGCAACCCGGCGGTCGGAGCCCAGCAGCCCGGAGGCGCGGACGAGATCGCGGGCGCGCGTGACCGGGCGGACGAGCGGCACCAGGCGGCTGAGACGCGCCCCGGGACCTCGAGGCGGTCGGCCATCTCCTGCCCCATCCAGCGACGTGACAGCGCCCCGACGAGCTGGGCGGCCACCGGCGACGCCGGCCCGAGGTTCAGCCCGTCGTAGAGCAGTGCGCGCATCAGTCGCGGCGAGTCCTCGGTCGGCTCGCCGCCGTGTGGCAGCGCTGCGTCGACCCACTCGTGCGCCTGGCGCGCGCTCACCGGCAGGAGCGCCTCGGGAACGCCCATCACGTAGGCGATCCAGCGCCAGAGATGCGCGATCGCCTCGCGCTCGGAGGGCGAGAAGCGAACGCCGAGGTCGCGCATCGCGCGCATCGGGACGACGAAGAACCCGCCGATCGCCGTCGCGAAGCCCCCCGCCGCGCTGATCGGCACCCCCCACGCGGGGTCCCACGCGCCGGACTCGAGCAGGTGTCTGCGTACGAGCGCGTGGACCAGGCGGACCCGGATGCTCGCCCGCCACCCGTCCGCGCCGGGGTGCATGCCGCCCGGCGTCGTGACCGCCACCGCCCAGCGCGACGTCTCGGCGAGCCGCCGGGGCGCCATCCGCTCGAGCCTCCCGGTCGCCGACAGCGGCCGCACGAGATCGGCGCTCTGATAGCCGAACGCCAGCGAGCCGTACGTGAGCGTGAGGAACAGCATCGGCGCCCCGACCCGCCAGTACGCCACCGCGCCCGCATCGGCCAGATCGAGATCGAGCCACGCCGGGGGATCGCGCAGCGGCGCGACCAGCCCGTCGAGCTCGGGGATCCGGACTGAGGGGACTGTCCCCTCAGTCCGGGTGAGCGCATCCTCGAGGAGGCGCCAGGCCTCGCCGCCGGGGCGAGAGTCGAAGGCGGCGACGACCGCGTCCGCCGCGGGGTCGCCCTCGTGCCGTGCCTGCGCCAGTCGGGTTTCGAACGATCCGGACACGCTCGTTTCCTGATTGTGGCAGACTCGAAGGCGGTGTCGTCGACACGGGTCTACGGAGGCATCTCGGCGGACGATCGCGTCGAGGCGCGGCGCGCGCGATTGATGGCCGCTGCGCTGGAGCTCATGGGAACCGAGGGCTGGTCGGCGACGAGCGTGCGCGCCGTCTGCCGCCACGCCGGGCTGACACCCCGCTTCTTCTACGAGAGCTTCGACGACCTCGATGCGCTGGCCGTCGCCGTGTTCGACGACATCGCGGTGCGCGCGACGT
Organism: uncultured Actinomycetes bacterium; assembly: GCA_963794105.1. Lineage (GTDB taxonomy): Bacteria > Actinomycetota > Thermoleophilia > Solirubrobacterales > Solirubrobacteraceae > AC-49. The sequence continues at coordinate 8,733 of CAWCEB010000055.1, read as the reverse complement.
CGGCGATCCTCGAGGCGGTCCGCGACGCCCCCGCCGACCCCGCCGCGCAAGCGCGCGCGGCGATCGCCACGTTCGTCGATCAGCTGACCGAGGATCCGCGCCGCGCGCGCGTCGCGTTCGCCGAGGCCCTGGGCAGCGAGGCGCTCGCGCGCCGGCGGCTGCAGGCGATGCGCGCGATGGCGCGGCTGATCGCCGACCATGGGCGCCTCGTGTACGGCGCACCGCGGGAGGCGGCGACGCTCGTCGAGATCACGGCGTCGCTGCTCGCGGGCGGGATCGCCGAGCTGCTGATCGCCTGGCTCGACGGCGCGATCGATGCCACACGTGACGAACTGGTCGAGGACTGCGCCGCGCTCTTCATGGTGACCGCGGAGGGCGCGGCCGCGATCGGCCGCAGGCGTGCTAGCGCCCGCCGCCGGTGATCCCGCCGACGATCCCGCCGACCTGATCGATCGCGTCACCCGCCTGCTGCCCCGTCGCGGTGACGGTGTTGGCGATCGACGGGCTGACCGGCTCGAGCGCTTGCCCAGCCGTATTCGTGACGGTGGTGACCGTGCCGGCCGCGGAGTGGGTGGCCGGCGTGACGGGACCAGAGCTCGACGGGCGTCGACGCGCTCGGCGCCGATCCGCCGGTCGCCGATGAGGGCGCGGACGCCGACCCGGTCGGGGTGGAGCCGGCGGCGCCGGGTCGCTTCGCCGTCCGGCGGACCGCACCGCCGCGATGGGACGCCGCGCGACGCGCTCCGTCGCGCCGCGGCGCGACGCGGGTTGCCAGCACGACCGGCGAGGGCGCCAGCGCCGCGCCCGAGGCCGCGCCGCTCGCCACCGGCACCGCGCGCAGCGCGACGGCGCTCGCGTCGCCCGCCGAGCTCACCTGTGGCCAGCCGTGGACCGCGAGCACGACGCTCACGCTCGCGAGCACGAGCAGCGCCGCAGCCGCGAGCGATGTTCCCGCACCCACGGCAGCCCAGAGCCCTTTCGTGGCACGCATTCATGTCCCCATCGGCTCGAGGACGAGGAACTTGAGCCTGCGGTCAGTGCCCCGGCGGGTTCGGAACGTGGTTGGTGTCCAGGCGCACGCCGGGCGGATGCGTGTCGGTGGTCACGAACACGCACAGCGCGTGGTCGGCGTCGGCGCCCGGGATGCACGTGCGAAACAGGTCGTCGGACTGCTTCCACGTGTCGAGCTGCGCGCGGTTGCGGCGGTACTCGGGCGGCGCCTGGACCTCGAAGTAGCGCCGCGCGGCGGCGAGCTGCTCGGCCATTGCACGGTTGGCCCTGTCGACGGTGTGCGCGTGCGCGAGCCCCAGGCCGCAGGAGCAACGCGGTCACGCCCAGAATCAGCGACCGTACCCGCGCGATCGTCGGCGATCTCGCGCGGCAGCTCGCCGCGGAGACGGCGCGAGAGCAGGGGCGCGACCGCGACGACCGCCACGAGGTTGCAGAACCCGGCGAGCAGGATCCCGCCGACGACGCTGGTGCTGTCGCCTGCGATCGGGTTGTGGTGCAGCAGGAACCCGTCGAACAGCGTGAGGAAGGCGAACGCCGGCCACAGCCGTGCACCCCGCAGCCGCCAGCGCAGGCGCCGGGTCCACACGCGGTCGTCCATGCCCGCAGGGTACGCCGGTCTGCGACGATCCCTTTCATGGACGACCTGCTCGTCTGCCACCTCGGCCAGATGGAGTACGGCGCCGCCACCGAGCTGCAGGAGCAGCTGCGTGAGCGCCGCCAGCGCGACGAGATCGGCGACGTGCTGCTGCTGCTCGAGCACCCGCCGGTCTACACGCGCGGGCGGCGCACGCAGGACGGCGAGCTGCCGATGGGCGCCGCCTGGTACGCGACGCAGGGCATCGACATCGTCGACACGCCCCGCGGCGGGCGCGTGACCTACCACGGCCCCGGCCAGCTCGTCGGCTACGCGATCATGCGCACCGACGACGTCGTCGAGCACGTCCGGGCGATGGAGCGCTCGATCGTCACTGCGCTCGCCGAGCACGGCATCGAGGCGCGGGCGCGGGTCGACGAGGGCCCGGACTTCACCGGCGTCTGGGTCGGCGAGCGCAAGATCGGCTCGATCGGCGTCCACGTCTCCAGGGGCATCAGCGCCCATGGCTTCGCGGTCAACGTCGACAACGACCTGCAGCCGTTCGAGTGGATCGTGCCCTGCGGACTGCACGCGCAGATGACGTCGATCACGCGCGAGCTGCGCACCGCGCCCAACCTCCCGTGCTTCCGCAGGCGCATGGCCTACGCGTTCACCCAGGAGCACGGCCGCCGCCAGCGCCTGATTTCCCGGCAGGCGCTGTTGCGCCCGAGTGCCACGCGGGTGTAGCGTCGCCCCATGCGGGGGATCCTGGGCGCATTGATCGCCCTGGCCGTGTTCGCCGCCCCCGTGGCGGAGGCTGCCAAGCGGGCGCCGTCGTATCACTCGCCGCACTACAAGGGCACGCGCAAGGCGCCCAAGACGGCGCCGCCTCCCGCGCCGGTCCCGATCCCGCTGTCGGACAGCGGCCTGTTCCCGCAGGTGCTCGTCGACGACGCCGGCACCGCCCACATCGCGTGGGCCGAGGGCGATGGCGACAACGCCGACGTCGTGCGCTACTGCCGCCTGAGGCGCGGATCGACGACGTGCGACAACCCGGCCGAGACCCAGCGCCTGGTCTGGAACAAGGCCTACGGCTCGGGCGACGATCCCCGGTTCAACACCGACAGCAGCGGCCCGAAGCTGGTGCAGATCGGCGACCAGCTCGCGATCGTCGACTACCGCTATCCCACCAACCAGGCCAAGCCCGACGGCTCCTGCGGATCGTGCACGACGCTCCTGTGGGTCACCGACGACGGCGGCGGGCACTTCACCGGGCCGGCCGTCGTGGGCGACAGCGACGTCAACGGCGGCGCGATCGCCTTCGGCGCGAGCGACGACCCGGTCATCGGGACGATCACCGACACGGTCACCGGCGGCACGTTCTTCCAGCCGATCCATCCCGGGCGCTACTCGAGCGTCAAGACGGTCCTGGGCAACGCCGACCCGCTCGAGGCCTACGGCGGCTCGCTCGCGTTCGCCTACGGCCACGTGTTTTCCGCCGACAATGACCTGAGCGACCGCATCTACGTGCGGCGGCTCGAGACGGGCGACGGCGGCGACATCGCCCAGTGGTCGCAGCCCACCGTCGTCACCGGCGAGGACCCGACGCTCGCGGGCGGCCCGGCCGGAGCCTTCCTGCTCAGCCGCCCCGGCTTCCACGAGGCGCTCGGCGTGCGCCGGATCGGCGAGGACCTCGCGGCGGGGGCGCCGACCGTCGTCAGCGACGCCAACGCGACGCTGCCCGACATCTTCGAGGACGGCTCGGGGCGCCTGTTCGTGGCGTGGGAGAACAACAGCGGCGCGACGCCCGCGGACGTGGGCGTGAAGATGCGCAGCTCCTCCGACGGCGCGCACTGGTCGGACCTCCAGCCGCTGCTCCCAGGCGAGGGGAGCGCGGGCCAGCTCGACGTCGGCGCGGCGCCCGACGGCGGTGGCTTCGCCGTGATGAACCGCACGGGCGGGATCAACTCGGAGGGCCCGATCGTCGCGACCGCGTTCGGCACCACGAAGGGAACCGGCGTCCTCGGCCTCGGGCACCTCGCCGGTGGCGAGGGCGACGTCAACGCGACGACCGGCTGCACGACGATCGGGTTCGGCTCGGTCCACATCGACACCGACTCCGGCTGCTTCCTGCACGGGACCGGCACGAACGCGCGCGTCAGCGTGACCACGGGGACGCTGCACCTCAACGGCCTGCAGATCATCCCCGACGCCGGCGTCAAGATCCTGATCGACGCGAAGGGCCACACGCTGAACACCACCGGCAGCGTGTCGGTGGTCCTGACCGCCCCCGGGATCCCGACGATCACGCTGTGGCATGGCGAGCTGCACGTCGACCTCGGCGCGGCCGCGTCCGGCGCCACGCTCTTCGACTTCGACACGAGCAAGTTCGCCGCGATCCTCGAGGGCTTCCCGATCGAGGGCCACATCCAGGTCAGGCTCCAGGGCGACGGCATCGTCATCCCGATCTCGCTGAAGCTGCCGCCCTACCTCGGCGGCATCAGCGGCGCAGCGACGGTGACGGCCGACGAGCGCACCGGGCTGCACCTCGACTCGCTCGAGATCAAGGCCGACGACATCTTCCTCGGCCCGCTGCAGATCCACGACCTGGACATCAGCTACCGGAGCACGGGAAGCATCTGGGACGGCGGGGCCGAGCTGCGGATCCCAGGGCCCCAGAGCCCGAGGCTCGCGGCGCACGTGCGCTTCGAGGACGGGAGGTTCAAGGAGGGCGACGTCACGCTCGGCCTGTTCCCGGGCATCCCGGTCTTCACCGACGTCTACTGGCACGAGCTGCGGCTGGGGGTCGAGCTCGACCCGCTCAAGCTGTCCGGCGGGATCAGCGTCGGCGCGATCCCGATCTCGACCGACGTGTGGACGATCGACATCGCCGCCGACTTCTCGATCAAGTTCGGCACGCCCGTGGTGGTGACGCTCGACGGCTCCGGGAGCGTGCTCGGCCTGACGCTCGCGAAGATGGGCTTCGTCTACAGCTCCGACGGCTACGTGTTCTTCACCGTGGGCGTCGACCTCGGCAGCGACTGGCTGGGCATCGAGGCCGACGGGACGCTCTACGTCAACGGCGGCCACTTCGGCGGCAAGGTCCACGCCAAGGTCTGCGTCGCCGGCATCTGCCCGTCGGCGAGCGGCGCGGTCAGCGACCGAGGCATCGCCGTGTGTGCCGACGAGGACGACGGGCCCGGCGCGGTCTACCACTGGGGCGACAGCCCGTTCGACATCGAGGGCTCGCTCACGTCCTGTTACATCTCGGAGATCGTCGACCTGCCGCCTGGCGCGAGCCGGCGCGGGGCCCATGCGGCGCAGGCCGGGGCGCGAGCGTTCACCGTCGCGGCGGGCGAGCGCGGCGAGACGCTGAAGGTGACCGGCAGCGGCGGCGCCCCGTCGGTGACGCTCGTCGATCCGAGCGGTGCCACGATCACGCCGGCGGCCGCCACCGACAAGGCCGCGCCCGTGATCGCCTCCAGTGACCCCAACGCCCCCGTGACGCTCGTCGGGCTGCGCAAGCCCAAGGCCGGCACCTGGACGATCCAGGCGGCGCCGGGCTCGCCGGCGATCGCCTCCGTCGGCCGCGGCGTCGCGCTGGCCAAGCCGAACGTCACCGCGAAGCTGAGCGGCAAGGGCCGCGCGCGGCGGCTGAGCTACAAGGTCAGCGGGCCCCCGGGGCTGCAGGTCACGTTCGCCGAGGTCGCCAAGGGCGGCGACCACGTCATCGGCGTGGCGAAGGGCAACGGCGGCACGCTGCGATTCGCGCCGAGCGATGGGCGCGGCGGACGGCGTGCGATCGTGGCCGACATCGCGGTCAACGGGGTCGGGTTCGAGCGGCGGACCGTGGGGCACTACACCGCTCCCGGCCCGCTCCGTCCCGGTCGCCCCGGCAAGCCGCACATCACGCGGCGCGGAACGACGGTGAAGGTGCGCTTCGGCGGCTCCCGCGGCGCGAAGACCTACGCCGTCACGGTCGCCGCCGACCGCGGGAAGCGCATGGTGGTCGTGACGAAGCGCAGGGCCACGTTCACCCAGATCCACAAGGGCGGCCGCGTGCGCGTGACCGTGCGCGGAATGAGCGCTGCCGGGCGCAGAGGCGCATCCTCGGTAGCCTCCAAGCGGTGAGCGAGCAGGCGCGCACGCACGCGACCCGGTCCCGGACCAACCCAGGCGGCATGGACGTGCTCAAGGTCCTGGGCGCAGACGTGCGCCCGATCCGCGAGCGCAAGCCCCCGTGGTTCAAGGTGCCGCCCCCCGGCGGCGCAGCGCTACCTCGAGCTGACGAAGCTCATCCGCGACGAGAACCTGCACACCGTCTGCCAGGAGGCCGCGTGCCCGAACGTCGGCGAGTGCTGGGAGCGCGGCACCGCGACGTTCATGATCCTCGGCGACACCTGCACCCGGCGCTGCGGCTTCTGCAACGTCAAGACCGGCAAGCCGACGTGGAACGACCCGCTCGAACCCGCCCGCGTCGCGCGCACGATCGCGCGCATGGGCCTGCGCCACGCGGTGATCACGAGCGTCGACCGCGACGACCTTCCCGACAAGGGCGCGCGCATCTGGGCCGCCGTGATCCGCCAGGTCCGCCGCCAGGCGCCGGGCTGCAAGGTCGAGTGCCTCACCCCGGACTTCCAGGGCCAGGAGATGCCGCTGGCGACCGTGCTCGCGGAGCGCCCGGACGTGTTCAACCACAACGTCGAGGTCGTGCCGCGGCTGTACCCCGTGGCGCGGCGGGGCTCGACCTGGCAGCGCTCGCTGCGGGTGCTGCGCAACGCGAAGGCGTTGGGCGCCGGCGAGGTCGTGACGAAGTCCGGCCTGATGGTGGGCCTGGGCGAGACCCACGACGAGATGGTCGCCGCGTTCGAGGATCTGCGCGGCGCCGGCGTGCAGGTGCTCACCGTCGGCCAGTACCTGCGCCCGTCCGAGCGCCACCTGCCCGTCGTGCGCTACTGGCACCCCGACGAGTTCAAGGCGCTCGAGGACGCCGCGTACGCGCTGGGCTTCGACCACATCGCAGCCGGGCCGCTCGTGCGCAGCTCTTACCACGCCGACGAGCACGTCCCCCAGGACGCCCCCGGCATCGGGCCGCTGGCCCGCGCCGGCTGACGTGTTCCCGCTCAGGGACAACATCCCGACGGACAACTTCCCGGTCGTGACGGCGATTCTCGTCGCGCTGAACTGCATCGTGTATCTCTTCCTGCAGCCGAAGAGCGGCATCGATTTCAGTGGCGCTTCGCTGCATCAGGACGCGCTCGTTCACTACGGCTTCATTCCCTACGAGTTCACGCACTGGGGCAAGCACTGCGACCTTGTCCCGTCCGGCGCCGTGGCGTGCGAGGGCATGTCGGGCGTGAGCGGCACAGCGGCGCATCAGATAACGACATGGCTGACCCCCTTCACCGCGATGTTCACCCATGCCGGACTGCTGCACCTCGGCGGCAACATGCTGTTCCTGTGGATCTTCGGCAGCAACGTCGAGGACTCGATGGGGCCGGTGCGCTTCGTGGCCTTCTACCTGCTCGCCGGCCTGGCGGCGACGGCGCTGCAGCTCTTGATGGGCCCGAGCTCCACGACGCCGAACCTCGGCGCCTCCGGAGCGATCGCGGGCGTCCTCGGCGGCTACCTCGTGATGTATCCACGCGCGAAGATCGTCACGCTCGTCTTCATCATCTTCCTCTTCACGATCCTCGAGCTGCCGGCCATCTTCTTCCTCGGGTTCTGGTTCCTGCAGCAGCTGTTCTTCGGCGCGCTGACGACCGCCAACACCGTCGCGGGAGGCGGCGTCGCCTACTGGGCGCACGTCGGCGGGTTCGTTGCCGGGCTGCTGCTGATCAAGGTCTTCGCGACGCGCCGTAGCTCTGCCGCGGACGCCCCCCGCTTCTCCCGGTGTATTGATGCGCGAGCCGATCCTCGCGATCGTGCTCGTCTTCATCGTGACCCTCGCGGCGCTGACAATCCACGCGCTGATCCAGGGTGGGCCGGACATCCTCACGGTCCTGTCGCTGCTGGTGCTCGCGATGTTCGGATTCGGCATCGTCGGCGCGCTGCGGCATCCTCCCGACGAGTGAGGGTCCGTGCCGCCGCCATCGCAGCAGCCGCACTGATCGCCGGCTGCGGGTCGGGCGCGCCGCTGCCCGTGCAGGCGCCGCCGGCGCAGCCCAAGGCGCCGCCGGCACAGATCCAGGTGGCCAACGGGCCGATCGTCGTCGGGCCCGGCCCGACGCCGCTGGCCGTCAAGCTCGACGCCCCCGACGTGATCCGGGTTCCGCTTCCACCGTCCGCCACGCGCGGGGCTGCTGTTCGATCTCGACACCGGGCGCGTGCTCTGGCGGCGCAACCCGACCCGGATCCTGCCCATCGCCTCGCTGACGAAGATGATGACCGCGCTGCTCGTGGTGAACAGCGAGCGGCCGCAGGCCATGGTGCGGATCACCAGGGAGGCGCGGCGGGCGCCTGGCTCGCGCGTCGGACTGCTCCCGAAGAAGAAACCGGTGCGGCTGGAGTCGCTGCTCTACGGGCTGCTGCTGCCGTCCGGCAACGACGCCGCGCACGCGCTCGCGCAGAAGGTGTCCGGCGGCTCCCGCACCTTCGTCGTGGCGATGAACGCGCGCGCACAGACGATGAGCCTCGGCTGCACGCACTTCACGTCGGTCGACGGCTTCGTCGACACCGGCAACCACTCGTGCGCGATCGACCTCGCGGCGCTCGCGCGCGCGGTGCTGGACCAGCCGCGACTGGCGCGCATCGTCGGGTCACGCTCGGCCGTGCTGCGCTTCCCCACCAAGGGCGGGAAGCTCTACCTGTTCAACAACAACCCGCTGCTGCGCACCGGCTACGCGGGAACGATCGGCGTCAAGACCGGCTACACCGACGCCGCCGGGCACTGCCTCGTCGCCGCCGTCCGCAGGCACGGCCACCGCCTCGGTGTCGTGCTCCTGCACTCACCCGACACGAACGTGCAGGCGCGGAAGCTGCTCGACCGCGGCTTCCGCGCGCTGCGGTAGCGAGTGGACGCGGTCGAGACCATCGCCCTGCTCGCCGCGGGCGCCGGAGCCGGGGCCGTCAACGCGGTCGCGGGCGGCGGCTCGCTCGTGTCGTTCCCGGCAGCAATACGTAACTGACGAAAGGCGCGGCAAGAAGAA
>CAWCEB010000054.1:0-13176 GCA_963794105.1 uncultured Actinomycetes bacterium | reverse complement strand
ATCTTCTCCGGCGCGCCTCGACTTACGACGTATTGCTCGGTCACCGAGGTCCCCGGGCCGATCTCGTGCCCCGGTGGCGTCCAGGATCCGCAGACGCTCCACGACACGCTGGACTCGACCACGGTCGTGCCGGACTCCGGCGCGTTCACGTGGCACGTCAACCAGTCCACACGGCCGTTCGCGGGCGGTGGCGCCGTCATCGAGAAGCTCGACGACACGCCCTCGCGCGAGGACACGTTCACCGGTGGCGGCCCGGACCCGTCGACCAACACGCCGACCAGTGGCTCGGAGGACCGCGAGTTCACGATCACGCCGGAGGACCAGGCGACCGCCGTCAAGGTCGACGTGAGCTGGGACACGCCGGAGGACTACGACATCGAGGTCTTCCGCAAGAACGCGGACGGCTCCCTGACGTCGATGGGGACCTCGGGCAACAACCCGGGCACCCCCGAGCAGGTCATCCTCACCGGCGAGAAGGCCGCGCCCGGCACGTACGTGCTGCGCGTCAGCAACTTCGCCGCCGTGGCGGGGACATGGACGGCGAAGATCGGCCGCTACCGCACGACCAAGACGGTCACCACCGGCTCGCCCGAGGCCTACACGATGACCTGTGAGGTCGGCGGCAAGGTCGTGCGCAGCTCGCAGCTCACCATCGCGCGCGGGCAGTCGCTCACCGTCGACCCGTGCGGGATCGGGGCGACGGCCAAGCCGAAGCCCAAGCCCAAGCCCAAGGCGAAGTCGCACAAGAAGGCCGCCAGCTGCACGGCGAAGGCCAAGCGCAAGCACGGCAAGGCGCGCAAGCGCGCGCTGCGCCGCTGCAAGGCCACGGCGCGCCACAAGAAGCGTACGCAGGGGTAAACGCGGACCCCGGGGGCGGCGGCACCACGCCGCCCCCGGGAAGCCGCTGCAGGCAGAATGGGGAGATGGCCCCCGCGCGCGACGTCGCGACCCTCCTCGAAGCGCTCCCGTACATCCGTGAGTTCCACGGCCGCACGGTCGTGATCAAGTACGGCGGGGCCGCGATGGAGGACCCGGCGCTGCGCGAGGAGTTCGCCCGCGACGTGGTGCTGCTCAAGTACGTCGGGCTGAACCCGGTCGTGATCCACGGGGGCGGCCCGGAGATCACGTCCTACATGGAGCGCCTTCAGATGCCCGTGGAGTTCGTCGGCGGCCTGCGGGTCAGCGACGAGGCGACGGTCGAGGTGGCCAAGATGGTCCTCGTCGGCAAGGTCAACAAGGACATCGTCCTGCGGCTGAACCGCCACGGCCAGCCCGCGGTCGGGCTCTGCGGCGATGACGGCCTGCTGTTCCGCGTGGCGACCCAGAAGGGCCCGGAGGGCGAGGATGTCGGCTTCGTCGGGCGGATCGAGCGCGTCAACACGGACGTGATCGACCACATCGCGCAGGACTACATCCCGGTCATCGCCTCGGTCGGCGCCGACCGCGAGGGCCATTCGCACAACGTCAACGCCGACGAGGCCGCGGGCGCGGTCGCGCGCGCGATGCGGGCCTACAAGGTGATGTTCCTCACCGACGTGCCGGGCTGGCTGCGCGATCCGGCCGACCCGTCGAGCGTCGTGAGCGAGGCCACGGCCTCCGAGGTGGTCGCCGCGCTCGACTCGGTCGCCGGCGGCATGCGGCCCAAGCTCCAGGCCTGTGTCGACGCGCTGCACGGCGGCGTGACGTTCGCCCATATCGTCGACGGCCGCGAGCCGCACTCGCTGCTGCTCGAGCTGCTTCACCGACGCCGGCGTCGGCACCAAGATCCGGCAGTGAGCCTCCTCAACACGTACGCGCGCTACGACGTGCGCTTCGAGCGTGGAGCGGGCGCGCGCCTGTGGGACGACGCAGGCAACGAGTACCTCGACTTCCTGTGCGGGATCAGCGTGTCCTCGGTGGGCCACTGCCACCCGGCCGTCGTCGAGGCGATCCGCGAGCAGGCCGGGCGGCTGATGCACGTCGGCAACCTCTTCTACACGGAGCCGATGGAGCGCGCTGGCGATCGGCTCACCGGCCTGTTCGGCGGTGGCGGCGGCGTGTTCTTCACGAACTCCGGGGCCGAGGCGGTCGAGGCGGCGCTGAAGCTCGCGCGCAAGGCGCGGCAGGGCGGCGACGTGATCGTCGCGCAGGGGGCGTTCCACGGGCGGACCTACGGCGCGCTCAGCGCGACGCCGCAGGAGTCCAAGCAGGCGCCGTTCGCGCCGCTGGTGCCCGGGTTCCGCGCGCTGGAGCCCGAGGCGATCGCGGACTCCGTGGACGAGCGCACCGCCTGTGTCCTGCTGGAGCCCGTCCAGGGCGAGACGCGGCGTCCACGTGCTGTCCGACGAGGTCCTGCGCGCGTGTCGCGAGGCCTGCGACCGGCATGGCGCGGCGCTGATCTTCGACGAGATCCAGAGCGGCCTGGGGCGCACCGGCAAGGTCTGGGCGCACGAGTAGGCCGGCGTCGTGCCCGACGCGCTGACGACCGCGAAGGCCCTCGGCGGCGGCCTGCCGATCGGCGCCCTGGTCACCGGCCCGCGGTTGCGCGACGTGCTGGCGCCGGGCGACCACGGCTCGACGTTCGCCGGTGGCGCCGTCGTGGCGGCGGCGGCGAACGCCGCGCTGGACGTGCTGACCGACCCGGCGCTGCTGCGCCGCGTGTCGAGCTGGGCGAACGCCTCGTGCCGCGCTTGGCGAGCTCCCGCACGTGCTCGACGTGCGCGGGATGGGCCTGATGAACGCGATCGACATCGAAGGCAACGCCCCGGAGCTCGTCCGCCGCGCGCTCTTCGAGCAGCGCCTCATCGTCAATGCCACGGGCCCGGCGACGATCCGCCTCCTCCCGCCCCTGATCGTCGGCGAGCCCGAGCTCGACGACGCCGTGGGCCGCCTGCGCGCGGTGCTGGAGTCTTAGCGGGACCTTGAGTCCGACACTCGTGGCCTGGGCCCCCGACGTCGCAATAGTTACGACGCTCGGGGCCCAGACCCCGGCGCCGGGCGGAGGGCGGGCCGCTCACGTCCCACGATGGCTAGGCTCCCGCGTCCGATGGAAGCCGCCGAGACGAGAACCCCGCACACCCGCACCGCCAGCTACGAGGCCGACCCCGGCGAGGTCGGGCGCGTGCTGCTGCTGTACTCCGGTGGCCTGGACACGAGCGTGATGCTCAAGTGGATCCAGGACGAGTACGAGGCAGAGGTCGTCGCGCTCACGATCAACCTCGGTCAGCCGGGCGAGGACTACGACGTCGTCAAGGGCAAGGCGACGCAGCTGGGCGCCGTCGCGGCGGAGGTCGTCGACGCGCGCGAGGAGTTCGCCCGCGAGTACGTCGTGCCCGCGATCAAGGCCAACGCGAACTACGGGCTGGGGTACCCGCTGTTCACCGCGCTCGGCCGCCCGCTGATCGCCAAGCTCGCCGTCGACTACGCGCGCAAGCATGGCTGCGACACGATCGCCCACGGCTGCACCGGCAAGGGCAACGACCAGGTCCGCATCGAGGCGACGATCGCGACGCTCGCGCCCGAGCTGAAGGTGATCGCGCCGGTTCGCGGCTGGGCGATGGGCCGCGACGAGGAGATCGAGTACGCGCGCAAGCACAACATCCCGGTCAAGGGCGGGATCGAGACGCCGCCGTACTCGATCGACGACAACCTCTGGGGCCGCAGCTCGGAGGGCCGCTGGATCGAGGACATCCACCGCGCGCCCGAGGACGACGTCTTCCAGCTCGTCACCCGCCCGGAGGAGGCGCCCGACGAGCCCGAGGTCGTGGAGATCGAGTTCGAGCGGGGCGTCCCGGTCGCGCTCAACGGCGAGCGCCTGGGCATCGTCGAGCTCCTTGAGCGCGTCGCCGAGATCGGCTGCCGCCACGGCGTGGGGATCGTCGACCACGTCGAGGACCGGATCGTCGGCCTGAAGGTGCGCGACATCTACGAGGTGCCGGCCGCCGCGATCCTCCTGCCCGCCCACGCCGAGCTCGAGCGCCTCGTCGGCACGATCCACCAGAACCAGTTCAAGCCGCGCATCGACCAGCAGTGGGCCTACCTCGTCTACGCCGGCCTGTGGTGGGAGCCGCTGCGGACCGACCTGGACGCGTACATCGACGCCGTCAACGCCCAGGTCACCGGCACCGTCGGCCTGAAGCTCTACAAGGGCCACGTCCGGCCGGTGACGCGCCGCTCGCCCAACGCCGTCTACGACGCGCTGCTGGCGACGTTCGAATCCGGTGGTGCGCTGTTCCACCAGCAGGCCTCACCCGGCTTCATCGAGCTGTGGTCGCTGCAATCGCGCCTGGCCCACCGCTTGCGTCAGCGCGCGGACGGGTAGCTTCTCCGGCATGGGATACAAGCTCCTCGGCTTCGCCGTGTGGCAGATCGGGAAGCTCGTTGTCCGCCGTAAGGCGCGCAGCGCCGCTTCCTCGCGCAACCTCGCGATCGCCGGTGTCGTCGGCGTCGCGATCGCCGGCGCGCTGATCGCCGGCAGCCGCACAAGCCAAGACTGACCGGGGTTCGCGCACAAACCGTCCGCGCCCGTGCGTAGCGTGACGGCCCGTGAACGACCCGGACAACGTCGTCGATCCGGTCGTCCTGGCCGAGCGGCGCGCCCGGCGCGCGGAGCTGGCTGAAGAGGAGCTGCGCGAGCTCCTGCGCGAGGCCGAGCTCGGGGCGGCCACGCTGAAGGGGCGCCTGGCCGCGGTCGAGGGGGAGCTGGCGACGGCGCGCGCCCAGCGCGACGCGCTCGCAGCCGATCTCGCGCGGCGCGAGAAGGAGCTGATCGCCTCGAGCCAGCGCGAGCACGCCGAGCAGGCGCTGCGCTCCGAGGCGCAGACGCGCGCTGCGCAGACCGAGACCGGGTCGCGGCGCGAGCTGGACGAGCTGCGGGTGCGGCTGGTCGCCGCCGAGCAGCGGGCGGCGCTGCTGACGCAGGTCGAGGCCGAGGTCGCCGAACGGCTCGAGCGGGCGAAGGCCGCAGAGGACGAGCTGACCGCGCTGCGCGGCGAGCTGCAGTCGCGCCAGTCGGAGATCGGTGCGCTGCGCCACGAGCTCGAGCGCTACGCCGAGCAGGCGCTGGGCTCGCCGGCGGCCGCGGAGCCCGTGGATCCTCAGCTGGCGGCGCGGATCGCAGCCGAGCGCACCGCGTTCGCCGCCCAGATCGCGGCCGTCGAGCACACGATCGCGAGCCTGCGCCCCCAGCTCGCCTCCGCGGCGACGGCGCTGTCGGGCCGCCTGGCTTCCGAGCGCGAAGCGCGCGCAGCGGCCGAGCAGGCGCTCGAGGCAGAGCGCGCGCGGGCGGCCGAGCTGCAGGACCAGCTGACGGCGATGACCAATCGCCAGGCGGCGATCATGGAGGTCGTCGCAGAGCTGCGCACCGCGATCGATCAGCTGCGCGAGCGCTTCGCCGGCGACATGGACGCGCGCGTGGCGGAGCTGTCGGGCGCCGCCGAGGCGCTGCGGGCGGAGCTGAGCCAGGAGCAGCGGCTGCGCTCCGCGGCCCAGGAGGAGCTCGAACGGCTCCGGGCCGGCCGTGAGGAGGCGGCCGCCGAGCTCCAGCGCGAGCGCGAGCAGGCGGAGAGCGCGAGGGCCGAGCTGGAGCACCGGCTCGCCGACCATGCCGCGCTGCAGGCGCAGCTCGCTCGCCGCGAGTCCGAGCACGCGGCCGCGCAGGCCCAGCTCGAGCGCCGCGACGCCGAGCAGGCGGAGCTCGAGGCCCGGCTGGAGCGTCGCGAGATCGAGCATGCAGCGCTGCAGGACGAGCTCGAGCGCCGCATCGCCGACCACGCCGCAGCGATCGACGAACTGCGCCGCGAGCAGGGCGACGCAGAGGAGATCGAGCGGCTGCAGGCCGAGCTCGCCGCCGCGCGCGGCGAGCTGGAGCGCGTGCGATCCGAGCATGCGGCCGGGCGCGACCAGGTGGAGCGCACGCGCGCGCTGCACGAGGATGTGCGCGCCGAGCTGGAGCGCGTGCAGCACGAGCGCGAGACGGCGCGCGCCGAGCTGACGCGCAGCGAAGACGAGCACGCGGCGGCGCGGGCGGACTTCGAGCGCCGCCAGGCCGACCACATCGCGCTGCAGGCCGAGCTCGCGCGCGAGCAGGCCCAGCACGTCGCCTCCCAGTCCGAGCTCGGTCGCGAGCAGGAGCTGCGCTCGGCCACCGAGGCCGAGCTCGCCAAGGAGCGCGAGCGGCTCGAGGCCGCAGTTGCCGAGCTCGAGGCGCTGCGCGCCGCGCCGCCGCAGGCGCCGGCCGTGGACATCTCGGAGCTCGACCGCGCGGCCGCGCGGCTGCGCGAGCAGGCGCCGCCCCCGCAGGAGCCGGAGGCCGAGGAGCCGGCCGCCGAGCCGCCGCCCGCGGGCCCGCCGCCTGCCGAGCGCCGTGACGAGCTCGCGCGGGTGCTGGCGGCCCAGCAGGCGGCGGCGGCTGCCGCAGCCGCGCAGGATCGCTTGGCCCACCTGCCCGAGTTCCCGGTCAGCGCGGTCGTCCCGTTCGCGACGGGGGAGGGCGTGTGGCTGCGTGAGGCGATCCGTCACGTCGGCCGTTCCGATCCCGTGCTCGCCGCCGAGGTGCTGCTGGCGCTCGCGCCCGTGCAGGCCCAGGCGGTGCGCCGGAAGGTCGCCTACCAGCTGACCGTCGCCGACGCAGGAACCTGGCGGGTCGAGCTCGGCGACATGGACGCCTCGATCGAGCCGGGCGCATCGGAGGCGAAGGTGGCGTTCCGGCTGAGCGGCACGCCGGGCGAGCTCGCCGCAGTGCTGGCCGGCGGCGGCCGGCGCAAGCTCAAGGCGCACATCGACGGCAGGCGGATGGCGTTGTGGCGCGTGTGCCGCGCGCGGCGCGAGGCCCCGACGCTCGCCCAGGCCGTCGCGGCCGGCGGCGACTTCTCGCTGCAGGCCGTGCTCGCGCTGCTCGCAGCGGCTGCGCCCGAGGGCGGGCGCAGCGTCGTGGCGTTCGACGATGCCGACAGCCCGATCACCGCAGTGGCGACGCGCCGTGGCGCGGTCGTGCTTCGCAGCGGCATCGAGCAGCCCCAGGCCACCCTCCATGCGCCCGAGCAGGAGCTCGTCGCGCTGCTCGTCGGCCTGGCGCCGGCGGTGCCCGTCCGGGTGTCCGGCGACGTCCAGCAGGCGGCGGCGTTCGTGATGCGCCTGCACCGCGCGCAGGGCCTCGTCTGAATCCCCGCAAGGTGCGGACAAGACCGCCCGCCCCGTCCGGACCGGCACCTACCATCAGCAGCTCGTGAGCACCTCGTCCTGCGCCCATCTGCACGTCCATTCCGAGTACTCGCTGCTGGACGGCGCCTGCAAGATCGAGGGCCTCGTCGAACGTGCAGCGGCCTTCGGCCAGCCCGCGCTCGGGCTCACCGATCACGGGGTGATGAACGGCGCGGTGGAGCTCTACAAGGCGGCGAAGAAGGCGGGCATCAAGCCGATCGTCGGCTGCGAGATCTACTACGTCGACGACCACACGGACCCCGCGCCGCGCAAGGAGCGCAACCACCTGACGCTGGTGGCCGAGTCCGACGAGGGCTACGGCAACCTCGTCAAGCTGAGCTCGCTGGGCTTCCTCGAGGGCCTCAACCGCGGCAAGCCGACGCTCGACATGGGCCAGCTCGCCGCCCACAGCGCCGGCATCATCGCGCTGACCGGCTGCCTGGCCTCGCGGTTCGCCAGCCGCATCACCGACGGCGACGAGGCCGGCGCGCGCGCCCACGCGGACGAGTTGCTGGGGGCGTTCGGCCACGACAACGTCTTCTTCGAGGTCCAGAAGAACGGCCTGTCGCAGCAGGAGAAGGTCAACGAGGTGGCCGTCCGGATCGCGCGCGAGGTGGGCCGCCCGCTCGTCGGCACGGGCGACGTGCACTACCTGCGCCGCGAGGACTACCACCACCACACGGCGCTGCTGTGCGTGCAGACGAAGTCGACGCTGGCCGAGCCGAAGATGACCTTCACGACGAACGAGTTCTTCCTGAAGAACAACGACGAGATGGCCACGGACTTCGCGGCGTGGCCGGAGGCGCTGCAGTCCACGCTGGACATCGCCGAGCGCTGCAACGTCGAGATCGAGCTCGGCAAGCAGCTGATCCCGCGCTTCCTTCCGGAGGGCGAGGACGAGCGCGCCTACCTGCGCGAGCGCGTGATGGAGGGCCTGCGCGCCCGCTACGGGGACCCGCCGCCCGCCGAGGCGGTCGAGCGCATGGAGATGGAGCTCGGCGTCATCGACCGCATGGGCTTCAACGCCTACTTCCTGATCGTGTGGGACTTCGTCAAGTGGGCCAAGGACAACGGCATCGCCGTCGGCCCGGGTCGTGGCTCGGCCGCCGGCTCGCTCGTGGCGTACTGCCTGCGGATCACCGACGTCGACCCGCTGCGCTACGACCTGCTGTTCGAGCGCTTCCTGAACCCCGAGCGCGTGTCGATGCCCGATATCGACATCGACTTCTCCGTCCGCGGCCGCGAGCAGGTGATGCGCTACGTCGTCGCCAAGTACGGGCGCGACGCCGTTGCCCAGATCGTCACCTTCGGCAAGATGTTCCCGCGCGCAGCGACGCGTGACGCCGCGCGCGTGCTGGGCCACGACTACGGCGTGGGAGACAGGCTGGCGAAGCTCATCCCGGATCCCCAGCAGGGCCGCCCGCCGAGCTTCGAGGACTGCCTCAAGCCCGGCCAGGACCTGCGCACCGCCTACGACTCCGACCCGGTCGCAAAGCAGATCGTCGACGTCGCGCAGGGCCTCGAGGGGATCGTGCGCAACTCCTCGATCCATGCGGCGGCGGTGGTGATCGCGGGGATGCCGCTGACCGAGATCGTTCCGCTGCAGCTGGCCGACGCCAACGAGGTGGACGCGGACGGCAACAAGGTCTACCGCCAGGTGACGCAGTTCTCGATGAAGCCCGTCGAGGACCTCGGGCTGCTGAAGATGGACTTCCTGGGCCTGCGCAACCTCGACGTCATCGAGGACGCGCTGGACATCATCGAGCGCTCGACTGGCGAGCGGCCGGACATGACGACGCTCCCGCTCGACGACGCCAAGACCTACGAGATGCTCGCGCGCGGCGACTCGGTCGGCGTGTTCCAGTTCGAGTCCGAGGGCATGCAGGAGGCGCTCAAGAAGGTCCGCCCGACGGAGTTCGACGACCTCGTCGCGCTGGTTGCGCTGTATCGCCCGGGCGCCATGGATCAGATCCCCACGTACGCGCGCGGCAAGCGCGACACCGCGCTGGTCTCGATCCCCGACGCGCGGCTCGAGCACATCATCGGCGGGACCTACGGCGTGATCCTGTACCAGGAGCAGGCGATGCAGATCTCCAAGGAGCTGGCCGGCTTCAGCGGCGCGAAGGCCGACGACCTGCGCAAGGCGATCGGCAAGAAGAACCGCGCCGCGATGGCCGAGCTCAAGCCGGAGTTCTTCTCCGGCTGCGAGGCGTCGGGCACCCGCCGCGACGTCGCGGAGTGGCTGTGGGCGACCAACGAGAAGAGCGCCGACTACTCCTTCAACAAGTCCCACGCCGCCTGCTACGCGCTGATCGCCTACCGGACCGCGTGGCTGAAGGCCAACTACTGCGCCGAGTACATGGCCGCGCTGATCAGCTCGGTGATGTCGACCAAGGACAAGGTCCCGTTCTTCGCGGCACGCTGCGAGGAGATGGGCATCCAGATCCTGCCGCCGGACGTCAACCTGTCCGACCACGAGTTCGTCGTGGTCGACGGCGACATCCGCTTCGGGCTGGATGCGGTGAAGGGCGTCGGCTACAGCGCCGTCGAGGCGATCAAGGCGGCTCGCGAGGAGGGCGGCCCGTTCGCGTCGATCTGGGACTTCTGCGAGCGCGTGGATCCGCAGCGCGTGAACAAGAAGGCGATCGAGGCGCTGGTGAAGTGCGGCGCGTTGGGCTCGACCGGCGCGACGCGCAAGGGCATGCTCGCGGTCCTCGAGCAGGCGCAGGCCGCCGGCCAGAAGGCGCAACTGGACGCGCAGATCGGCCAGGGCTCGATCTTCGACATGCTCGGCGGGCCGGCCGAGGAGGGCACGAACGGCGCCGCGGCGGCGTTCGCGGCGCCGTCACATCCCGCCGATCCCCGCCGACGAGTTCGACCAGCACGACCTGCTCGCGGTCGAGAAGGAGTCGATCGGGCTGTTCATCTCCGCGCACCCGCTCAAGCAGGTGCGCGAGGCACTGCGGCTGAAGGTGGACGTCCCGCTGGCGCAGCTCGAGGAGAGCAAGGACGGCTCCTGGGTGACGATCGGCGGCATCATCACGCAGGCCCGCAAGATCCGCACGCGCAGCGGCGCGACGATGATGTTCGCGACGCTGGACGATCTCGAGGGCACGGTGGAGCTGACGATCTTCGAGAAGGCGCTCGCCGAGTGCGAGAGCGCGCTGGCGGTCGACGAGGTCGTGCTCGTCCGCGGCCGCTTCGAGCGCAAGGACGGCGGCAAGGTCGGGGTCGTCGTGCAGGACGTGACGCCCTTCAAGCCTTCCGAGGAGGAGGTCGAGCGCGCAAAGGACCAGGTGTCCCAGCTCGACCTCGGCCCCAAGCCGGTGCGCGTCCGGATCGACGCCAAGCTGCACGCGGCGACGATCATCGAGGAGCTCAAGCACGTGCTCGAGCTCTACCCGGGCGAGACCGAGGTGGTGCTCGACATCGACACCTCGGGAGGCCGCCGGCTGCTGCGCCTCGGGCACGGATTCAGGGTCGCGGAAACGCCGAGCCTGCGCGCGGAGCTCGGCCGCATCCTCGGCCCGCTCGCGCTGGCGCCGCCGCCGGAGCCAGCGGTCGTCGCGAGCTGCAGTCTCAGATCCGTCTCATTTGGGATGACTTGCAGGCGCGAGTTGTGTAGCGTCGCGACTGCGGCCCCTCGCTCTACCGCTGGACCGGGGGCGGGGGTCGCACTGACTTTATGTGCGCCGTGCAGGCGCGGCGCAATGTCAGACTGCTGACATTCTCAGCGCTTGCGGCGTTCGGTCTGACCACGTTTGCGCAGCTTTCGGCAGCGTTCGAGGTCTGCGGCCAGCCCGTCGGGCCGCGGCGTCTCGAGGAGGCACGGCAGCCCTTCGAAGCGCGGCTCGGAGAGGAACACCGCGCAGCCGGCGTCCCCGAGCTCGCCGTCGCCGAGATGGGCGTGGCGGTCGACGTTGGAGCCGAGCTCGACCTTGGAGTCGTTGAGGTGCAGCGACCCGAGGCGGTCCGCGCCGACCAGCTCGGCGCACTCGTCGAGCACCGCGGCCAGGCCGTCGGCCTTCCGGATGTCGAAGCCGCTGGCGTACAGGTGGCACGAGTCCAGGCAGAGCCCGAGCCGCTTGTCGCCGCCCGCCGCCTCCAGCAGCGCGGCCAGCTCCTGGAATGAACGCCCGAGCGTGCCGCCGCTGCCCGCGGTGTTCTCCAGGTGCAGCGGGCAGCGGTCCGTCTCGGCGAGCGCCTCGCGGATCACCTTGCCGGCGCGCTCGATCGCCGGCCCGACCTCGCCGGCCTTCGCCGACCCGGCGTGCAGCACCACGGCGTGCGCGCCGAGCGCGTCGCCGTCGCGCAGCGCCAGCTTCAGTGACTCGAGCGACTTGTCGCGCAGCTCCCTGTCCTCGGAGGCGCAGTTGAGCAGGTAGACGGCGTGGATCAGGACCGGGCCCATCTTGTGCTGCTCGTGGGCCTCGTGGAACGCGGCGACCTCGTCGGGGGTGTAGTCGCGGCCCTTCCACATCCGCGGGCTCTGGTTGAAGATCTGGATCGAGTCGGCGCCCGCCTCGGCGCCGCGCTCGACCGCCTTGGCCGGACCGCCGGCGGTGGGAACGTGGGCGCCGATGTGCATCGCCTAGAGTCCTACCGCAGTGAGGGTCCGCTTCGCTCCGAGCCCCACCGGCGCCCTCCACATCGGCGGCGCGCGGACGGCGCTCTACAACTGGCTGATGGCCCGCGGCAACGGCGGGACGCTCGTCCTGCGTATCGAGGACACCGACCGCGAGCGCTCCACGCCCGAGAACGTCGAGCAGATCCTCGACGCGCTGCGCTGGCTGGAGCTCGACTTCGACGAGGGCCCGATCAGCCAGGTGAGCCGCTCGGACCGCCACCAGGAGGTCCTCGCAGCGGCTGCTGGACGACGGGCACGCCTACCGGACAAACGCGACCGCCGACGACGTGAAGGCCTTCAAGGCGCAGCACGGCGCCGACCGCGGCTTCCGCGGCGACCGACGAGGGGGAGGGCGCGGTGCGCCTGCGCGTGCCCGACGACGGCGCCACCGTCGTCCACGACGTCATCCGCGGCGACACGACCTTCCAGCACGTCCACCTCGACGACCCGGTGATCGCCCGCGCGGACGGCTCGGTCCTCTACAACTTCGCCGTCGCGATCGACGACCTCGATGCCGAGATCTCGCACGTCGTCCGTGGCGAGGACCACCTCTCCAATACGCCCAAGCAGGCGCTGGTGCTCGAGGCGCTGGGGGCCCAGCCGCCGCTGTACGCCCACCTGCCGCTGCTGCACGGCCCCGACGGCAAGAAGCTCTCCAAGCGCCACGGCGCCGCCTCCGTCCAGGAGCTCCGCGACGCCGGCTACCTGCCGGCGGCGGTGCGCAACTACCTCGCGCTGCTCGGCTGGGGCGCCGCCGACGACGAGACGATCCTCTCGACCGAGCAGCTCGTCGAGCAGCTTCGACATCGAGCGCGTGTCAGCGCAACCCGGCGCGCTTCGACGAGCAGAAGCTGCGCTGGATGAACGGCCGCTACCTGCGCGAGCTGTCGCTCGACGAGCTGACGCGGCTGCTCGAGGAGCACACCGGCCGCACCGGGCTGGGCCGGCGGTGGAGATCTCGCACGAGAAGATCCAGACGCTGGCGGACTTCTGGCCGCTGGCCGGGTTCATCTTCGACGGGCCGGCCGACGATCCCGCGGCGCGCGAGAAGTGGCTGGACGCCGATGGCCGCGGCGCCCGCGGAGGCGCGCGACGCCCTCGCGGAGGTCGATCCCTGGACGGTCGAGGCAATCGAGGCCGCGCTGCGCGGCGTGATCGAGGCCCGCCACGCCAAGCCCAAGGACGTCTTTCAGCCGGTTCGCGTTGCGCTCGCGGGCACGACGGTGTCGCCCGGAATCTTTGAAACCCTGGCCGTCATCGGGCGTGAAGCGTCGCTTGCACGCATCGAAAAAGCCCTCGGTGCGGGCTGATCGCGACTAGAGTCAATTCAGGACTCAATCATCTGTCCACTCGTGCCGATAAACGAGGCG
>CAWCEB010000053.1:0-6434 GCA_963794105.1 uncultured Actinomycetes bacterium | reverse complement strand
TTGTGCCTCCTGCTTGGTTCGTTCGCGTATTGCTCCGGAACACGCGCAGCTTCGCCGTCGTCCCGGCTGCAAGCTCGGCGCGGAAGCTCGTGACGATCCCGGGATCGGTCATCACGGGGTACCAGTCGACGGTGCTCATCGCGATCGTGCAGCCGTTGCACGCGATCGTCGTGGGTGCGCCGCGGCTCGTGTCGAAGCTCGAGCCGATCGTCGTGGCGGCATTGGCGGAGGCGGGGATCAGCGCGGCGGCGACGAGCGCAGCCGCAGGGAGGGTGCGGACCGGGGTTGAGAGCATGGGGCGGCAGACTGAGGCACCGCCGACGCCGCTTCGTCCTGCGCGCGAACGGTTTCGAATCGTCCGCGAGGAGGATTGACAGTCGAGGAGCGCGCCGGCTGGGCACCCCACCGCCCGCGCGCGTCGGCAATGATGCGCGGGTGACCGCCCAGGGCAGGCTCGACCATGTCGGCGTCGTCGTCCACCCGCGGCGCAACCTCGATGCGCCGCTGGCGACGCTCCACGAGTGGGCGCGGCGCTCCGGCGTCGAGGTGGTGCAGATCCCGATGGCCGGCGTCGAGCGCGTCGTCGCAGCGCCCGGAACCGCGGACGGCTGCGACCTCGTGATCGCGCTCGGCGGCGACGGCACCACGCTGGCGGCACTGCACGCCGCGGGCCCGCTGGGCAAGCCGGTGCTCGGCATCGCGTGCGGAAGCCTCGGCGCGCTGACCGCGACGTCGGCAGATCACCTGGACGAGGCGCTAGAGGCGATCGACGCGTGCGAGTGGGAGCAGCGCCGCCTGCCGGCGATCGCGGTGACCGCCGACGGGAACCCGCCGGAGATGGCGCTCAACGACTTCGTGGTCGTGCGCAAGGGCGCCAGCCAGATCTCGGTGGCGATCGACGTCGACGGCGAGCCGTTCATCCGCTTCGCCGGCGACGGCGTCATCATCGCCACGCCGCTCGGATCGAGCGCGTACACGATGGCCGCTCGTGGCCCGATCGTCGCGACCGGCACCGACGCGATCGTGCTCACGCCGCTCGCACCGCACGGCGGCACGTGCCCGCCGCTGGTCGTCGGGCGTGACAGCGCCGTCACCGTCGCGATCGAGCCCGGCTACTACGGCGCTCGCATCGAGCTCGACGGCCACGTCCAGGAGCTGCTGCCGCCGACGCTGTCGCTGCGCTGGCGGGATGACTACGCGAGGCTCGTGGCCTTCGCGGGCGCGGAGACGCTGCTCGCCGGGCTGCGGCGCCGGCGGATCCTGATGGACAGTCCGAGGGTGACGGCGCGCGAGGATCGAGCAGCCACCGGCAGGTGAGGCACCCGCGTAGGATCGCCAGCGCATGAAGCGCATCGGCATGCTGGGCGGCATGAGCTGGGAGTCCTCGATCGAGTACTACCGCCTCGTCAACGAGATCACACGCGATCGCTTCGGCGGGCTGCACTCGGCCGACTGCCTGCTGCGCTCGGTGGACTTCGCCGACATCGAGCAGCTCCAGCGCGACGGGCGCTGGGAGGAGGCGGGCGCACGCCTGGCCGACGAGGCGCGGGCGCTCGTGGCGGGCGGCGCCGAGCTGCTCGTCCTGTGCACGAACACCATGCACAAGGTCGCCGACGCGATCACCGACGCCGTCGACGTGCCGTTCGTGCACATCGCCGACACGACCGCCCACGCCGTTCGCGCCGCGGGCCTGACCACGGTCGGCCTGCTGGCCACGGGCTACACGATGGAGCAGGACTTCTACGTCGGGCGCCTGCGCGACATGCATGGCCTCGAGGTGCTCGTCCCGGGTGAGGCGGACCGCCGCATCGTGCACGACGTCATCTACGGGGAGCTGTGCGTCGGCGTCGTCGACGACGGCTCGCGCGAGCAGTACCGGCGCATCATGCGCGAGCTCGCCGATCGCGGCGCGGAGGCGATCCTGCTCGGCTGCACGGAGATCGACCTGCTCGTCGGGGCCGACGACTCGCCCGTGCCGGTCTTCGACACCACCCGCCTGCACGCGGAGCGCGCGGTGGAGCTCGCGGCATGAAGCCCGAGACCATCAGCGACACCAAGACGCGCAACGTCGTGATCCTCGCCGAGCACGAGGAGATCACCATCACGCGGTCGCGCTTCTCACCGGGCGAGCGGGGGCCCGACCTGCACGTGCACCACGAGCACACCGACGCGTTCTACGTGCTCGAGGGCGAGCTGACCTTCGAGCTCGGCCCGCAGTCCGAGAAGTTCCGCATGGGACCTGGCGGGTACGTCGCGATCCCGCCGCGCGTCGGGCATTCGTTCGTCAACGAGTCCGAGGCCGACGCGCGCTGGCTGAACCTCCATGCGCCCGAGTGCGGGTTCGCGGACTTCCTTCGCACGTTGCGCGACGGCACGCCCGGGCAGTGGGACAGCTTCGACATGCCGGCCGACGGCGGCCTGTCGCCCAGCCACGCGATCGTGTCGCCGCCGGGTGAGGGGGAACGGCTCGTGACAGGCCGGCGCGCCGTGCTGATCAAGGGTGACACCGGCGACCTGTGCGTCGCCGAGTGGGAGCTCGACGGCCCGTACGCCGGGCCGCCGGTCCACCACCACGAGCGCCAGGTCGACGCGTTCTACGTCGTCGAGGGCAAGCTCGAGATGACCATGCACGGGGCGTCCGACGTCTTCGGCGCGGGTGAGCTCGCGGCGGTCCCGCACGGCGTGGACCACACGTTCAACCACCGGGCCGACGAACCCGGACGGGTGCTCAACGTCCACGCCCCGAACGCGGGCTTCGCCGACGTGCTGCGGCGGATGGCGGATTGACGAACCCGCTCGTCTGCCTGAGCTTCACGACGCAGCCGGCTCGTAGACGGCGATCAGCACGCCGGTCGTCGTCGGCTCGCTGTGCACGAGCTGGAGCTGTGCATAGGGCCCGTCGTCGGCGAAGAGCCGGACGCCCGAGCCCAGCACGAGCGGGTGGATCGTCAGGACGAACTGGTCGATCAGGCCGTGTGGCATCAGCGAGCGAACGAGCTCGCCGCTGCCCAGGATCACGATGTCCCCGCCCGGCTGGCGCCTGAGCTCGGCGACCTGGGCGGGCACATCGCCGTTGAGCAGCGTCGAGTTCTCCCACTCGAGCGGCTCGGTCAGCGTTCTGGATGCGACGTACTTCTGGCGCTGGTTCAGGAGCGGCGTGAACGGGTTGTCATCGGTCTGCTTGGGCCAGAACGAGAACATCTTCTCGTAGGTCCTGCGGCCCCACAGGAGCGCGCCGCCCTTCGCCATCCCCCGGCCCATGAACCGGCCCATCACCTCGTCGGTGTACGGGGCGGCCCAGCCGCCGCGGTCGAACCCGCCGCGCGTGTCCTCGTCGCGGCCGCCCGGGCCCTGCATCACGCCGTCGAGCGTGACGTGGTTGGTGACGATGATGCCTGGCCATGAAGTCTAGACCGTACAGTACTACAATTGGTACTGGACTGTCCAGTACCATCCCTGCCGTGGCACCCGACCCGGACGAATCACGGTCCGCCCGCAAGCGCCGCGCGATCCTCGAGGCCGCGACCGAGGCGTTCCTGCGCAACGGCTTCCGCGGGACCAGCATGGACGAGATCGCCGCCGGCGCCGCGGTGTCGAAGCAGACCGTCTACAAGCACTTCGCCGACAAGCAGCGGCTGTTCGAGGAGATCGTGGTCGGCACGGTCGACGCGGCCAGCGACCCGGTCCAGGCGGAGGTGCGAAGCCTGCAGGACAGCGGCGACCTCGAGGCCGACCTGCGCGACCTGGCGCGCCGTCAGCTCCTCAAGGTGATGCAGCCGCGGCTGCTGGCGCTGCGGCGGCTCGTGATCGCAGAGGCGGGCCGCTTCCCGGACCTCGGCCGGGTCTTCTACGAGCGCGGCCCCGGCCGGACCATCGCCGCGCTGGCCGACACGTTCGAGCGCCTCGCCGCGCGGGGCGTGCTGCGGATCGAGGACCCGCAGCTCGCCGCCGCGCACTTCAACTGGCTGATCATGTCCAGCCCGCTGAACGAGGCGATGCTGCTCGGCCGCGAGGAACCCCCGCTCGGCGCCGAACTCGATCGGCACGTGCGGACGGGGGTGCGGGTGTTCCTCGCCGCCTACGGGCAGATCCGGTAGCGGCGCGTCTGCTTGAAGCGCTTGCCGCTGTGGAGCGTGCCGCGGATGGTGAGCGTGTGCCGCGTCCGCGTGCTGCGCCGCAGGTCGATCTTCGCCGTCCAGCGCCGGGGGCTGCGCTTGACGAGCTTCAGCCGGCGGCCGTCGATCGTGAGGCGCGCCGTCTTGATGTGCGCCTTGCGGGCGTTGATCCGGATCGTGAAGACGCGCTTGGCGACGCAGCTCGACGCCGGCAGGACGCTGACCGCGACGGCGCCTGACCCGGAGGTCGTGGAGCCGGCGGCCGTCGCGGTCGGGTCGCCTGCCACCGGTCCGGCCGGGACGTCGGACGGAGCAGGGCAGCCGGTGCCCGAGGCGGGCACGGTCGGGCACTCGTCGGCGGCGTCATCGATGCCATCGCCGTCGAAGTCGCCCAGCGCCGGAACGCTGCCGCCGGCCGTCGTGACCTCGGCGGTCTTCTGCGCGGCGCCGGGCTGGCCGTCGAAGCCGCCCTTGCCGCCCGCGCCGCCGAGGCCGACCGAGATCTGCGTGTCCGGCGCGGCGACCGCGCGGGCGTCGATCGCCAGGACGCCAACGGACGCGCCGCCCGCGCCGCCACCGCCCTGACCGCCCTGGCCGCCGTAGCCGCCGTTGCCGCCCGCACCCGCCTGGTAGTAGTGGCCGCTGATGATCGTGGAGGCAGCGGGCCCACCGGTGCCTCCGGCGCCGCCAGGCTGGCCGGCCGGGCCCCAGCCGCCCTTGCCGCCGTTGCTCGTCTGGATCGACGAACCATCGAGGACCAGCGCGTGCGCTCCGCCGCCCACGAACAGGCCGATCGAGCCACCGCCGCCGTGTCCGCCGTGCCCGCCGCTGCCGGGACGCCCGCCCGCGCCGCCGCCCGCGCCAACGACACAGGGTTCGCTCGATCCGGCGCCGCCGCCGCCGCCCTCACCGCGAGCCCCGTCGGTTCCGTCGGCGCCGTCCGCCGCCGCATAGAGCGTCGCCGCGCGATTCAGGATGGCCGAACCGCCGGCGCCGGCCACGCCCGGCTGCCCCGCCGCACCCTGTCCGCCGGACTGCCCCGGATTCTGGCCGCCCCAGCCGCCGAACGGCTGCGTGTCGCTCATGCCGTTGTGACCGGTGATGGAGAAGTCGACGTCCCATGCCGCGCCGCCGTCGCCGCCCCACAGGACGTCGTCGCCGCGGCCGCCCTGCGCCCCGTGCTTCAAGCAGTCAAGGATCCCCGCTCCGCCCCACGGCGCGTCCGCCCTCGCCGCGGCGGACGGCGCGCCATCGGCGCCGTTGCTGCCCGGGGCCGTCTGGATGTGCACACGGCTCAGCGCGACGCTGCCATTCGTGACCACGCGCACGCCGTAGGAGCTCAGCGCCGACGCGCCGCTGGTGCTGTTGACGGTGAGCAGCTGCAGCACGATCCCCGGGACGAAGACGCCCACGACCTGCCCCGGAGCCTGCAGCGTCGTGGCGTTCGCCGCCGAGCGCTGCCACGTCTGCGGGTCGTAGCCGCCGTAGACGCCGATGTTGCCGGTCGATCCGAGGAACCCTGGCTTGCCGCCGTAGGTGCCGGCGGCGACGTAGACGTCCTTGTGCGCCGCCAGTGCGGCCGTGACCGCAGCCTTCACGGTCTGCATCGGGTGCCCGAAGCTCCCGTCGTTGTTGTCATCGTCGCCGCCGGGCGCGACGAAGATCGCGGCGGCCTTGTCGCCGTCGATGCCGTCGCAGTTGGCAGTCGACGAAGCCCAGGTCGGGCTTGTCGGCCGTGCCGGGCGCGCAGCTCGGCGGCCAGCGCGGTCCCCTTCCCCGCCCAGGCGAGCACTCCCGTGACGGCGATCGCGAGCAGGGAAGGGGTCCGATAAGAGAGTCCGTTCAGCATGCGAGCAACGATCCCGTCCGGCGGCCGCACCGCCCATGGGGGTGCAGCCGCCGACTTGCTGGCGGAAAACCGACGCCTGCCCGCCGACCTATGCGTGGCCGAACCTCACCTCCGGCAGGACGCGGTGCGCCCAGCGCGGAAGCCACCACGCCCAGCGACCCAGGACCCGCAGCAGCACCGGCAGGAGCAGCAGCCTGATCAGCGCGGCATCGAGCAACACCGCGATGCCGAGGATGATCCCCATCTCCTTGGGCGGCAGCGGCCCGACAGCGCGAACGTCAGGAACACGGCGACCATCACGGCGCCGGCGGCGAAGATGACCCGCCCCGAGTGGGCGATGCCGCCGATCATCGCCTCGCGCGGATCGTGGCTGCGATCCCAGTGCTCCTTCGCGCTCGACAGCAGGAACACCGTGTAGTCCATCGAGATCGCGAAGATCATCGCGAAGAAGAACACGGGGAAGCGAGCAT
>CAWCEB010000052.1:0-15294 GCA_963794105.1 uncultured Actinomycetes bacterium | reverse complement strand
TCGGCGTTGGACGCCACCGCCTCGCCGCCCGTCGCAGTCGGCCAGCGCCCGCGCGCGCTCGTCGAAGACGTCGGTGCACAGCACCGGCTCGCCCCAGCCGCGGGCCAGCGCGGTCGCCATGTTGCCGCTGCCGACGAGCCCGACGACCATCTCAGGTGACGTCGTGCTCGCCGGTCAGGGAGCGCACGGCGGCCTCGATGTCCGGGGCGCGCATCAGCCCCTCGCCCCACCAGGACGGCGTCGACGCCGACCCGCTCGAGCTCGTCGAGCTGGTCACGTCGGGGTACGATGCCCGACTCCGACGCCACGGTCTTGCCGGCCGGCACGTCGGGCTGAGGAGCTCGAACGTGCGATCGAGATCGACGCCTGAAGTCGGTGAGGTCGCGGTTGTTGATGCCGATCACGTAGGCCTCCACCACGTCCAGCGCGCAGTCGAGCTCGTCCTCGTCGTGGACCTCGACGAGCACGTCGAGGTCGAGCCCGCGCGCCTCGCGGTGCAGCACGGCCAGGTCGTCGGCATGGACGGCCGCGACGATCAGCAGAACGGCGTCGGCGCCCGTGGCCGCCGACTCGTAGACCTGGTACGGATCGACGAGGAAATCCTTGCGCAGGATCGGCAGGACGCTCGCGGCGCGGGCCTCGCGCAGGTCGTCGAGCGAGCCGCCGAAGTGCGGGCCCTCGGTCAGGATGCTCAGCGCGGTCGCGCCGCCGCGCTCGTAGGCGTTCACGATCTCGGTCACCGTCGATCCCGAGCGGATCTCGCCGGCGGACGGCGAGCGGCGCTTGTGCTCGGCGATCAGCGAGATGCCGGGGCGCAGGAGCGCCTCGGTGAACGGGCGGCCCTCGGGTCGCTGCGCGACCGCGGCTTCGAGCTCGCTGAGCGGGACGTTGCTGCGCCTGCGCGCAACGTCCTCGAGCGTCGACGACACGATCCGGTCGAGCACGTTCACGCCTCCGCCAGCTCCGTGCTCAGCGCGACGAAGGCGTCGAGGGTGGCGGCCGCGGCGCCGCTCGTGCACGCCTCGCGCGCCGCCTCCACGCCATCGGCGAGCGTGTCGACGCGGCCGGCGGCGTAGATCGCGGCGCCCGCATTGAGGTAGGCGAGATCGGCATGCGGCGACGACTCGCCGCCGAGGATCGCGCGCGTCACGCGGCGTTGACGTCGGGAGTGCCTCCGGCGACAGCGTCCGCGGGCGCGGGGTCGAGGCCGACCTCGCCGGCGGAGACCATGTAGCGCTCGATGGCGTCGCCGTTGACCTCCACGACGTGCGTGGGGGCCGCGGTGCTCATCTCGTCAAGGCCATCCTCGCTGGACACTACCAACGCGCGGTCGGTCCCAAGGCGCGCGAGCGCTCCCGCGATGACATCGATGAAGCCCGCGTCGGAGACGCCGATCACCTGGCGGCGCGCCCCGGCCGGGTTGGTGAGCGGCCCGAGGAAGTTGAAGATCGTGCGCACGGCGAGCTCGCGGCGCACCGGCACGACGTAGCGGGTGGCCTGGTGGTGCGCCGGGGCGAACATGAACCCGAAGCCGACCTGCCCGATGCAGCGCGCGACCGCATCGGCGCCGAGGTCGATGCGCGCGCCGAGCGCCTCGAGCACGTCGGCCGAGCCGCGACAGGCCGGTCGCGCTGCGGTTGCCGTGCTTGGCCACGGCGCAGCCGGCGCCCGCGGCGATCAGCGCCGCGGTGGTCGACACGTTGAACGTCGTCCGGCCGCCGCCCGTGCCGGCGGTGTCGAGCAGGTCGTCGCGGTCGCAGTTGACGGGCGTGGCGAGCGCGCGCATCGTGGAGGCCAGGCCGGCCAGCTCGTCGACCGTCTCCCCCTTTGTGCGCAGCGCGATCAGGAACCCGGCGATCTGCGTCTCGGAGGCGTTGCCCTCCATGATCACCCGCAGCACGTCCGCGGCCTGCTCGACGAGGTCACGGCCCGACGCGAGCGCGTCGATGGCCTTTGTGATTGTTGGATCAGGCAAGGAAGTTCTTGAGCAGTTGCTTCCCGGCGTCGGTGAGGACCGATTCGGGATGGAACTGGACGCCCTCGGCGGGCAGCTCGCGGTGGCGGATTGCCATGAGCACGCCGCCCCCGTGGGCCGAGGCCTCGAAGCAATCCGGCAGCGTGTCCTCGCGGACGACGAGCGAGTGGTAGCGGCCCACGACGAGCGGGGATTCGATGCCGGTGAAGATCGTCCTGCCGTCGTGCTCGGCGGTCGTGGTCTTGCCGTGCACCGGGACGTGGCGCACGACGTCGCCGCCGAACGCCTGCGCCAGCGACTGGTGGCCGAGGCACACGCCCAGCGTCGGCACGCCGGCCTCGGGGAAGCGTTTGACGACCTCGAGGCTGATGCCCGCCTCGTCGGGCGTGCACGGCCCCGGCGAGACGACGACGCGGTCGAACCGCCTGCCGAGCAGGTCGTCGACCGTCGCGCGGTCGTTGCGCACGACCTCCAGCTCGCACCCCATCTCGCCCAGGTACTGGACGAGGTTGTAGGTGAACGAGTCGTAGTTGTCGACCATCAGGACCTTCATGGCCAGTCCGGCTGCCTCGCTGCAAGCTCGATCGCGTTCTTGACGCCGCGCGCCTTGGCCACCGACTCCTCGTACTCGTACTCGGGCTTGGCGTCGGCAACGGTGCCGCCGCCCGCCTGGATGTGGGCGACGCCGTCCTTGATCACGACCGTGCGGATGTGGATGCAGGTGTCGAGGTCACCGGTGTAGCTGAGGTAGCCGATCGCGCCGCCGTAGCCGCCGCGCTTGACGGGCTCGAGCTCGTCGATGATCTGCATCGCCCGCACCTTCGGCGCGCCGCTGAGCGTGCCGGCCGGCAGCACGGAGCGCAGCGCGTCCATCGCGCCGACCTCCTCGCGTAGCGTGCCCGACACGTTGGAGACGATGTGCATCACGTGCGAGTAGGTCTCCACGGCCATGAAGCTGTCGACCTGCACCGAGCCGTACTCGCACACGCGCCCGAGGTCGTTGCGGCCGAGGTCGACGAGCATCACATGCTCGGCCCGCTCCTTCTCGTCGGCGAGCAGGTCCTCGGCGATCCGCGCGTCCTCCTCCGGCGTGCCGGCCCGCGGCCGCGTGCCCGCAATCGGGCGCGTCGAGGCGTGGCGGCCGCTCACGGTCAGCAGCGGCTCGGGGCTGGCGCCGGCGACCTGGAAGTCGCGGAAGTCCAGGAAGTACATGTACGGGCTCGGATTGACGTGGCGCAGCCCGCGGTAGATCGAGAACGGGTCGACGTCGACGGCGCCCGACCAGCGCTGCGAGGGCACGACCTGGAACGCGTCGCCCGCGTGCACGTACTCGACGATCCGGGCGACCATCCCCTCGAACGACTCGCGCGGCATGTTCGACTCGAACGTCGGGACGTCACGGTCGGACCTGAGCTCGTGGCGCGGCACCGGGCCGGCGAGCAGGTCGCGCGCCTTCTGGATCGTCGCGAGCGCGTCGGCGTAGGCGGCTTCGATGTCGCCGCCGTCCTCCGCGTAGACGTTGGCGACGATCGTGATCTCGTGGCGCAGGTGGTCGAAGACCACGAGCACGTCGCTGAGCATGAGCGCCATGTCGGGCAGCCCGAGCTCGTCCGGGTTGGGCTCCTCGAGCGGCTCGACGGTTCGCACCAGGTCGTAGCCGAAGTAGCCGACGGCGCCGCCGGCGAACGGCGGCATCTCGGCGAACGGGGCCTGGCGGTGGCGCGCGACCTCCTCGGCGGCGATCGCGTACGGATCGCCCTCGTCGCCCAGCGACCAGCGGATGACCTTGCGCGGCCGCAGCCCCAGGAAGCTGTAGCGCCCCACCCTCTGGCCCTGCTCGGCGGACTCCAGCAGGAACGCCGGGAACTGCGGGTTGAGCCCGCGCAGCTTCAGGAACGCCGAGACAGGCGTCTCGCAGTCGTCGAGGAAGCGGTTGCGCAGGGCGATGACGTTGTAGTCGCGAGCGAGCTCGCGGACCTCGTCCAGCGACGGCTCGACGCGCAGCGCAGCGTGCTCAACGGCGGCGGCCATTGAGCACCTCCCCCGCATCGGCGATCGAGCGGTCGCGCCCGCGCAGCAGGACGGCGAGGTGGTACAGGACGTCGGCGGCCTCGTTGTCGACGCGCTCGTCGCTCTCCGAGCGCGCGGCGCGGGCGACCTCCTCGGCCTCCTCCATGACCTTCTCGCCGGTGAGCTGCGGGTCGTCGAGGAGCTGCACCGTGTACGAGCCCTCCGGACGTTGCGCCTGGCGGTCGGCGAGCGTGCGCTCCAGCGCCGGCAGCGCCTCGTGCGGCGCGGGCGGCTCGAGCTCGCCGTTGTGGAAGCAGGTGCGCTCGCCGGTGTGGCACGCCGGCCCGTTCGGCTCGACCAGCGCGAGCACGGCATCGCCGTCGCAGTCCAGGCGCAGGGCCCGGACCTTCTGGGTGTTGCCGGAGGTCGCCCCCTTGTGCCAGAGCTCGTCGCGCGAGCGGCTCCACAGGTGCAGCTCGCCGGTCTCGCGCGTGAGCGCGAGCGCCTGCTCGTTGGCGTAGGCCAGGGTCAGGACCTCTCCCGTGCGCCAGTCCTGGATGACGACCGGGACGAGGCCCCGCTCGTCGAAACGGACGTCCACGCTCAGGATTGTACGTGTGCCTGCGCCCTGCGCAGGAGCGGCTCGAGGTCGCGTGCGGGCGCCGGGCGGGCCAGGAGGAAGCCCTGCGCGAACGTGCAGCCGCGCTCGATCAGGAAGTTCCGCTGCTCGGGCGTCTCCACACCCTCGGCCACGGTCTCCATGCCCAGGGCGCCCGCGAGCTCGAGGATCGCGGTGACGACCGCGGTGGCCTCCGGGCGGTCAGGGACGTCGCGCAGGAAGGAGCGGTCGATCTTCAGCAGATCGACGGGCAGGTCGCGCAGTCGGCTCAACGACGAGTAGCCCGCGCCGAAGTCGTCGATCGCCACCTTGAAGCCGGCCGCGGCGATATCGCGCAGGACCGGCTCGGTCACGCCGAAGTCGCCCATGGCGGCGGATTCGGTCACCTCGACAGTGACGCGGCTGGGATCGAGCCGGTGGGCACGCATGCGCGAACGCAGGTGCTCGGCGAACACGGTGCGCCGCAGCTCGCGCGGCGACACGTTGAACGTCACCTCCGGGTCGAGCCCGATCGCCTGCCATGCCACGCGCTGCCGGCATAGCGCCTCGAGGACCCATTCGCCGACCTCGTCGATCAGCCCGGACTCCTCGGCGAACGGGATGAACTCAGCCGGCGACACCAGCCCGCGCTTGGGATCGTCCCACCGCACCAGCGCCTCGGTCTTGCGCAACACGCCGTCGCGCGGGTCGACGATCGGCTGGAAGTGCAGGACCAGCTCGTCGCGCTCGATCGCGCGGCGCAGGCGCGTCGAGAGCGACAGCCGCTCGCGTGACTGATGCGACTCGCCCGAGTAGACGGCGACCGTGTTGCGGCCGCGAGCCTTGGCCTGATACATCGCCGCGTCGGCGTGACGCAGCAGCTCCTCGGCGTCGTTGGCGTCGCGCGGGAACACGCCGATGCCGATCGAGGCGCCGACATGGAAGTCGGTGCCGGCGATCGAGAACGGCCGGCCGAGCGCCTCGAGGACGCCCTCGGCCGCGGTGCGGGCGATGCTCACGGGGTCACCGCTGACGTCGGAGAGCAGCAGCAGGAACTCGTCACCGCCCTGTCGCGCCAGCAGATCGGTCTCGCGCCGGCGGTCCTGCAGGCGCAACGCGATCTGGCAGAGCAGCTCGTCGCCGGAGGCGTGGCCGAGCGAGTCGTTGACGAGCTTGAAGTCGTCGAGGTCGAGATACAGGAGCGCGACCGCGCTGGCCGTGCGCCGGGCGCGTGCCATCGCCAGCTCGAGGTGCTCGGCCAGCAGCGCGCGATTCGGCAGGCCGGTGAGCGAGTCGTGGTAGGCGAGGTAGGCGATCTGCTGCTCGGCCTCGAGCCGCTCGGTGACGTCGATGCCCGAGCTGAGCACGCCGGTGGGGTTGCCTGCGTCGTCGCG
Organism: uncultured Actinomycetes bacterium; assembly: GCA_963794105.1. Taxonomy (GTDB): domain Bacteria; phylum Actinomycetota; class Thermoleophilia; order Solirubrobacterales; family Solirubrobacteraceae; genus AC-49. Next base: position 9,317 of record CAWCEB010000052.1, on the reverse strand, counting down.
CATCAGCGTGTTGCGCCAGAGCATCACGTGCCTGCGGCCGTCCTTCGCGAGGATCGCGAACTCGCCGGGCTGGCTCGGGCTGCGCCCGCGGTCGACGATGGCGCGGTGGGCGGCGCGCGTACGCTCGACTGTGCCGGCGGGGCACAGGAAGCCGAACGCGTCCTGCCCGACCAGCTCGTCGTGACGGTAGCCGAGCATCTCGCAGCCCGCGCGATTGACGAGCTTGATCCGGTCGTCGGTGTCGACCAGGATGACGAACGTCCCCGCGATGTCGAGGTAGCTCTGCGCGCGGTCGCGCTCCGCGCGCAGCGCGACCTCGACGCGCCGCTGGTGCGTGATGTCGTAGAGGACGCCCTGGGTGAACCGCGGGGTGCCGTCGTCGTCGCGCACGATCGAGTCGCGCTCGCGCACCCAGATGACGCGGCCGTCGCGCGACACCATCCGGTACTCGACGTCGAACTCCTCGCCCGCCTCGTAGACGCGCTGCTCCTCGGCCTTGACGCGCTCGACGTCCTCGGGATGGATGAGCTCGTACCAGAGGTCCTGCTCGGCGAGCAGCTGTGCCGGCGGCTGACCGAGCAGGGTCTCGATCTGCGGGCTCACCCACGTGAGCGTGGAGCGCTCGTCGAAGTCCGCGATGTAGGTGATCGCAGGGATCTGCTCGACCAGGCTGCGCCACAGGGCCTGCGCCGTGGCGGGGTCGTGTGGGGAGGACACAGCTGGACCATCGGCCTCATGGGCGTGCGGGTTTAGCCGGGCGGAGGCGCCTGCGCCAGGTACCAGCCGAACATGCGGTCGACCAGGAACTGGGGCGACAGGCCTCGCAGCAGCACCGTCAGGACCCGCGGAGGCAGCGCCGGGACGAGCCGTTGCAGGCGCAGCGCTCGCCGGAACGCGGGGGCGTGGCCATCGCTGAACGCCGCGTACCGGGCCAGCGCCTCCTCGCGGGTGCGCTGCTGCGCGAGGACGGCGCGCAGCTCGCGGCCGGCGGCGATGCCGAAGTGGAACGCCGTGCGGATGCCCTCGCCGCTGAGCGGGAAGCAGTGCCCGGCGCTGTCGCCGCAGAAGAACACGCCGTCCTCGGCGGCGGGACGCAGGCGGTGCGGGAACCAGTTGCCCTGCCAGCGCTCCACGTCGGCGCCGAGGCGCCCCGCAAGCTCCTCGGTCGGCTCGCGGACGTGATGGCGGGGCTCGTAGGAGCCGACGCCGATGCGCTCCTCCTCCCCCGCCGGAACGCGCCAGGCGAAGCCGCGCGGCGCCAGCGACCGGTCGACCCAGACATCCAGCGCGTCGTCGGCCGGCGCGGCGTGCGGGTGCACCTCGAGCCCGCGGCTGAGCGGCGCCTCGGGCGGCTGGTAGCCGCGGTCGGCGAGCACCCGTCGCCAGCCGAGCGCGTCGACGATCAGCGGCGCGTGGAGGTCCCCGCGGTCGGTGTGGACGGTGAAGCCCGTGCGCCCGTCGACCTTGGCGGTCTCGAAGCGCGCGTCGCACTGGGCGAGGAGGTCCTCGCACAGCGTGCGGTAGTCGAACGCGGCCCAGCGCCACGGCAGCCGGTAGCGGACGCTGCCGTGCGGCGTGGTGAACGTCATGTCCGGAAGCACCGCGCGCAGCGAGCGCTCGGCGCCCATCGTCCGCAGCCAGCCCTCCGGGACCGCACAGGCCGACGTCTGGCGCTCGCCGATCGCGTAGCGGTCGATCAGCAGGACGTCGGCGCCCGAGCCCGCCAGCTCGCGCGCGACCGCGAGGCCGGCGAAGCTCGCGCCGCAGATCAGGACATCGGCCCGCGTGCCATCCAGCGACGTGCGTTCCTCGCCGCGCGGGCGTGGCGCGCTCCGTCATGCCGTGAGCACCTCGTCGTAGCCCGCGCGCTCGACGCGGTCCAGCACGCGGCCGTAGACCATGCGCGCGAGGCACATCCCGTGGCGGACGCGGTCCTGCACCTCGGCGTCGACATCGCGGGTCTCGCGGAACATCCCGCGCGCGCGGTCGACCTGGCGGGCGACGCGCTCCCGGAACCCGTCGCCGGCGCGGCCGGCCTCCAGGTCGCTCTCGGGCAGGCCCGGCAGGTAGATGCGATCGAGCGCCCAGTCCTCGCGCACGTCGCGCACGAAGTTCGCCAGCTGGAACGCCATGCCGAGGCGCGCGACCTCCTCGGGCCGGCCGGTGCGCCGATCAGCGGCGCCATGATCCGGCCGACGGCGGCGGCGCTGCCGTTCATGTAGCGATCGAGCTCGGCGTCGTCGCGGATCCGCACCGGCGCGCAGTCGACGCGCATCGAGCTCATGTACGTGCGCAGCTCGTCGAGCGGGAGGCCGTGGCGAGCGGCGGCGTCGACGAGCGCGGTCGGCACCGGGTGGGCACGCTCGCCCGCGCGGGCGAGCTCGAGCTCGCGTTCCCAGGCGTCGAGCGCGGCACGCCGCGCATCGGGCGTCGCCGGCCGGTCGGGGCCGTCGACGATCTGGTCAGCGGTGCGCACGAACCCATAGACGGCATGGATCGCAGGCCGGACCGCGCGCGGCAGCAGGCTGGTCGCTGCGAAATACGTGGGATCGTGCCGGCGTTGCATGCGGCGGCACATTGCGTATGCGGGACGGAGACTGGCGTCGATCAAGGAGTCACCACCGTAGTGTGCCCGGATCAACGTTCTCAACCATCCCATGGTCGTGGTCACCGGCAAGGGCGGCGTCGGCAAGTCCACCGTGGCCGCTGCGCTTGCGCTCGCAGCGGCCCGCGACGGGCGCCGGGTGGCGGTCGGCGAGCTCGGTGGTCACGCGCGCGTGGCGGGGCTGCTGCGCGGCACGGGGATCGACACGCTCACGGTCGACGTGCACCATGCGCTGACCGAGTGGCTGGCCACGCAGCTTCCGCGCCGGCTGGCGGACCTGCTGATGCGGTCGGGAGCGTTCGCGTCGCTGGTCGGCGCCGCGCCGGGCGGGGCCGAGCTGATCGCGATCACGAAGCTCTGGGAGCTCGTGCAGCGCCGGCGCTGGGCGCCCGGCGCCGAGCCCTACGACCTCGTCATCGTCGACGCGCCCGCGTCCGGACATGGGGCGGCGCTGCTGCGAGCTCCACGCACGTTCGCCGAGATCGCGCGCGTCGGGCCGATCGGGAGCCAGGCGCGCGAGGTCGCCGACTTCCTCAAGCGTGACGCGGGGTTCGTCATCGTCACGACGCCCGCCGAGCTCCCGGTGTCCGAGACCCTGCAGCTCCAGCAGCAGCTCCCGGACGTCGACCTCGTCGTCGCCAACGCGGTCCTCGCGCGCCGCTTCGTCGCCGCGGACGTGGCAAAGCTGCGGGCGGTCGGCAACGGCGGGCCGGCCGCGGCGGCGGTCGCCCATGCGGGCCGCGTTCGCGCGCAGCAGGCGCAGCTCGCGCGACTTCGGCGCGGTGCGCGCGGGCCGGTCGTCACGCTGCCGTGGATGCTCGACGTCGAGCCCGACGAGCTCGCGAGCAGGCTGATCACGGAGACCAGGCCTGCGCGGCGCGCACCACGCAGGCCCGGTCCCGTGGATGTCCCCTCCGGGTAGGAGGCGCAAGACCGCAGAGCGTCACGACATTTCCGTGGCGTTCCGGCCGGGTGGATGCGCGTCCCTCCATGGACACATCCGTACGACCCGTCCGGCGAGCCCATCCGTGGGCCCCACCGCCTTGCCTCCCTCTCGTCGGACCCCGCGGCCATCGCTGAAGGGCGGCGGACACCTGTCCTAGTTCCGTCCGGACTGAGGGGACTGTCCCTGAGTCCGGGCTACTCGATGCCCAGGCGATCCAGGAGGCGCTCGTCGGCGCGCCAGCCGCGGCGGACGCGGACGGAGAGGTCGAGGTGGACCTTCGTTCCCAGCTCGCGCTCGAGCTCGCGGCGGGCGGCGGTGCCGATCGACTTGACCATGCGCCCGCCGGTGCCGATGACGATGCCCTTCTGGGACTCGGTCTCGACCCAGACGAGCGCGCGGACGCGGGTGAGGTCGTCGCGCTCGGCGATGACGTCGTCGATCATCACCTCGACCGCGTGGGGCACCTCCTGGAACGTGCGCCGCAGCACCTGCTCGCGCACGAGCTCCGCGAGCAGCACGGTCTCCGGCTGGTCGCTGGGATCCTCGGGCGCATAGAGGAACGGCGACTCCGGGACGAGCGTCGCGAGATGCTCGTGCAGCGCGCCGACGCCGCGAGCCGGTGCTGGCGCTGATCGGGAAGACGTCGTCGCCGCGTCCCGAGCTCGGCTGCTGCGGTGAGCACCTCGAGCGTCTGCGCGCGGTCGAGGCGATCGAGCTTGTTGACCGCGACGACGACCGGGCACCGGCGAGCGATCGCAGCAGCGCCGCGATCCAGCGGTCGCCGGGGCCGACGCCCTCCTCGCCGTTGAGCACGAGCAGGGCGGCGTCGGAATCGGCGAGCTCGGACTCGACGCGGCGCTGCATGCGCTCGGTCAGCGCGTCGCGCGGGCGCTGGACGCCCGGCAGGTCGACCAGCACGAGCTGGGTGTCCGCCCCGGTCGAGACGCCGCGGATCGCGCGGCGCGTCGTCTGCGGCTTGTCGGACACGATCGCGACCTTGCGACCGACCAGCGCGTTGACGAGCGTCGACTTGCCGACGTTCGGGCGCCCGGCCAGCGCGATGAAGCCGGCGCGGCGTCACCAGGTCAGCAGCTCCGCCTGCAGGGCGAGCATCTCGCCGTCGTCGGTCTCGTGATCCATGCCGGTCAGATGCAGCGCGCCGTGGACGATCGCCTCGCGCAGGTCCTCGGTGTGCTCGGCGCAGATGACGACGTCCCCCAGCTCGCGCGGGCCGGCGGACGGGCCGGCCTCGTCGACGGGGAACGACAGGACGTCGGTCGGGCCGTTCTTGCCGCGGTGCTCGGCGTTCAGCGAGGCGATCGTGTCGGCGTCGACGAACGCGACCGCGACGTGGCCGTCCTCGACCTGCGCCGATGCCAGCGCGATGCCGACGAGGCGCTCGATCTCGGCCTGGGGCGGGGCGCCCGGAGGAGCTCCGAGGATCTCGACCTCAAGCACGGCGGCGCGGCTTATCGGCAGGCCGCAGCCCGGGCGCGAGCGTGCTCGCGTGCTCGTCGTAAGCCTCGACGATGCGCTGGACCAGGCGATGGCGCACGACGTCCTCGCCGCCGAAGCGCACGAACTCCACGCCGTCGACGTCCTTGAGGATGTCGGCGACGACGATCAGGCCCGACTGCTGGTCACGCGGCAGGTCGACCTGCGTGATGTCGCCCGTGATGACCATCTTGGAGCCGAAGCCAAGGCGGGTCAGGAACATCTTCATCTGCTCGGGCGTCGTGTTCTGCGCCTCGTCGAGGATCACGAACGAGTCGTTCAGGGTGCGGCCGCGCATGAATGCCAGCGGCGCGACCTCGATCACGTTGCGCTCGAGGTGCGCCGCGACCTTCTCGGGATCGAGCATGTCGTGCAGCGCGTCGAACAGCGGCCGCAGGTACGGGTCGATCTTGGCCATCAGGTCGCCGGGCAGGAAGCCCAGGCGCTCGCCGGCCTCGACCGCGGGGCGCGTGAGGATGATCCGGTTGACCTCGCGCCGCGTGAGCGCGGCCGCCGCCATGGCCACCGCGAGGAAGGTCTTGCCGGTACCGGCCGGGCCGATGCCGAACGTGATCGTGCTGCTGCGGATCGCGTCGACGTAGCGCTTCTGGTTGACGGTCTTGGGCGCGACCTTCGACGAGCGGTGGCGCCAGACGACGTCCTCGAGGATCTCGGCGGGCGAGTGGTGCTGATCCAGCGCGCCGGTGACCGCGCTGATCGTCCCGGGGCCGATCTCGTGCCCCTGCTCGATCAGCTCCGACAGCTCGCGCACGACCGTCGCGCCGTTCTGCACGTCCTCGGCGTCGCCGTCGAGCGTGACCATGTTGCCGCGCAGGAAGACGTCGCAACCGAGGTGCTCCTCCAGGGCGCGAAGCACCTGGTCGTTGGAGCCGGTCAGCGCCGCGGCGACCTCGTTGGACAGCTCGATCTGGCGCCTCATGCGAGCGCCTGCTTGACCTTGGCGCTGACGCGCGAGCCGTCGGCGCGGCCGGCGACCTTCGCCATCGCGGCCTGCATCGCGACGCCCATCTGCTTCATCTCGACAGCGCCGGTCTCGGCGATCACCTCGGCCACGATCGAGTCGAGCTCGTCGTCGCTGAGCTCGGCGGGCAGGTAGGCGCCGATGATCTCGGCCTCGGCCTCCTCGGCCGTCGCCAGCTCGTCGCGCCCGCCCTCGCGGAAGGCCCGAGCGGCCTCCTGGCGGCGCTTGCGCTCGCGCCGCAGGACGGCGGTCTCGTCGCCGTCGCCCTCCTTTGCGTCCTTCTGCAGCTCGGACAGCACCAGGCGAAGCGCCTGGACACGGTCCTTGTCGCCCTCCTTCATGGCGAGGACGACGTCCTGCTTGACCCTGTCGGCAACTGTCACCACCACCGATGGTAGCTGGCGCGGTCGGCGTACTCCGTCGGCGTAGGATCGGGCACGTGCGGCGCGCGTTTCCCTGCGTCCTGCTCGTGCTCGGCCTCGCCGGCTGCGGCGGAGGCGGTGGGCCGCACCGTCAACACCGTCCCGCCCACGCCCCGCCGCCCGCCGCGCCGATCTCGCCGCGCGCGCTCACGCTCGGCGGGCGGATCGTGATCGTCAACGGCTGGGAGGGCGTCGTGACGGGGCAGCGGCTGCGCGTCGCCGCCGGCCGCTATGCGAGCAGCCGCGAGGGCGTCGCGCTCGTGTCCGACGCGGGCGACCTCGAGCGCGAGGTTCGCGCACCGCCGCGGCGAGGGCGCGCTGCGCTTCCTGCGCCGCAACGGAGCCCGGCTCGAGCTGCGCTCGCACAGGGGCCACCGCTTCTCGCTGGACCTTCGCACCCTGCGGCTCGAGCGACGCGGCGTCGCCGAGGCCTGCCCGCGAGGCGCGCTGCGCGGCCCGCTGCCGCGCCTGCGCCTGCGCTTCACGCCGCGTGGCCTGCGACCGCTCCCAGCGCCGCGTTCGGACAAGTTCGCCGCGCTCCTCGCGATCCTCGCAGGCGTCGAAGGCCGGGTCACGGCAATCGAGGCGCAGCCTGCCGCGCCACGCCCCCTGCGGCCTCGCCGAGCGGTCACTCGCAGCGCGCGTGTCTGTCGCGCACCCCACGCCCGATCGTGAGCATCTTCCGGCGTACGGTGCTGCTGTCCCGTTTCAGCCGCGGCTGGCGCGCCTGGCGCGTCCAGGGCTGACAGCGCAGCTCAAGCACCCCTGCACGTGTTCCGACGAACCGAGACCATGCGCCTGAAGCTGATCGCCGCGCTCGTGCTCCTCCTCACCGCCGCGCCCGCCCACGCCGCGGTGCCCGGAATCGGCAGCTGGGATCCCATCGCGCAGCGGATGGTCCGCGAGGCGGGCGTCATGCCCGCGCTGGTCTCCGGCGGGTTCGGCGGCGCACAGCGCCTGGACGGCACGCAGCTCGGCGAGGCGTTCGCCGCCCTGAGCGTGCGACTCGGCGTCGCGCCGGTCGCGGTGCCCGCGGGGCACATCTCGGTCACGCGCTTCGATGCGCTGATGGTCGAGCAGCTCGGCCTGAGCGACGTGGCGCTGGCCGTGCAGGCCGAGGCCGATCGCGCCGGCCTTCGCCCGGGTGCGCGCTTCGGCACCGAGGTCGTCGCGCGCCAACTGGGCCTGCGCTTCAACCACGACTCGGGCCACGACGCGCAGGAGCTGTACCCCTGGGAGGCGATCACCCGCGCGGAGGCGGCGTGGTCGCTCGCGACGGTGCTGCAATGGGACGGCTCCCAGCAGGCCTACGCGCGCGAGGTGCTCGCCCGCTTCCAGCTTCCCGACTACACGCCCGGGGAGCGCGCCGCACTGCGGATCGCGGTGTCGAAGGTCGGCATGCCCTACATCTGGGGCGGCGAGACCGACGCCGCCGGCTCCTGGTTCGGCTGGCAGGCGCACGGCGGCTACGACTGCTCCGGGCTCGTGTGGCGGGTCTTCAAGCTCGGTGGTCAACCCGCGGGCGCGCGGATCCACGGCCGCACCGCCGCGGCGATGGCCGCGGAGATCCCGCGCGCGCAGCGACTGCACATGGACGAGACGCGGCCGGGCGACCTGCTGTTCTTCGGCCGCGCGCGGATCTGGCAGCGCGTGACGTGGGCGAACGTCACCCATGTCGGCATCGCGCTGGGCAACGGCTTCATGATCAACGCGTCGAGTCAGGGCGTGACCGTCGCCCCGCTGTGGGAGGACTGGCGCGTGAAGGGCTTCAGCTTCGGGCGGCGGGTTCTGTAGCGCCACCGGCTCCGGTCCCTCCGGCGCTCTCCTCCCCCAGCCGCGGCGCGTGGCCGAGGCCGCCGAGCTCCGACGCATCGCGACCGAAGAACAGGCCGACGTTCCAGTCGACGAGCAGTCGGAGCTTGCGCTTGAAGCCGGGCATCATCGCCAGGTGGTACGTCCGAGCGAGCCACCAGGCGGGCGCGCCGCGCCACTTGATGCCGAGCGTGCTGGCGACCGCCTCGCCGCGGCCCATGTCGACGAACACGCCGAGCGTCTTGTACGTGAACGGGCGCACCTTGCCGCTGCCGATCGTCGCCGCGACGTTGCGGGCGACGCGGCGGCCCTGGCGAATCGCATGCTGCGCGGTCGGCGGCGATGGCCGGTCCAGCTTGGCGGGATCGGGCACCGCGGCGGCGTCCCCGATCGCCCAGACGTTGTCGAACCCCTCGACGCGCATCGTGCGGTCGGTGCGGATGCGCCCACCCCCGTCGAGCGGCAGGCCGAGCTCGGCGATGACCGGGTGCGGCCGCACGCCGGCGGTCCACGCGACCGTGCGCGTCGGGACGACCTCGCCGTCACTCAGCCGTGCCGTCGTGTCGGTGACCTCGTCGAGCGTCGTGCGCGTCCGGATCTCGATCCCGCGGCCGCGCAGCTCGCGCGTGGCGAACTCCGCCAGCGACGGCTGGACCTCGGGCATCACGCGGTCCTGTGCCTCGACGAGGATCCAGCGCATCCCCTGCGTGCGGCAGCGCGGGTACAGCTCGATCACGTCGGCGGCGAAGTCCTGCAGCTCGGCGAGCCCTTCGAGGCCCGCATAGCCCGCGCCGACGAACACGTATGTCAGCCACGCCTGGCGCACGGCGGGGTCCTCCACCGTCTCCGCGGACTCGAGCGTGCGCAGGACGTGGTTGCGCAGCTCGACGGCGTCGGGGAGCGTCTTGAACCCGCGCGCATGCTCGACGAGGCCCGGCACCGGGAGGCTGCGCGACACCGAGCCGAGCGACACGATCAGCTGGTCGTAGGAGAGCTCCTCGTCGTGGCCCTCGACCGTGCGGATCGCGAGCCGGCTCTGCCCGGGGTCTCCCGAGC
>CAWCEB010000051.1:0-4523 GCA_963794105.1 uncultured Actinomycetes bacterium | reverse complement strand
GACCACGTTGGCCCAGGCCTGCGCGTTCTGCGGCTGCGTGACGAGAGCTCCTCCGCCGCCTTCGCTTGCTAAACGTCCGTGCCATCGAGGACTTGTCGTCCTTCGCGCGTCCACAGGCCGCCGGACACGTTGCCGCCGACGCCGAACAGCACGCCCCCCCATCAGGATGGCGAGCGCCAGGTAGATCCCCTGACGGTGCGGCGCCGGCCGCGGCCTCTCAGATCGAACAGCACGGTCGGTAGTCTAGGGAGTCGGCGGGCTCGTCAGCGTCCTCGACGACGGGCTTTACGAACCGCGCCATGACGATGCTGAGCGCGTACAACAGGTACAGCGGGACGGCTTCGATCATGGTCGAGACGGGTCGGTGCCGGGCAGCAGGACCGCGACGCCCGTCAGGATCACGATCGCGTAGCGCCGAGTTGCGGGTCACAAACTCCGGGCTACGACGCCCAGTCGCGTGAGCGCGAGATGGCCACCGGGAGCTGGAACACGAGCCCCGTTGCCGCCAGGGACAGGGCGGCGAACTTGTAGTAGTTCTCGCGCGCCTGCAACAGGATGTTGAACTGGTCGGAGTTGAAGTTCTGCAGGAAGCGCACGGCCGCCGACGACGAAATAGCCGAACGCCACGCCGATGATGAAGAGCACCGGGATCATCGGCATCAGCGGCAAGCGCGACGCGCCGTTCGGTTGGACGACCGCTGGCAGGTACCAGCGCGTACAGCTGGTAGACTATCAGCGGCATGCTGATCAGCAGCGCGAAGGAGAACGCGACGGTGAACGTGGTGCTGAACGGCTCCCCCTGTCAGCGTCACGGGCTGGGAGCCCTCGGGTCCGTTGATCTTCTTGACCTCCTGGGCCTGCCGGTCCAGCTTGCACCTGGACGGCCGCGCGAACCTCGGGCGCCCCTCGCAACCCCAGGCGCCGAGATCTTCAAGGCGATCACGGCGCCTGGGTCGGGAGTCACGCCCGAGGTTCGCGCGGCCGTCCAGGCGCAACTGGACCGGCAGGCCCAGGAGGTCAAGAAGATCAACGGACCCGAGGGCTCCCAGCCCGTGACGCTCGGCCCGGGGGAGCCGTTCAGCGCCACGTTCACGGTCGCGTTCTACTTCGCGCTGCTGATCAGCATGCCGCTGATCCTCTACCAGCTGTACGCGTTCGTCCTGCCGGCGTTCAGTCCGACCGAACGGCGCGTCGCGCTGCCGCTGATGTCGATGATCCCGGTGCTCTTCATCATCGGCGTGGCGTTCGGCTATTTCGTCGTGCTGCCGGCGGCCGTGCGCTTCCTGCAGAACTTCAACTCCGACCAGTTCAACATCCTGTTGCAGGCGCGCGACTACTACAAGTTCGCCGCCCTGTCCCTGGCGGCAACGGGGCTCGTGTTCCAGCTCCCGGTGGCCATTCTCGCGCTCACGCGACTGGGCGTCGTCACCCCGGAGTTCCTGACGCGCAACTGGCGCTACGCGATCGTGATCCTGACGGGCGTCGCGGTCCTGCTGCCCGGCACCGACCCGGTCTCGACCATGATCGAAGCCGTCCCGCTGTACCTGTTGTACGCGCTCAGCATCGTCATGGCGCGGTTCGTAAAGCCCGTCGTCGAGGACGCTGACGAGCCCGCCGACTCCCTAGACTGACCGACCGTGCTGTTCGATCTGAGAGGCCGCGGCCGGCGCCGCACCGTCCAGGGGATCTACCTGGCGCTCGCCATCCTGATGGGTGGTGGCCTCGTGCTGTTCGGCGTCGGCGGCAACGTGTCCGGCGGCCTGCTGGACGCGCTGAAGGACAACAAGTCCTCGAGTGGCACGGACGTCTTCAGCAAGCGGCTGAAGGCGGCGGAGAAGCTCGTCGTCACGCAGCCGCAGAACGCGCAGGCCTGGGCCAACGTGGTCAAGCTGCGCTTCCAGGTGGCCGGCACCGGCGACAGCTACGACCAGACCACGGGCGCCTTCACCGACAAGGGCAAGGTCGAGCTGCAGCGCGTCGACGAGGCCTGGAACCGCTACGTCGCGCTCGACCCGAAGAAGATCGACACGACGGCGGCGACCTACATGGTGCAGGCGTATGCGCCCGGCGCGCTCAACAAGTCCGACAAGCTCGTGCGCGCCTACGAGGTCGTCATCGACGGCACGCCCAAGCCGACGTACGACCAGTACCGCAACCTCGCGATCTACTCGTATGTGGCGGGCCAGTCCCGCAAGGGCGACCTTGCCCGGACGAAGGCGCTCGAGCTGGCGCCCAAGGATCAGCGCAGCCTCGTCAAGCAGCAGATCGACGCCCAGAAGACCGAGGCCATCAAGCAGCAGATCCAATCGGGCGGGGCCAACGTCCAGACCCCGTAGCGCGGCCGTTCGCGCGGGATTCTCTATCCTTCGCCGCCGCGCCCCTGTAGCTCAACTGGCAGAGCAGCGGACTCTTAATCCGAAGGTTCTAGGTTCGATTCCTAGCGGGGGCACCTCCTCGTGTGCGCTCTGTTCGCAAGCGTCGACGGCGTGGTCACAGATCCCGCCGAGGCGCACATCCCGGTCACCGATGAAGGGCTGCTGCGTGGTGACGGTGTCTTCGAGGTCGTCCGCGTCTACGGCGGCAAGCCGTTCGCCATGGACGAGCACGTGCGGCGCATCGCGAGCTCAGCAGCCAACCTGCGGCTCGAGATCGACCTCGGCGCGGTGCAGGCCGACGCTGACGCGATCCTGGCGCAGGCCGGCCCGGTCGACGCAGTCCTGCGGATGCTCTTCACGCGCGGCGGCCGGCGCGTCGTCCTGCTCGAGCCGCTCAAGGAGCTGCCGGAGACGATCGCGCTCGCGCTGATCACCTACTCGCCCACGCGCATCATGGACGGCATCAAGTCGCTCTCATACGGAGCGAACATGCTTGCCACGCGCCTGGCGAAGGAGCGCGGCTGCGACGATGCGCTGCTCGTCACGCCGCACGGGCGTGTCCTGGAGGCGCCGACATGCTCGTTCTTCTACGCGCTTGACGACGGCCGTCTCTACACGCCGCCGCTGGACGACCACATCCTCGACTCGATCACGCGCCGTCACGTGATCGCCGTGACGGACGCCCAGGAGCGCGTGACGACACAGGACGACCTCGGCAGCGTGAGCGAGGCGTTCCTGGCGTCGACGATCCGGGAGGTCCATCCCGTTGCGCGCATCGAGGCCCGCGAGCTGGGCGCCACGCCCGGCCCGCTCTCTCGCGCCGCCGCCGCCGCGGTCAGCGAGCGGATCCGCAGCGCCCTCGCCGGCTGATGCACATCGTCACGGTCATCGGGAACCGGCCGCAGTTCGTGAAGGCTGCGGCGGTCTCGCGGCTGCTGCGCGAGCGCCACGACGAGCTGCTGGTCCACACCGGCCAGCACCATGACGACGAGCTCTCCACGGTCTTCGTCCGCGAGCTGGGCGTGCCCCGCCCCGAGGTCGAGCTGGGGATCCACGGCGGGACGAACACCGACCAGACCGGCCGGATGCTCGCTGCGCTGGGCCCGCTGCTCGCCGAGCGCAGGCCCGATCGGGTGCTCGTCTACGGCGACACGAACTCCACGCTTGCGGGCGCCCTCGCCGCGGCGCAGGCGCGCATTCCTGTCGCACACGTCGAAGCCGGCATGCGCTCGTTCGACCGCGCGATGCCCGAGGAGCTCAACCGGGTCCTGACGGACCACGCCAGCGACCTGCTGCTCTGCCCGTCGCAGACCGCGGTCGACAACCTGCGCCGCGAGGGGGTGGCGGGCGAGGTGGTCCTCGTCGGCGACGTGATGGTCGACATCGCGCACCTCTTCCAGCCCCGCGCACGCGAGGAGACACCGGCGTTCCAGCCGCCGTACATCCTGGCGACCGCACACCGCGCGGGCAACGTCGACGACCCCGATCGCCTGCAGGCGCTCGTGGAGCTCCTGCTCGCGATCCCCGAGGACGTGATCCTGCCGCTGCACCCGCGCACGCGTGCGCGCCTCGAGGCCGCCGGGCTGATGGATCGCCTGGCAGCGGGCGTCGAGCTGCTCGCGCCGCAGGGCTATCTGGACTTCACATCGCTGCTGGTGCACGCCCGCGGCGTCCTGACGGACTCCGGCGGCGTGCAGAAGGAGGCCTATCTCGCCGGCGTGCCGTGCGTGACCCTGCGCGATACGACCGAGTGGACCGAGACGGTCGAGGCAGGCTGGAACGTGCTCGTCGATCTCGACGCCGGTGCCGCGCTCGCCGCACTGCAACGGATGCCGCCACCGCAACGCCCCGAGCTCTACGGCGACGGCCGCGCCGGGGAGCGGGTGGTCAGCTCCCTATCCGCTTGAGCGGGACGCCGCCGGGGTCGCGCACGATCCCGCGGCCGTCGACGATCCCGTCGGCGGGGATCTCGAGCGTCTCGTACTCGGGGTGGTCGGCCTGGACGACGACTCCCTCGACGGGCTCGCCGTCCCATGGCTCGAAGCCCAGCGCGCGCAGCTCGGCGGCGTCGTAGAGCGGATCGGAGGCCATGACCTGTGCGCCGTGGCCCACCAGCGCGTCGCGCAGGGGGAACGCGCCGCTGAACGC
>CAWCEB010000050.1:0-13468 GCA_963794105.1 uncultured Actinomycetes bacterium | reverse complement strand
GTCGCCTGCAGGAAGACGTCGAGCATGTCCTCGTCCTCCTCGGCGCGGGCGTCGAACTCGCGTGCCGCCTTCCACGAGCGCCTTGAGGTTCTCGATGTCGGGCCCTGCGCCTGTCGTGCGTTCGGCCTCGAGCCGCCTCGACGTCGAGTTCTCGTTGAGCAGCGCCTCCAGCAGGTCGCCGACCGGCACCTGCTCCTCGACGCGCGCCCGCAGGTTCGCCATGGTGTCCATGAAGCGCCCGATCGCCTTGACCGCGGCGTCCCCAGGCCGGGGACCGACTCGGGCGTCTCCGCTGCCTCCCAGATGCTGATCCCGAGCGTCTCCGCGTGGTTGAGCACCCGCGACAGCGAGGTCTGACCGATCCCGCGCTTGGGTGAGTTCGCGACGCGGCCGAACGCGACCGCGTCCTGCGGGTTGGCGAGCAGGTTCAGGTAGGCGATCGCGTCCTTGACCTCGGCGCGCTCGTAGAACTTCGTGCCGCCGACGACCTGGTAGGGGCACCTCGAGCGCGGACCAGCGTGTCCTCCAGCACCCGCGACTGCGCATTGGTCCGGTAGAAGACCGACGATCTCGTTGCGTGACACGCCCTCGTCGACGAGCCGCTCGACCTCCCCCAGGGACGTACCGCGCCTCCGCGTGCTCGTCGTCGAGCTCGCGGACCTTCCACCGGGTCGCCCTCGCCGATGTCGGTCCACAGCGTCTTGCCCATCCGCCCGCGGTTGTGGCTGATCACCGCGTTGGCGACGCCTCAGGATCGTCTGGGTCGAGCGGTAGTTCTGCTCGAGGCGCACGATCTTCGCCTGCAGGAGGGGCTCCTTCGAACTCCAGGATGTTGCGTACGTCGGCGCCACGGAAGCCGTAGATCGAGTTGTGGGTGAGGACGCCGTTTGGCGCGTGTGGGTGCTGCTCGATGTCGAGGTCGTAGACCCGCGTGCGCAGCGCCACGCGCTCCACCTTGGTCCACGACGTCGTAGTGGCCACCCGCAAGGAACATCCTCATGCCGGGACGCACGTCCTTCGCCTGGCAGAACGCAAGCGCCGGCCCCGCGTTGAGCCGGGCGCTGCGGTGCAGCGGGCGCGGGTGGTCGGCGATGAGCAAGTCGGCCCGGATCTCGTCGACCCCGGCGCCGGCGCCGCAGAGAACGAGGTGCGCCGGGCGTCTGTGCTCTCCAGGAACACGAACGTTCGGCTCGCCCGCGAAATGCAGGTGCTCGAGGAAGTAGAGACCAGCTCTCGCCCCGACGCGAGCGTGACGCGGACGCCCTCCTCCCTCGATGACGAGAACGCCGACAGCACGCGGGCGCCCCAAAGCCGGCCGCTCCCGTTGGACGACAGCACGTACTCCCCGACACGCACGTCCTCGTGCCAACGCACCGACCCCGTCCGCCATCGTGACCCAGCGTCCCCTCGACCAGACGCTGGTCGTCATCGCCCACGCAAGCGATGTTCCGGTGTTCGCCGGCGATCAGCTCGAGCATCTTGTACTGCGCGTGATTCGTGTCCTGGTACTCGTCGACCAGCACCTGCGCGAAGGCGCCGGCGTAGCGGGCACGGACCTCCGGGAAGAGCTCCATCACGTTGACCGTGCGGACGAGGAGGTCGTCGAAGTCCATCGCGTTCATGCGGTGGATCTCGCGCTCGTAGATCTCGTAGGCGTCGGCGACGGTCTGCTCGAAGAACGAACCGACGAGCTGGCGGTAGTCCTCGGCCATCCGGAGCTTGTTCTTCGCATCGGAGATCTGATGCTGGACCGCGGCCGGCGTGAAGCGCTTGGTGTCGGCGCCGATGTCGTCCAGGCAGCGCTTGACCAGGCGACGGGAGTCCGACTGATCGTAGATCGTGAACTGGCGCGTGTAGCCCAGCCGTGGCGCCTCGGCGCGCAGGATCCGCGCGCAGGCCGCGTGGAACGTCATCACCCACATCGACCGCGTCGAGTGGCCGAGCAGCAGCTCCACCCGCTCGCGCATCTCCTGGGCGGCCTTGTTGGTGAACGTGATCGCGAGGATCTCGCCCGCGCGTGCGTGGCCCGAGTGGATCAGCCAGGCGATCCGGTGCGTGAGCACGCGCGTCTTGCCCGAACCCGCGCCGGCGAGCACGAGCAGCGGCCCACCGGGGTGCTCCACGGCATCCCGCTGGGGCTGATTGAGCCCCTCGAGGAGGGTCTCGAGGCGCTCGGCGGCGGCGGCATCGGGCATCGCAGCCATGGTAGTCACGGACCCGGCCCGACCCGCGGCGTACGCTCCCGCCCCTATGGGGCTGAGCGACGACGTCCGCCGCCACTGCGCCGAGGTGGCCGCGAGCGCCCGATCCGTGCGCATCGACGCCGCCGCGCTCGGCGCGGTTCAGCCGGCCGAACCGCCCGAGCTCGACCCGCAGGTCCACTACCTCGAGGGCGACCGCGAGGACGTGGCGCGCTACCTGCTGGCGCTCGACGCGATCAACTTCGGCTCCGGCTGGTTCCCGCTGCTGGAGAAGCGGCCGGGCCTCGCGGGCTACTTCACCGTCGCCTGGAACATGAGCGACGACTGGCGGGCCCGCGGGCCGTGGTCGGCCGCCGACCTGCGGGCGATGACGACCGAGCGGATCGCGACGGCCCTGCGCCAGAACCCCGCGCTCGAGCTGATGAGCCTGTTCGCCCAGGCGCTGCGGGAGTTCGGGCGGCTGCTCGGGGACCGTGATGCGCTCGGCCTCGTCGAAGCGTCCAACGGCTCCGCGCAGGCGCTCGCGGCGACGCTGGCCAACCGGTGCGCCCTGTTCGCCGACCATGGCTTCTACAAGCGCGCCCAGATCGCCGCGAACGACCTCGCGCTCGCCGGCATCGCGCAGTTCGACGACCTCGACGACCTCACGATCTTCGCCGACAACCTCGTCCCGCACGTGCTGCGCTGCGACGGCGTCCTGGTCTACGACGAAGCACTCGCGGCGCACATCGACGGTGGCACGCTGCTCCCCGCCGGCAACGAGGAGCGCGAGATCCGCGCCTGCGCCGTCCACGCCTGCGAGATCCTCGCCCAGCGCACCGGCGTGCCGCCGCGCGTCCTCGACGTCTGGCTGTGGAACCGCGGCCAGGCGCCCGAGTACAAGGCCCGCCCACGGCACCGGACGCGGACGGTCTTCTACTGAGGAGAAGGGTGAGCCGGCGTGGCGGTGGCGAGCGCCGCGTGCGCTTGGGCCCCGCGGCTACGAATAGTTCGAAGTACGGGGGCCCACGCCCGGCGCGGGCGCAACCGAACGCGACTTGGGCTAGCCCCCGGCCGGGTTCGGCCCGCGCACGGGCCGCAGCGGGCGGACCTCGCCCTGCTGCGTCTCGGTTCCGCTCAGCTGCGCCACCGCCTCCTCCAGCGCGCCGATCCGCGAGCTGAGGCCCTTCAGCGCGTCCGCGACCGGGTCCGGCAGGTGGACCCAGTCGGCGTCGGGCCCCTCGGGCCGCTTGCCGTCGACGCGCACCGGATGGCCGGGGTTGCCGACGACCGTGGAGTTCGGCGGGACGTCGTGGATGACGACCGAGTTCGCGCCGATCTTCGCGCCGTGGCCGATCGTGATCGGGCCGAGCAGCTTCGCGCCCGAGCCGATCGTCACGTTGTCCTGCACCGTCGGGTGGCGCTTGCCCGTGGCAAAGCCGGTGCCGCCGAGCGTGACGCCCTGGTAGAGCGTGACGTTCTCCCCGATCTCCGCGGTCTCGCCGATCACGACGCCGTTGCCGTGGTCGATGAAGAGCCCCTCGCCGACCAGGGCGGCCGGGTGGATCTCGATGCCGGTGATCGCCCGGGTGGCGAGCGCCAGCGTCCGCGGGACCACGGGCACGCCCGCCTCGTGCAACACGTGCGCGACGCGATGGCTCAGCAGCGCGTGCACCCCGGGCCAGGCCGCGAGCACCTCGAGCGACGAGACACCGCGCGCAGCGGGGTCGCGCTCGTGCGCGGCGGACACGTCCCGGCGCAGCTCGCGCGCGACGCGCGTCAGGGTTCCGAGGCCGAGCATGCCTCGTATACGGTAGCCGTCCGATGGCGTCGGCTTTCCTGATCCTGCACGGTCTCAGTGGGTCAGGTCCCGGTCACTGGCAGCGCTGGCTCGCCGAGCGGCTCGCGCAGGACGGGCACACGGTGCATCTTCCGGACCTCCCGGACCCCGATTCGCCCGACCCCGAGGCGTGGCGCCGCGAGCTGCTGGCCGCGCTCGGCGAACTCGCCGGCGACGAGCGCGTGGTGATCTGCCACTCGCTGTCGTGCATCGCATGGCTCGCTGACTGCGCGGAGCTGGAGCGGCCGGTCGACCGCGTGGCGCTCGTCGCGCCGCCCTCGCTGGGCGCGGGGCTCCCGGAGATCGAACCGTTCTTCCCGGTCACCGCGACCGCGGACGACGTCGCGCGGGCGGCAGGCCACACGCGCCTCGTCTGTGCCGACAACGACCCGTATTGCCCCGAGGGCGCGGCGGCGCTCTACGGCGGGCCGCTCGACCTGCCCATCGATCTGCATCCGGGCCGCGGCCACCTGAACGTCGATGCCGGACTGGGGCCGTGGCCGGCGATGGAGGCCTGGGCTCAGGGCGCGAAGAAGGGCGTCGAGACGTAACGCTCGCCGGAGTCCGGCAGCACCGCCACGATCCGCTTGCCCTGCATCCCCGGCCGCGCGGCCACCTGCAGCGCGCCCCAGATCGCCGCGCCGCACGACAGCCCGCAGAGCACGCCCTCGCGCCGCGCGGCAAGGCGCGCCGTCTCGATCGCGGCCTCGTCGGGCACCGGGATGATCTCGTCGAGCACCTCGCGGTTCAGCACCGCAGGAACGAAGCCGGCACCGATCCCCTGGATCTTGTGCGGCCCGGCCGGCCGTCCCGAGAGCACCGCGGAGCTCGCGGGCTCGACCGCGACGATCCGCGTCTGGGGATTGCGCTCCTTGAGGCATTCCCCCACGCCCGTGATGGTCCCGCCGGTCCCGACGCCGGCCACGAACACGTCGACGCGGTCGTCCAGCGCCGCGAGGATCTCCGGCCCGGTCGTGCGCCGGTGGATGTCGGGGTTCGCCGGGTTGGAGAACTGGTCGGGCAGGAACACGTCGGGATCCGTCGCCATCTTGCGGGCGGCCTGGACCGCCTCGTCCATGCCGCCCATCGACTCGGTGATCTGCACGCGCGCGCCGTAGAGCCGCAGCAGGCCCTCGCGCTCGCGGCTCATCCCCTGCGGCAGGGTCAGCACGAGCTCGTAGCCCTTCGCGGCGCAGACGAACGCGAGCGCGATGCCGGTGTTGCCGCTGGTGGCCTCCACGATCGTCGTCCGGCCGGGCTCGATCAGACCGTCGCGCTCGGCGGCCTCGATCATCGCGACCCCGATGCGGTCCTTGACCGACCCGCCCGGGTTCAGCGACTCCAGCTTGCCGTAGAGCTCGACGCCCTCGGGGGCCAGCCGGTCCATGCGCACCATCGGTGTGCGCCCCACGTGATCGGCGATGTTCGAGGTCACCCTTGCCATGCGGTGGTCAGTCATATCGGATCGCAGGCCGCCGACCCGCGTAGAGTCCGGCGCCGATGCGCCCAGCGCCGCGACTGTTCGACCGCCTTCCCGAGCAGTACTTCACCCGCATCCTCGCTGCCGCAGCCGCGGCGCGCGCGCAGGACGGCCCGGGCGTGCGGCGCTTCATCGACCTCGGCCGCGGCAACCCCGACCTGCCGCCGCCACCGCATGCGATCGAGGCGCTGCGGGCCGCGGCGCTCGAGACGTCGACCCCGGCGGTGCACGGCTACCCGCCATTCGACGGCCAGCGCGACCTGCGCGAGGCGATCGCCGCGCGCTACGCGGCCGACCACGGGGTCACGCTCGACCCCGACCTCGAGGTCGCCGTCGTGCCCGGGACGAAGACGGGGATCATGCTGGCCTGTGCCGCCGCGGCCGGCCGCGGCGACACGATCCTGCTCCCGGACCCGGGCTACCCCGACTACCCATCGGGGGTCGCGTTGGCGGGAGCGACCGCGGGCGCGCTGGCACTCGAGGCCAGCGCGGGCTGGCAGCCGGACTTCGACGCGGCCGGCGCCGAGCGCCCGGCCGCGGTCTGGCTGAACTACCCGTCGAACCCGTGCGCCGTCGGCGAGCATCCGGGCACGTTCGAGCGCGCCGTCGCGTGGTGCCGTGAGCGCGATGCCTGGCTGATCCACGACCTCGCCTACGGTTTTCTGGCGTTCGACGGCCGCCGTTCGCGCAGCGTGCTCGAGGCCGAGGGCGCGCGCGAGTGCGCGCTGGAGCTGTGGTCGCCGTCGAAGATCTACGGGATGGCCGGCTGGCGCGTGGGCTTCGCGGTGGGCAATGCCGAGCTCGTGAGTCGCATCCAGACGCTGCTGGACCACACCGCGGCGGGCGTCTTCACCGCCCTGCAGCGGGGACTGGCAGCGGCGCTGCGCTCAGACCAGGCCGACGTGGCCGATCGCCGCGAGGTCTACCGCGCCCGCCGCGACCGGCTCGTCGGAGCGTTGCGGGCGGCCGGTGCGCAGATCGACACGCCCGAGGGCTCCTTCTACGCCTGGTGGCAGCTGCCGGACGGGCTCACGCCGGAGCGGCTGATCGCCGACGCACGCGTGGGTGTCGCCCCGGGCGAGGGCTTCGGCCAGCGCGGCGCGGGTTGGGCACGACTGTCGCTCGCCACGCCGGACGCCGACCTCGCCGAGGCGGGCGAGCGGCTGGCCGCCGTCATAGAAGGAACGGCGGCGCGCTGAGCCGAACGTAACTTCAGCACCCGCGATGCGTTTCGTGACGGTGTCCGGTCCAGCCTTTTCGCGCCCTAGGATTGCCCAAGCAATGAAGCTCCGCCACCTCTTCGCCCTGTCGGTGATCGCGGCCACGATGGCCGTCGCCGCGGGCACCGCATCCGCCCAGACGATCACCTATCGCGCCGGCCCGTTCCACGTCGGCGGGTTCGAGACCAAGCTGCCCAAGCTGCAGGTCCGGGCCCCGCACATGGACGGCTACATCACGAAGATGAACGCCACGCTGCACTACGCCAATGGGCGCCGCGTGAGCATCCGCAAGGTGATGCTGCATCACATCGTCTTCCTGAACGACGGGACGCCGAACGACGAGCCGGGCGGCTCGTGCAAGGGCCGCAAGGGCGAGCCGTTCTTCGGCACCGGCGAGGAGCGCGAGCAGCTGCTGCTCCCGTCCGGCTACGGCTACCGCGTTCGCGCCCGCGACCGCTGGCGGATGCAGACGATGCTGATGAGCCACAGCTTCCAGGCCCGCAACGTCTACGTGCAGTACACGTTCGCCTTCTCCAAGAAGCGCCTGACGCCCGTCCGGCCGTTCTGGATCCGCGCCAACGGCTGCGTGACGACGCAGCCGAGCTACTCGGTGCAGACGCTGTCGAGCGGGCTCGATCACCGCACGTTCCACTGGACCGTGCCGATGAACGGCCGCATTGTCGCCGCGGGCGGACACCTGCACGGCGGCGCCGAGCACATGAGCCTCACGCAGCCCGGCTGCAGGGACCGCAAGCTGCTGGACACCGACCCGCTGTTCGGGCCGCGCACCGACCTCGTCTACCGGATCAGGCCGATCCTGCACGAGCCAGGCCCCGTCGGCACCCGCTTCTTCCAGTCGAAGACCGGCATCCCGGTGCGCAAGGGCGAGAAGATCGACCTGCAGGCCGACTACAACGCCGACTACGCGCGCGCCCGCGTGATGTCGATCATGCACGTCTACGTGGCGGCGGGGCCTGCGCCGAAGGGGCCGCGGTGCGCGCCGCTGCCGCGCGACGGGCGTGAGATCCTGCTGCGCCGCGACGGCCACCTGGCCGACCCGCCGTACATCAAGATCCCGTTCAACGCGGTCGGCGACGACGGCAAGGTCCGCCCGCTGGCAACGCTGCCCGGCACGCCGACGGTGTTCGACGGGCCGGCCAAGGTCCGGCTGGTCCACAACCAGTTCGTCCCGGCGAAGCTCGAGATCCCCCTCAACGGCTCGATCACATGGACGTTCGCCGACAGCGTGGGCCACAACGTGCTGCTCGCCAACGGCCCGCAGGTCGTCGGCTCGCCGACGCTGTCGGGCGGCGCGACGTACACCTCCCGCGGCTTCCTCAAGCCCGGCGACTACCAGTTCTTCTGCTACCTGCACCCGGTGACGATGCACCAGGAGGTCATCGTCACGGACCCCGCCGACGGAGCGGTCGGGACGATTCAGCCCCAGCAGGCTGCAGCGCGAGCCGCAACGGCGGATACTGGCAGTGGCGAGCTTCCGAAGAACGCCGATTTCGGCTGGTGAGCCGACCTGTATTCCCAACTTCCGGTTGAATGGGAGCGTTGAAATGAATATGAACCGCAACCTCGTCCTGTCCGCAGCGCTGGCCACAGCCGTCGGCATTCCCACCGCCTCTGCTGTCGGGAACGGCAACCACGGATCGCACCGGGCCAAGGTTCTGCGTGCCTCGCTCAAGCCGGTCCGAGCCGACGTCCAGGCCTACACCAACATGCGCGGCAAGGCGCAGATGGTGGCCAACAAGCACAACGCCAAGGTGTCGCTGCACCTCAAGGGCATGGTGCCGCATGCCACATACCCGTGGGCGATCGTGCAGGGCACCGACGCCGACACGGTCTGCGCCGACGGCACGCCGGTCACGGGTCTGAAGTACCGCAAGCTCAAGGCGGGCAAGAAGGGCAACGCCAACTCCAAGGCCTACGCCAAGAAGCACGCGTTCACCTTCGACAGGACCGCCACGTACGCGGTCGTCGTCTACCAGGCCGGCACGACCAATGAGGTCCTGCTCTGCGGCGTCCTGAAGGCCAAGTCGAAGAAGGCCCACACGCCGAAGAAGACCGCCGTCAAGCACGGCAAGGGCAAGCACTAGGGCCGAGTGTCAGCGTGGGTACCGACCTCCCCCATTTGTGGGGATGGTCGGCTGGGTTCATAAGCCCTACCGTCTGCGTACGCACACGGAGGGTGCGGCTCGACGGTTACGGATGACATGGGGCGCGGCGAGCCAGCTTTTCTTCAGTTCATCGGGTCGTAGCAGTCGAACGTCTCGTGGTCGCGGATGCGCCCATCCGCCACGGTCAGCCACGCCGCGACGTGTGCGGTGAGTTCGGTGCCCGCGGGGAGTGCATCGGTTCCCTGACCGATGGTCCCTCGCCACGTCGCTCGAACCGCGACGCGATCACCTGAGACGAGCGACTCGTCGATGTCGAACGACTGGGCTGCGAGCAGGCGCTTTCCCATGAACAAAGCCCGCGACCACCGCATCGCGGTCTCGGACCGTGCCCTGCGGGTTGATCGCGTTGGGGTGCTCCACGACGCGAACGTCGCGGTGCAGCACCTCGAGGAGCGTTTCGCCGGTGGAGTCGAGGTCGGCGACGATCTCGTAGTAGCGCGCAACCACGGAGGCGGGATCGCCTGCATTGGCCCGCAACCGCCTCAGATCCGGTACATCGCGTTGGCCCGGCGAATCGCGCACTCGCGGGCTCTCTGCACTGGTCCGAGGCCGTCGAGCAGAGGGTCGTCACTGCGAGTGGTGTGGGACGCCATCCGCGGACCGTAGCCCGAACGCCCACCCACCGCACGCGCCGGCGCACGTACTGCTCGCTCGTATGTCAGCAAGCGGCGCAGGGGCACAAGGTGGCCGCCATACACCCGTCCCGTGTTGGCGGCTCGCCGGTGAGGGCCGGGGGCCGCTTCAGGGAATCCGCTGCCCTGGCTTCGGACGGGGAACCGGGGAATCTGAGTCGTCCGCCTCCCGATTTCCCGGTGAAAGCGGATTTCCTGGTACGCAAGGCGCGATGGCTGTCATGCCGCGGCTTCACGGCAAGCCCGGAGGGGTAGGAGGCCGCCTGTGGCCCCCCCGGGGAGTCCTCACGCCGATTCACCTTCCTGCCGGCCGGGCCTTCCGCACTGCCTCGCCCGGTCGGCCGAAGGTGGCCCGTCGCGGCGTAGCGCGAGCCGCCGGGCGGCAGTCGCGTTGCTGCAACTATTGGGTCAAATGCGATCGGGATCGCGTGGTCGGTGCGTCCCACCGCGAAGAACCCGGAGAGGTATCGATGAGCGAGTACGGAGTCGCCCGCCTTGAGGACATCGACGAGATCACCGACGGCCGCGAACCTTGGCGTCCGGTGCGCCACCACTTTGGCATCACGTCGTTCGGGATCAACGCCTGGACGGGTCGGGAGGCGGGAGACAGGATCATCAACGAGCACGACGAGGAGGGCGAGGATGAGGAGCTCTACTTCGTCCACAGCGGCCGCGCCAGATTCGAGCTCGACGGCGAACGCGTGGATGCGCCGGCCGGCACCTTCGTCTTCGCCCGCCCGGGCGTGAAGCGGACGGCGTTCGCCGAGGAGGCTGGGACGACGATTCTCGCAGCGGGGGCCAGGCCGGGGCATGTCTACAAGCCGACCGGCTGGGAGCTCTGGGCCCCGGCTGGGCGGCTCTACCAGGAGGGGCGGTACGAGGAAGCGGCCGACAAGGCTCGGGACCTGGCCGCGGCGCACCCGCAGTACCCCGCGCTCCTCTACAACCTCGCCTGCTGCGAGAGCCTCGCCGGGCGTAAGGCCGACGCGATCGAGCATCTGCGGCTCGCGATCGAAACGTCGGACGCAACTCGGTCTTACCTGGCGGAGGACTCAGACCTCGACCCTCTCCGCGAGGAGCCGGAGTTCCAGGCGCTCCTCGCCGGCTGAGGCTGCGGGAGGCTTCCTAGATCTGGTACATCGCGATCCCGGCCTCGCGCGTTTCGCGCTCGACGAGGTCGGCGATCGTGGTGCTCTCGAGCACGGTGCGGGCCGCCGCAGCCGCCTCGGCGAGGATGCCCTCGGCGTCACGGCCGAGCGGCCCGTCCAGCAGCTCGATGACCTCGAGCACGGTGACCTCGCTGGGATCGCGGGCGAAGAGGTAGCCGCCCTTCACGCCGCGCTGTGAGCGCAGGACGCCGGCGCGGCGCAGGGTCGCGAGCAGCTGCTCGAGGAACTGGACCGGGATGTCGCGCCGGCGAGCCAGCTCGCCGATCGGGATCGGCCCGTCGCCGCCCGTGCGGCCGAGCTCGGCGAGGGCGCGCAGCGCATACGGGCTCTTGCTGGTGATCGCGATCACTGCATGCGCAGGCTACGCCACGGGCGAGCGGCGGGCTCACTTTGACTATCGCGGGGCCTGGCCCGCCCCAGCCGCGATAGTCCCGGTTGACGGGGCCCAGACGTGCGCGTCGTCGACGCAGCGCGAGTTGAATGTCACGTTGACCGCCATATAGGCGGTCAACGTCTCACGCAACGCGGACAGCGCAGGACGCGCAGTGGCGCTCAGTTGCGGTCGTCGGCCTCGATGATCTCGTCGGCCTCGCCGTCGACGGCCGTCTGCTCGTCGGACTCGAGCTCGGGCGTGATCGCGTCGCGGATCGGGTCGCCGCGGCCGTTGCCGTGGGTGGCGTTCTCCTCGAGCTCGCGCTCGGCCGTCTCGAAGCCCTCGGACTCGCCCCCGCCGGCCTCGTAGGCCGCCTCGAACGCCGGGTCGTCGGCGTCGTGCAGGTGGGGCCCGCCGATCGCTCCGGCCTCGGCCGCGGCGGCGGCCTCCTCCTCGGCGACGAGCGGGTCGTCGTCGGGCGCGGGCTCGGGCACCGTCGCCTCGGCGGCCTCCGCGCGCTCGGTCTCGCTGCCGAGCTCGTCGCCGCCGGGCGGCGTGACACTGGGGCCCGGGGCCTCGGCCGGCGCGGTGGCGCGGACGGGCTCGGGCGCGGCCGGCACGGGGGCGGCGGGCGCGGGCGCGGCGCTCGAGGAGCGCGCGTCGTAGACCTTCTTGGCGAGGGCGCCCGCGGCGCCGATCAGGCGCGAGGCGGCGGAGGTTGCGAATCAGCGACATGGCCTCGACGATACTCGCCGAGGCCCGCGCGGTCCTACAGCCAGCCGCGCTCGGTCGCCATGAGGACGGCCTGAGCGCGATCCACGGCACCGAGCTTGCCGTAGATGTCGTGCAGGCGCGTGCGCACCGTGCTCGTCGAGAGCTGGAGCTCCAGCGCGATCTGCTTGTAGACCTTGCCCTCGGCGAGGCGCTTGAGCACTTCGACCTCGCGCGAGCTGAGCGGGCACGGATCGACCTGGCGGGCGCGGCCCGTGGTCGGGTACGGAAGGTCGTACATGATCGCCCGCAGCTCGGTCGGGCCGAGCCCGTTCGTGCGCGCGGTCTTGAGCAGCTCGGTCGGCGAGACGGCGCCGCCCTGCGAGTAGTGGGCGAGCATGTCCGCCAGGCGGACGAACGCGGCCTCGCCGGTCGCGTCGTCGGCGTGGTGGCGCTCGATGACCGATGCGACGCCTTGGGCAGGCCCCAGCGGCGAGCGAGGACGCCGCCGACCAGCGCGTGGTCGACGCCGAGCTCGCGGCGCTCGCGGTGGATCCGCTCCTCCGGCGTGCGGGCCCCGCTGTGGACCTGCTGCGGGTAGCCGGGGTAGGCGTGCATGAGGACCAGCTTGCCGATGTCGTGCAGGAGCGCCGTGACCATCAGGCGGTCGCGATGCTCGTAGCCGACCTCGGTGGCGATCCGGTCGGCGGCGCGCTGGGTGGCGACGCCATGGAGGCGGAACCGCCGAGCGGTTCCGCCTCCATGGCGTCGCCACCCAGCGCGCCGCCGACCGGATCGCACCGAGGTCGGCTACGAGCATCGCGACCGCCTGATGGTCACGTGTGTGCTGCACGACATCGGCAAGCTCGTCCTCATGCATGCCTACCCCGGCTACCCGCAGCAGGTCCACGGCGGGCCCGCACGCCGGAGGAGCGGATCCACCGCGAGCGCCGCGAGCTCGGCGTCGACCACGTCTGTTTCGCTCGCCGCTGGGGCCTGCCCAAGGGCGTCGCATCGGTCATCGAGCGCCACCACGCCGACGACGCGACCGGCGAGGCCGCGTTCGTCCGCCTGGCGGTCATGCTCGCCCACTTACTCGCAGGGCGGCGCCGTCTCGCCGACCGAGCTGCTCAAGACCGCGCGCACGATCGGGCTCGGCCCGACCGAGCTGCGGGCGATCATGTACGACCTTCCGTACCCGACCACGGGCCGCGCCCGCCAGGTCGATCCGTGCCCGCTGAGCTCGCGCGAGGTCGAAGTGCTCAAGCGCCTCGCCGAGGGCAAGGTCTACAAGCAGATCGCGCTGGAGCTCCAGCTCTCGACGAGCACGGGCGCACGCACCTGCACAACATCTACGGCAAGCTCGGTGCCGTGGATCGCGCTCAGGCCGTCCTCATGGCGACTCGAGCGCGGCTGGCTGTAGGACCACGCGGGCCTCGGCGAGTATCGTCGAGGCCATGTCGCTGATTCGCAACCTCCGCCGCCTCGCGCTGATCGGCGCCGCGGGGCCCGCCCCTCGGCCAAGAAGGTCTACGACGCGCGCTCCTCGAGCGCCGCGCCCGCGCCCGCCGCCGTTGTTTCGGCCGCGCCCGAACCCGTCCGCGCCACCGCGCACTCAAGCCCCCCCCCTTTGTGATTTCCGCCCGGCGGCGACGAGCTCGCAGCGACACCGCGGTG
>CAWCEB010000049.1:0-9787 GCA_963794105.1 uncultured Actinomycetes bacterium | reverse complement strand
GGCTGCGATCATGCGGGCATGCCACCGCTCAGCGCGAAGGAGCGTGCGCAGCTTCCCGACAGCGCCTTTGCGTACATCGATTCGCGCGGCCGACGTCGTCTGCCGATCAACGACGCGGCGCATGTCCGCAATGCCCTCGCGCGGTTCAGCCAGGTGGTGTTCGAGGACGAGGGCGCGCGCGACCGGGCGCGCAGCCGCCTGCTGCGGGCGGCCATGAAGCACGGGATCATGCCCGTCGGTTTCGTCAGCGCGCAGCTGCAACCGCAGCGCAAGCTGCCGAAGGGCCACGTCACGTTCCTGCTGACCGACCTCGAAGGCTCAACCGAGCTGCTCGGGCGCCTCGACGATCGATACGCCGTCCCTGCTCGCCGATGTCCGCCGTCTCGTGCGCGCCGCGGTGCGTTCTGCCGGTGGTCGCGAGGCGTCCGCCCGCGGGGACGACGTCTTCGCGGTGTTCGAACGCGCCCCGGCGGCGCTCGAGGCCGCGCTGGCGATCCAGCGGGCGATGGACGCCGGCGCTTGGCCCGACGGGATCGACGTGCGGCTGCGAATCGGCATGCATCGAGGGCGTCCCGCGCTCACTGATACCGGCTACGTCGGCCTCTCGGTCCACGCCGCCGCGCGTATCTGCTTCGCGGCGCATGGCGGCCAGATCGTGATGTCCTCTGCCGTGCGCACGGCCGTCATCGAGTCGCTCCCAGAGGGGATCAGCCTCAGGAGCCTTGGCGCCTGGCGATTCCACGGCTTGCCCCAGCCGGTGGATCTCTTCCAAGTGGCCGCGGCTGACCTACTCGCCGAGTTCCCGCCTCCTCGATCGGCCGACCCTGCCAAGTAGCCGACTTGGCCGCCGTGCGGTGATGCCGGAGGAGGGACTCGAACCCCCGACACGCGGATTATGATCGGCGGCTCGGAGGCCGGGTCACCCGCGGTTATGCGGGGTTAGGTCGGGTTAGGTGTTCCACGCTCGGGTCGTTTCTGCCGACTTGGGACACGTGTTCGGGACACGGTTTCGACAGCGGGCGCTGCCCCGGCACGCCTCTTCCGTAATGCGGCTCGAACTCGAGCATCGAGAGTAGGTTTGCCAGATGCCCCGTGCGCAGTTGTCACTCATTGAGTTTCCGGCGGACGACCCCGAGCGGGCGCAGCGGTTCTGGGAGGGCCTGCTGGAGGAGCCGCTGGACGATCGCGACGAGCGCGAGGGCACCGGGCGTCAGACACGGAGCGCGGTGCCGGCGGTCGGGGTGCACGCGCGTGGGCGCGGACCCGGCGACACGGCATCGCTGCCGTATTTCGCCGTTGGGGACATGGCGGCGGCGCTGCAGCGTGTTCGGGGCTTAGGCGGCAGTGTGGTGCATCCTGGTGGGGCGTGGTCGGTATGCCGAGACTCCGAGGGCACGCCGTTCGGCCTCGCGGCCACGGAGCCACGCGACTGACCCATCCGCACGAATCCGCGACTCTTCCGCTCAGGTGCGCCGATATTCCTCCGCGATCTCGCCACGGCCCTAGAGCCGGGGGGCCACTCCGTCCCGCAGGCGCGGCGTGGGCGGCAGCTCAGCTCTCGCCGGTCGGCTCCGCCTCCTCGGCCGTCGAGACTGGCTGCCCGGCGGGGACGGCCTCGGCGCCGCCGGCCGTCAGCGCCTCGATCGTCTGGGCGTCCTCGCGCCCGCCGACCTTCACGCGGCGCGGCTTGGCCGCCTCGGCGACCGGGATCGTGAGCGTCAGCACGCCGTGCGCATAGTTGGCCTGCACGTTCTCGGAATCCAGCGTGTCGCCGAGGAAGAGTTGGCGACTGTAGGTCCCGTGCGGGCGCTCGGCCACGAGCACCTCATCGCCCTCTCGAGGCTCGAAGCGCCGCTCGGACCGCACGCTCAGGACGTTCTGCTCGAAGGTCAGATCGATCGACTCGGGGTCGACGCCCGGGAGGTCGAACTCGACGATGAACTGGTCGCCGCGGCGGTAGGCGTCCATCGGGAACCCCCGCGGGACGCGCGTCGCGGTGGACGCGAGCTGCTCGGTGAGCCGGTCGAACTCGCGAAATGGATCGAAGCGGATGAGCATGTGGGGCTCCTTTGTGTGTTGCGTATGGGTTCGCTCCGCTGGCGGTCAGGCCGCGCGGCGGGTGATGTGCGGGCTCGTTGCGAAGGACACCCCCTCGTTGATCCAACGCGCTAGCGCTCGCGCTCAGCGTCCGCGGCGTCGCGATCCAACCGGGCGTCGCGCCGCTCGGCGGCGGCTGCCCGCGTCGCTCCGTGAGCCTCCAGCGTTTCGGCATGGCGATCGTGTCGCGCGGCGCTCCGCTCACGCGCTGCGGCTACGCGGAGCGCTTGCTTCGCCCGCTCCCTCACCTTGTTCGCATGCACCAGCACCTTGCGGGCGCGCTCTTGGGCGCCACTCCGGTTGTCCTTGGCCATGCTGCACCGCTCTCCCGCCGCCCTCAGCAGCTAGGCGCGCAAGGTTGGAGAGCAGCGAAGGAGAACCTCACGCCTACCCCCAAGTCTAGACCTGTCGGTCCGTCCGCATCCGCGGATGACACCCCGGTCTTGACCGGCGCACAGGCCGGCGGGATCCGGCTTCGGACCGTTAGCCGCTCATCCCCAACGCCTGCGCGTTGCGCGCCCGTGGACGCTCGACCTCGATCGGCGCTGGTCGTTGTGACGGCCTCTCCGACGGAGACCGCGACGTCGCGGTTGAGGTCGAAGCGATCGATCGCCTGCACGCGGCACACCGCTAAACGGCGCTGCGTTTCCGGCAGTCGTGTCGGCGCTCTACAGAGCGCGAACGACGAGCGCGACGCCGGAGAGGTCGACGGCGGCCGCGTTGTCGGTGAGGAGCTCGGCGAGAGTCCCGGCCGCCAGTCCAGCCGATCGAATGGCGTCCGGGTGACTTGCTGCGCGAAGGGTGAAGGTGACCGTCAGCTTGTCGGTGCCGACGGATTGGGCGCTGTGGCGGTCATACCGGCCGCCGAGGTCGTCGCGCAGCCGGTCGTCGATCACCTGGCGCAGCTCCTGCAGAGCGTGGAGCACCTGCCCGGGCGCGTGGCCGCACTCGCAACTCAGCGCGACGCGTGCGCTGTACCTCGGCCCTGAGGGCTCGGGCGGTGACGTGTTCGGGTAGTCAGGAGGCGTGGGCACGGGCGGCTCCGGAGTCTCGGAGGCGGCGACACGCATGAGCGTAGGGGGCTAGTGGGACAGTCCGGTCGTATCAGCTGGCTGTGCGCGGGCTGGAACGGCAGTGCCGGCGTCACGCAGAAGCTCGACGTCGCCTTGGGCCGAGATCGCTGTAGTCGCCCTGCCGTTGACCACCGTCCCCATGGGTCGCCACATGTCGTTGCGTCGGCCGAAGCGCGCAAACGAGCGCTCGCACGGCGTATCGACGAACGAGTCGACGGTCAGACTCCGGCGGAGCGAGCGTCCGCGGACCGCCGCCGAGACGATCGCATCGCACGCGGGGAGCGGAAGCACGACTGACCAGGGGTGCGCGGGTATGGTGGTTTGGTTCGAGGGATTCGACGCCAGGTGTAATCGCGCATTGTCGTCGGCCCCAAGGGAGCGCAATGGCTTGCTCAGACCGTAGTACGACCACGGCGATGGGCGATATCCCGAGCGCGAGTCCCTCCAGGGAGCGTCCCTTCTGGCGCGATGCCCTTGCGCCGTATGCGCGGCCGCGGTTGGGGCGGAGCCTGCTGGATCTCGCGACGTCGGTCGTTCCGTATCTGGCGCTCTCGGTGCTGATGTACCTGGCGGTGGACGTTTCGTACCTCGTTGTCCTCGCGATCGCGATCCCCGCTTCGGGGTTTCTGCTGCGGACGTACATCGTGTTCCACGACTGTGCTCACGGCTCGTTCCTGCCAACCAAGCGCGCCAACATGTGGCTGGGCATCCTTCTTGGTCTGCTCGTTTACTCGCCGTTCCACAGCTGGCGCCACAGCCACGCGGTCCATCACGCCACGGCGGGTGACCTCGACCGCCGTGGCGTCGGGGACGTCCCCACACTGACCGTCGCGGAGTACCGGGCCTCGCCGTGGCCGCGGCGACTCGGGTATCGCCTGTTTCGGAATCCACTCGTGATGTTCGGCATCGGGCCGATCTACGCGCTGGTGCTGCAGCCCCGCTTGGTCTCCCGCTCGTCCCGGCCGCGCATCCGGCACAGCGTCATCGGGACGAACATCGCGCTCGCGGTGCTCGTCGGCGCGCTGTGCTGGTTGGTGGGTTGGCGCGAGTACCTGCTCGTGCAGTGGCCGACCGTTGTGCTGGCGGGCTCGGCGGGCGTGTGGCTGTTCTACGTCCAGCACCAGTTCGAGGACACCTACTGGCAGGCCAAGGACGACTGGAGCTACGCCGATGCAGCGCTGCGCGGAAGCAGCTACCTGCGGCTGCCCAAGGTGCTCCAGTTCTTCACGGGCAACATCGGGCTGCACCACGTGCATCACCTGAGCGCCGGGATCCCCAACTACAACCTGCAGCGCGCGCACGATGAGAACCCGATCTTCCACAACGTTCCGACGCTGTCTGCGTGGGATGGCCTACGCGCCGTGCGGCTCAAGCTCTGGGACGAGGATCGTGGCCGACTCGTGACTTTCCGGGACGCGCGCCGTCTCGGCCGCTCTCCCGTTACTCCATGGCCGACCGCGACGACCTCGAGTTCACCTATTCGCTGATCGATCGCATCTTCCGGCTCAGCCTGGGAGAGCTCGCCGACTTCAGCGGAGCCAAGTACGACGGTGACTTCACGCTGAGCCTGCGAGGATGCTCAGCGGCGCAAGCACGCCTACGTGGCCGAGCAGATCGGGATCGGGCCGGGACGGCGCGTGCTCGACCTGGGCTGCGGCTGGGGTCCGCTGCTCGACTTCGTCCGAAGCGCGGGGCGGCACCGGCGTCGGGGTGACCCTGTCCTCTGCGCAGGCGGCGTCGTGCCGGCGGCACGGCCTCGACGTCCACCTCCACGATGCGCGGGAGGTCACCCGTGAGAGCTTCGGCCCGTTCGACGCCGTGGCGAGCCTCGGCGCCTTCGAGCACTTCTGCTCTCCCGAGGAGCATCGCGCCGGACGCCAGGAGGAGATCTACCGCGGGCTCTTTGCCCGGGTCGCGAGCCTGCTGCCGGAAGGCGGCCGGTTCTACCTGCAGACGATGGTGTTCGGGCGCAACATGATCCCGGTGGACCGGATCGACATCCACGCCCCGCGGGGCTCCGACGCGTGGTGCCTCGCCCTGATGGGACGCCAGTTCCCCGGTTCCTTCCTTCCCTACGGCCAGGAGCAGATCATCCGCAGCGCCGAGCCCGACTTCCGTCTCGTGTCAAGCGCGAGCGGCCGGCTCGACTACATCGAGACCATCACCCAGTGGCGGAAGCGGTTCGCGGCACCAAGCCTCGAAAAGACGCTGCTCAAGCTGCAGTTGTTTCCCCGCTGGCTCACCAGCGCCGACTTCCGGCTCGCGTTCACCTCGGGCGTGAGCGCTAACAGCGTCTGCTTCGAGCGAGAGTTGCTCGACCACTACCGGCTCGTCTTCGAAAAGACGCGTTGAACAGTCGACGCAGCAGCCGCCGTCGCTGCCCCGGGGTCACCCCGCAAGCGGGCGTCTCGGCCGGCGCCCAGCACCACTCCCGCTCGGGACGACTTGAACAATCGGACGCCCCGGCCGAGCCACGCTCGTTGACGACGCCTGGGGACATGCCGGAGGAGGGACTCGAACCCCCGACACGCGGATTATGATCGCGGCGATTAACCGGCCGAATTTGGCTTAGGTAAGCTGAGTTTCCTCGAGTACGTACGGCTCCGGGCGCGTCAGATCTGCCGAGTCGGGGACAAAGTTCGGGACGAAGTCGAGGGTTTAGGCAGAGCCGGCACCGATCAGCCGAGCAGCGTCCTGCCCGCGGACCCGAAGAGCTCGCACGCGGCGCTGACGCGTCGCGCCAGCGCGGCTTCCGCAGCTGCGCCCCAGGACCGGGGGTCATAGGCGGCCTTGCGGCCGACCTCGCCGTCGATCCTCAGCACGCCGTCGTAGTTGGCGAAGACGTGGTCCGGCCACCGCGCGCGTGAACGCGTACTGCGCGTCGGTGTCGAGGTTGACCTTGACCACGCCGTTGGCGATCGCCGCGCGCACATCGGCGCTCGGACGCCGCTGCTGCCGTGGAAGACGTACTGAAAGCGCGCGCCCGGGCGCGCTGCGGCCAGCGCCTCCTGGCCCTCGCGCAGCAGCTCGGGGCGCAGCTTCGACGTTGCCCGGCGCATAGACGCCGTGGACGTTGCCGAACGTCGCGGCCAGCAGGTAGCGGCCGCGCTCGCCGGCGCCCGAGCACCTCGGCGACGCGCAGCAGTCCTCGGTGGTCGTGTAGAGCTCCCGGTGCCGTCGGGGCCGGCGATGCCGTCCTCCTCGCCGCCGACGACGCCGCTCTCGACCTCGAGCACGACGCCGAGCGGGGCGAGCTCGCGAGCAGCGCGGCCGAACGCTGCAGGTTCTCCGCCAGCGGCAGCGTCGAGCCGTCGAACATGTGCGAGTGAAACAGCGGCTCCTCGCCGTGCAGCGCGCGCCGGCGCGACTCCTCGATCAGCGGTCGCGACGAACGCGTCGAATCGATCGGGCGGCGCGTGATCGGTGTGCAGCGCGATCAGCACCGGGTAGCGCTCGCCGAGCACGTGCGCGTATTCCGCGAGCGCCCGCGCGCCGAGCGCCATGTCCCTGACCGCGCCGCCGGAGAGGAACGCGGCCGGCGCCGGTGGTGACCTGGATGATCCCGTCGGCGCGCGCCTCGGCGAACCCGCGCATCGCGCCGTTGAGCGTCTCCGACGACGTCACGTTGACCGCCGCCAGCGCGTAGCCGCCGGCCGAAGCCGCGTCCAGCATTGCCGCGTACTGCTCAGTCGTGGCGATCACGCGGCTGCCCGTCGCCTGGCCATCTGCAGGCCGTGACTTAGAGCTGGCTGCCTGTGGCTCCGCAGCGGCATGCCCTCAGTCTGCGAGCGTCTCGCCGCGATTCGATCGGAGTCGCCGATCGCGCGATCAGGAGGCCTGGGCGCGCTGTCCGCAGGTCTTGCGGCCGGGTACAGGACTGATCGACGCAGCCCCCGATCAGATCAGGTTTCCCACCATGGCCAAGCCCACCAACCCGCCCCACGAGGGCGTCTACCGCGGCACGACGATGATCATGCTGAACGGCGTGCTGTTGCGCCCCGGGCAGCGCTTGGCGGCAGCCATGTAGCAGGACGGCACCGCAGCTCGAGATCCGCCTAAGCGCGATCGCGGCGGCGACTCCTCGCCGCCGCTTGGATGATCTTCCGCCGCTCCTTGTCGGCTGCCTGCTGGCCGATGTACGGAAGGAGTACCGAGTGCGTCAGGTCCGCCAGCAGGGACGGCAGCTCGTCGCCTCGCCCTCGAGCACCCGCGAATACACGACCTCGTAGACACCGCCGACGATGGCCTCTTCCAGTCAGGGGGGTGGGCTGCTTTGCTCCGCCCGCCTCGCTGGCTCCGCTCGATCAGCGCGGTGAACGCCCGCGCTGATCGGTTGCGCCGCTCAACCGCGTCGGGTCCGGCGGCCATGACCTCGACGATGCACAGCCCGCCAGGGCCGGCTCGCCGGCGATGAACTCGAGCAGCGTCGCCAGGCAGGCCCGGGCGCGGTCCTCGAAGGTGGAATGCGCAGCGAACGCTTGCTGCAGGGCCGCTTCGAGCCTCGCGGTCGTCGCGTCATAGGCGGCCAGAAAGGCGTCTTCCTTGTTCCTGAAGTTGTCGTAGAAGGTCCTTCTGGACACACCCGCGGTGACGACGAAGTCTTCGACGGTGGCGTGGGCGTAGCCGGCCAGGCTGACGACCTCGGCGACAGCGGCGAGGATCCGCTCGCGCTGGTTGCTTGCCACGCGTATCGCGCACTGGCTGCCAGTCGAGTGCTCGCCGCGAAGGGCTTTCGACTACCTGGCGGACGCGCGGAACCTGCCCGGATGGTGCTACGCGGTCAAGACGTGCGAGCAGACCGCGCGCAACGGGCCCGTCCCGGGGGCCGAGTACGCCATCACCCGAGCAAGGCGCGGCCATCTGGTTGCCTGCGACATGCGAGCTGACCTTGCAGGCGGTCGACGGTCTCCGTGAGTTGAGATGGCTGCGCACTGAAGGGACGCTGACGTGTGAGGTCGCCTGCGAGATCGTGCGCCTGCCGCATGGCGCAGCGCTCTGGTATGCCGAGGTTCTGCAGTGCTCGAGCATCGTGCTGGGCCGCGTGGGCTCGGCGTGCGGCGCTATCAGCTGGCTCGAGACCTGTGGCTCCTGAGGGCGATACTCGGCCGAGACGACGCGCGACGCGGTTGATCCTGGTCAGGCGGCGCTGAGCGCGGCGAGCAGGGCGTCGCAGGCCATCTCGCAGCGCCGGCACTCCTCAGCGCACAGTCGGCAATGCTCGTGATGGGAGCATGCCGCTCGCACTCGGCCGCTGCCGCGCGACACGCGACCAGACAGGCTTCCAGCGCGGTTCGCTGGGTGTCCAAGTGCGGGTCTGTCTGTCGGCTGACGATGCGGCCCGTGTCGATGCACGCGTCGGCGCAGTCGAGGCAGAGCCGGATACAGCGGATCAGTGCGCGGACGTCGTCCTCGGCAAGGCACGCGTCCGCGCAGACAATGCAGACGCCCGCGCAGTCCGCGCACTCGTCCACGCAGTCCACGAGTACCGCCAGGTCTGCGATGAGCCGTCGGGGATGGGTTTTGAGGATGTCTTCGACGGTCATATGTCTCGGTCTTCTCCTGTGGCGGTGAGGTCCGGCAAGCCCTGCGGGCCGCCCTGGGGGCGCCCACTCGCGGGAGAGGGGCCCCTCGGCTTGCTCATGGAAACGGGCGGGCGCGAAGGCGCAACAAGCGAAGCTGCTCGAGAGGTCACGACTTGCGATCACCGAGCCGCGGCGCTCACCACCGATCCGGATGGCCGTCCACTCGGCGGCGTGCGCCTCATCGATCGATCCCGAGCCCGCGCGATACGAAAGCCAGATCGCGCCCGCGTCACGAGTTGTTGTGTGGCTCGGTCCGGGGGTTGGCTATGAGGGCCATGAGCATGCTCGATAGCCCCTGGACTGAATCACGTCATGCACGCGGGAGGTGGCGGGATGCCGCACGCATTGTTGTCGATGCGGTGGGACGCCTTCTGGGCGCCGAACCGCCTCTTCGTCCGCTGGTCTACGCCTCCTACCTAGCGGCGCTCGACACCGAGGAGGCTGCGGCCGCCGACGTGGCCAGGTTCTGAGGCACGCCGCGTAGGCGCGGGCGGATGAGACGCAGCCGGGCATACCCGAGGGTACGGTCGTGATGGGCGCTGCGGGCTTGTGTGCGAGCCATGGGCTCTGCGCGAGACGCAACTCGACCTGGACCGGCTGGCGCATACCGAGTCGCTGTTCGCGCTGGCCAACGGCCACATCGGGTTGCGGGGGAACCTCGACGAGGGCGAGCCCTTCGGTGTCTGGGGACCTACCTGGCCGGGTTCTATGAGGTCGGGCCTTTGCCTCACGCCGAGTTCGGCTACGGGTACCCGGAGCAGAGTCAGACCGTGGTCAATGCGACTGACGGCAAGGTTGTCCGCCTGCTCGTCGAGGACGAGCCCTTTGATGTTCGGTACGGCGAGCTTCGCAAGCACGAGCGGGTACTTGATCTGCGTGCCGGCGTCCTTCGTCGTGAGGTGGAGTGGGTGTCCCCACCGGGGCGCCCGATCCGCGTCTCGACGACGCGGCTGATCTCGTTCACCCAGCGCGCCGTCGCGGCAATCCTCTACGAGGTCGAGCCCAGCAATACGAACTCAACCAGCAGCATAACAC
>CAWCEB010000048.1:0-15280 GCA_963794105.1 uncultured Actinomycetes bacterium | reverse complement strand
TATCTTGTAGCCTTTCTTCGACTTCATCGTATTGCTAGATCTGGGCGAGCGAGGACATCGGGTTCAGGCAGACGACGAGGTCGAGCTCCGCGTCGCACAGCAGGTCGAGGTTCGAGGGAGAGCAGATCCCGCCGTCGACGTAACGGCGGCCGCCGACGCTGACCGGGTGGTAGAAGGCCGGGATCGCGCAGCTCGCCGCGACCGCCTCGCTCACCTTCGCCGCAGGCGCATCGGAGCGGCCGAACGCGACCCGCTTGCCGCTCGCGTAGTCGGCAGCGACGGCCCAGAAGCAGTCATGGTCGGGCCAGTCGCCCGGCACGAAGGCCTCGACGAGCTGGCTGATCGGATCGGTGCGCACGAAGCCACGGGGTAGCCAGCCGCACAGCATCGCGGCGGGCGAGTGGCGCTGGGGCTGCACGAGCGTTCGCAGCGCGAGCCGCCAGGAACCGGGCCCGATCGGCGGAAGGGCGCGGGCGAGCCGGTAGCCGGTGCCGTCGGGACGGCCGCCGCCCGCCTCGGCGGAACGGGCCATCGCGATGGCCTCGTCGACTCTGTCGCGGCCCTCGCCCGCCCGCTCAGCCGCGTTGGCGATCTCGTCGACCTCGTGGCCGGCGACGTACGCGGCCATGTACGCGGGCGGCATCCCGCTGGCTGTCAGCGCCCCGACGACCGCGCCGGCCGATGTCCCGACGATGGCTTCAGCCTCCGACGGGTCCCAGCCCGTCTCATCCTGAAGCGCCTCCAGGGCGCCAATCAGCCAGGAAGCCCCCACCACACCTCCGGCACCTAGCACGAGACCAACGCGCATGAAGGCGCCGTACCCGGGTTGACAAACCGTCAACCGGAGTGTGCGGAGCGTCACGCACCGAGAAGCAGCGTGTCGAGCCCTCGCGTGAGGCCGACGAGCTCGGAGACCCTGCGGACCGCCAGCAGCGTGCCCGCCACGTACGGCTCGGGCGTTGCGCCCGCGTCGTGGCGGATGGTCAGCCGCTCGTCGGGCAGGCCGAACACCACCTCGGTCGACACGACGAAGCTCGGCAGCCTCACCGAATGGACCTGGGTGCCGCCGACGGTGGCACCGCGCGCCTCCTGCGGCCCGTGGAGCTCCTCGATCGGATAGCCGATCTCCGGCGGGCGCACCTCACCGAGCCGCTCGGCCAGCTCGCGCGACGTCCCCGACGGCACGTCCGGCTTGGTTGCCTTCGCGTAGTCGATGACCTCCCAGTACGGGAGGTGACGCGCCGCCAGGAGCGCGCCCGCCAGGCACATCGCGGCGGTCAGCGAGAAGTTCCCCGAGGCCATGACGCCGACCTGGCGCTCCCGCGCGGCCGCGTCGATCTCGTCGAAGTCGTCGGCGGTGAGTCCCGAGCTGCCGATCACGACGGCGACGCCCGCCTCGATGGCCGCGAGCGTGTTCGGCTTCACCGCGGTGGCAGACGTGTAGTCGACGAGCACGTCGACACCGTCGAGCGCCTCCCCCACGCTCGCGTACACGGGCACGCCCAGCGCTTCGCCACCGAGCGCCTCGCCGACGTCCTGGCCCGCCGCCGAGCGGCTGACCGCGGACACCAGTGCAAGGTCCGGAGCGTCCACCACCGCGGGCACCAGGGCGCGCCCGGTCCAACCGGTCGCCCCGGCGATGCAGATCGACAGCGGTTCGGGCTCGGGCATCAGCCACACACGATACGACCGGTGTTAGATGCGGGCGGAGGGACTCGAACCCCCACG
The DNA here is from genome assembly GCA_963794105.1 of uncultured Actinomycetes bacterium. GTDB lineage: Bacteria > Actinomycetota > Thermoleophilia > Solirubrobacterales > Solirubrobacteraceae > AC-49. Next base: position 13,552 of record CAWCEB010000048.1, on the reverse strand, counting down.
GCTCTCACCACCAGGACCTAAACCTGGCGCGTCTACCAGTTCCGCCACGCCCGCCTGCACGCAACTGTCGCGTGCGGACGCGCATGAATGTATCGTCCGCGCGGATGGCTGAGCGCGACCCGAACGTCGTCATCGAGCATCCGAACAGGGAGAAGGCGTCGAGCAAGGCGACGAAGGCCGTCGTGCTGCTCCTGCTTCTTGGCACCGCCGTGCTCGTGGGCATCGTCACCATCGGTGGCTGGGCCGCGCTGGAGGGGGCGAAGATCCTCCAGATCGGCTACATCCTGCTGTACCTGGTGATGGCCTATTTCGTCGCGCGCTGGAACCGCGGCGTGCTGCCGGTCGCCGCCGCGCTGGCGATCGTCCTGCTGATCTTCGCCGCCGTCGCCGGGCCCGAGTGGTTCGCCCGCGACAAGGCCGGCTTCAACAACCCGGCGCTCAACGAGAACGTCCTCGGCCTCGTCACCTTCATCATCGTGCCGGTCCAGATCTTCCTCATCGCGTTTGCGATGCGCGGGTTCCAGCAGGCCTGGAACGTCGAGGTCGAGCGGTACCCCGACGGTTCGAGCGCCACGGTCTCGTAGCATCTAGTCACCCTGCCCGGGTGGCGGAATTTGGTCAGACGCGCGGCGCTCAAAACGCCGTGTCCTTCGGGACGTGTGGGTTCGAGTCCCACCCCGGGTATTTCATCCTCCCGTCGCGAACACGCTGCTGAGATCCGGCGCGTCCGCGTCGCGCGTCGCAACCGGGTCGACGCCGAAGCGGTGCTCGATCGTCGAGAGGATCGACGTCGTGTCGTGCTCTGTGTGGTCGACCGAGAACGAACGCGGCAGCCGTGGCGAGACGACGAGGGCCGGGATGCGCGTGCCGGGACCCCACTCGTCGTGCGGTCCGGCGGTGCCGCCCTGCCCCGGCGGCGAGACGTGATCCCACTGGCCGCCGAACTCGTCGTAGGTGACGATGACCATCGTGTTCTTCGCGCACTGGCTGGACTCGACGGCCTTCAGCAGGCTGACGAGGTGGTCGCTGCCGGTGTGCTCGCTGGCGTAGCCCGGGTGCTCGTTCTCCGGGCCGAGCGGCTTGACGAAGCTGACCGGCTTGAGCCGGCAGCTCTTGTCCGAATCGTCGGCCGCGGAGAGGAACTCCTGCTCGTCGCGCAGGTGCTGCGCGCGGGCATCGGTGCCGGGCGCGAACGACGCGAAGTAGTTGAACGGCTGGTGGTGGTACTGGAACAGCTTGTTGGGGCAGTTCGGGAACGTCGCGCCGGGCTGCGTGTCGGGATCGGTGCAGGTGGTCCCCCCGGTGCCGTTGGTCCAGCCCGGGGCGCCCTGCTCGCCGTCGGCGTTGGACCAGCCGCCCGCGTACCAGGCCCAATCGATGCCCGCGTCCGACAGCCGGTCGCCGATCGTCGGCGCGGTCTGCGGCGGCAGCCGCCGCGCCGGACCGGTGCCCGGGAAGTAGGGCTGGTAGGCCGGCTGGGTCGTGTTCACCGCGTAGTCGCCGCACACGACGCCGGCCGGCGTCGCGGGCCGACCGGGCGGCGGGGAGCACGACGCGGTCAGCGCCAGGTCCTTGGCCTGCGTCCCGAGCGGAGACTGGTAGAGGGGATAGCTCGTCGGCATCCCGTTGCTGTCGACGACCGAATGGAGATCGTCGGACAGCGCGTCGTTGGGAGCGCCGGGCCACGTCGGCGTGCGCGCGGCGATCAGCCACTGGTGGTTGAGGAACGAGCCACCGAACGCGCTCTGGAAGAAGCGATCCGCGATCGCGTACTTCGGATGGTGCTTGCCGTGCAGGTAGTCGTAGATCGGCAGCGCCTTTGTGTCGTACGTGCCCATCGTCAGGCCGATGGCGTCGCTGCCGGTCACGTAGCGGTCCTGCTCGCCGCCGTCGAGCTGGTACTGCTCCTGGTAGTAGCGGTGCACCAGGTCGCGGGTGCACCCTACCGGGCGCGCCGCCCGGCGTGCCGTTGGGGCACGTTGTCGCATCGGGCGAGATGTAGTCGTCGATCGTGAACGGCTGGTTGGTGAACGCGCTCTCGAACGTCGTGCCCGTCGTCGAGTCCGTACACGTCGGGGCGAGCGGCGTCGGCGACGTCAGGCTCGGGTCGTTCTGCTTGAGGCAGGTGTAGGCGACGCCGTTCTGGCCGACCTGCGTCGTGTGGGCCGGCGGGGGCGTTGTCGAGTCCGTCGACGCCCTCCCAGCCGCCATAGAGATTGTCGAAGGAGTGGTTCTCCTCGAAGACGACCACGACATGGTCGATGTGCTTGAAGCGCTTGGCGAGCGCCGGGGAGGCGCCGGCGGCGACGATGGCAAGCGAGGCGATGAGGGCGGGGAGCATGCGGGACATGCAGCACTCATTTCCAGGACCCCGCCCCCGCGAACCTGCGTTGACCGCGTGGTAACGCGGAGTACGCTCGCGATGAGATGGCGCCGGAAGCGATCCTTCTGCCCGGCGGCGTGATGCCGGCGGAGCTTGCGTACGGCTCCCTCCTCGGGGAGCTCGGCGATCACGCCAATGCGATCGCAAAGGATCTCGAGGTCTACGCGGCGCCCACGCCGCCCGACGATTACACGCTCGACCACGAAATCCTGGGCATCCTTCGCACGGCCGACGACGCGGGCTTCGAGCGCTTCCACCTCGTCGGCTACTCCGGCGGCGGTGCGTCAAGCCTGGCGTTCGCCACCGAGCATCCCGAGCGCCTGCTGAGCCTCGCCCTGCTCGAGCCCGCGTGGATGGGAAACGACGAGCTGAGCGCCGACGAAGAGGCCCTCTGGAGTGAGTTCGAGCGGGTTGCGACGCTCCCGCCCGCGGAGCTGATGGCGGCCTTCGTCGCACTCCAGCTCGCTCCGGGCGTCGAACCGCCACCACCGCCGCCGGGGCCGCCACCGCCGTGGATGGCCACCCGCCCCGCCGGCCTGCGAGCCTTCATCAGCACGTTCAGGTCATCCAGCCTCGACCTGGACAAGCTGCGCGCGTTCACCCAGCCCGTGTACTTCGCGCTTGGCGGACGGAGCAATCCGCGCTACTACGGGCGAATGGCCGAGCGAGCCGGCACGGTCTTCCCGGACTTCACCCTCGAGGTCTTCGAGGAGCGCCACCACTTCGACCCGCCGCACCGGTCCGAGCCCGAGCGCACGGCGCGGGCATTGCGGGCGCACTGGGCGCGAGCGGCTACTTCGTAGCCGACGCCGGCTGCATCCGCGCGCGCGTCTCGTCGTCGACCGACTCGAAGAAGCCGCCGACGACATGCTCGAGCTCGTCCATCGACTCGGCGCAATAGAGCACCGGCTGGTACTTGGTGATGTCGTACTCGATCGAGCCCATCTCGACGAGGTCGAGCGGGCGGATCTCCATGTGGCGGAACTCCTCGATCTCGCCGTAGCTGGAGAGGATGCCCGCGCCATAGGCGCGCAGCTCGCCGTCCTCGCGCATCACGCCGAACTCCATCGTGAACCAGAAGATGTCGGCGATCAGCTGCAGCGCGTCGTCGGTCTCGACACGGCGCGCGGCCTCGCCGGCGGACTTCTTGAGAGCGGCGAAGCGCGGTGACGCGAGCATGTTGCCGTGGCCGATGACCTCATGGATCACGTCCGGTTCGGGCGTGTACAGCGGCTCGGACGGATGGCGGACGTACTGGGTGGAATGGAACACGCGGTCGGCGAGCGAGCCATAGAACTCCCGCAGCGGCACGAGCCCCGGTGCCGGGTCGTAGCGGAAGCCGGTCAGCGGCTCCAGGCGAGCCGTGACCTCGTCGAGCTGCGGCACGCGGTCCTCGGGGAGGCCGAGTCGCTCCTTGGCCTCCAGGTACTCGCGCACGGCGTAGCGCTCGTGCTTGGTGTGCAGCTCCGTGCTGACCAGGCGCCAGATCGCGTCCTCCTGCTGGGTGTATGCGACCTGCGGCACCGGCGTGCCGGGCTGCCAGACCATCGCGTTGGCCGCGATCGCGTTGCGGCGCTCGCGGTAGACGGGGTCGTTGAACCCCGGATGGTCCTTGCCCAGGTGGACCTCGACCTTGCCGTCATCGGACTGCGTGACGGGTGAGTAGAGCTGTGCCTCCTCGAACATGACCACAAGGACAGCACGACGCCCGGCAGCTGGTCAAGACGTGCGTTCAAAAGAGGTCAAAGTGCTCGATTCGACCAGCCAAAAAGCGGGTAGGATAGGCAATATGTCCGGTCCGGTGGACCAGCTTGATGCCCGCCTCATCGCGCTCCTTCGCGACGAGCCCCGCATCGGCCTCATGGAGGTCGCGCGGCGCCTGGAGGTTGCGCGCGGGACCGTCCAGGCCCGGCTGGCGAAGCTGACCGAGCGCGGCGTGATCCGCGGGTTCGGCCCTGAGCTCGACACGCACCGCATGGGCTACCCGCTCATGGCATTCGTCTTTCTCCAGATCACCCAGGGCCGTCTGCAGGAGGCCGTCCGCGTGCTCGAGGAGGTGCCGGAGGTGCTCGAGGCCACGGCGACCAGCGGCCCCAGCGACCTGCTCTGCCGGATCGTCGCGCGCGACACCGAGCATCTGCAGGACATCGTCAACCGCGCGCTCTCCAACCCGGCCATCCGCCGCACGACGAGCTACATCGCGCTCTCCGAGCAGATCCCGTACCGCACGGGGCCTCTGCTGGAGTCAACAGCGAGTTTCGCAACCTCTCCCTGATCGCCGTTCAATGTGACCGGCGGCCCCATCACGGTCGTCGATTCGCGCGCACCACCGCGCGGCCCTCGCTTGACCTGAGCGCCCGACCGGCTAGCGCACGAGCGCCTCGAGCTCGTCCGCCAACGGGGGCGGCGCGACGAGCACGCCACGCGGCAGGCCGTCGCGTGGCTCCAGCGGCCGGACCACGAGTCCGGCCGCTGCGCAGAGCAGCTCGCCCGCGGCGATGTCCCAGGGCTTGACGCCGCGCTCGTAGAACGCGTCGATCCTGCCCGCCGCGGTCCACGCCATGTCGAGCGCGGCGGATCCGGCGCGCCGGATGTCGCGGACGAGCGGCAGCACGCGCGCCACCACCTCGGCCTGCCGGCGGCGCACCTCGGACTCGTACCCGAAGCCGGTCGCGACCAGGGCCGAGGCGAGATCGTCTCGCCGTGAGGCGCGAAGCGGCTCGCCGTTGAGGGTCGCCTGCCCGTCGACGGCGACGAACAGCTCGTCGTGACAGGGATCGAACACGACACCGGCGACGCCCTCGCAGGCCACCGAGACCGCCCACTGCGGGATGCCGAAGACGAAGTTCACCGTGCCGTCGAGCGGATCGACGATCCAGCGCCGGCCGCTCGTGCCGGGCGTGTCCCCCCTCCTCCCCCATGATCGCGTCGTCGGGCGCGCGCGCGGCGAGGACGTCGCGGATCGCCTTCTCGGCAAGCAGGTCGGCCTCGCTCACGACGTCGGTGGGCGAGGATTTCGTCCGGTCCAGGGCACGCTCGGAGCCGAAGCGCTCGACGAGGATCGCTCCGGCGGCGCGTGCGGCCTCCTCGGCGATCTCGGCCTGCAGGCGGGCGCTCAACTGACCGGCGGGCGGCGGTCGGCCCACGGCCGCTCGGCCTCGATCTGCGCCGAGAGCGAGAGCAGCGTCGCCTCGTCGCTCGGACGCCCGACGAGCTGCACGCCGACGGGCAGGCCGTCGCGGTCGAGCCCGGCCGGGACGACGCAGGCGGGCTGGCCGGTTCCGTTCCACCAGCCCTGGAACGGCACGCGCGGGGCGACGCCGTTCAGCGTCCACAGGGCGCCGCGCCCGTGGTACTGGCCGACCCTCGACGGCGCGGTCACCGGACCGGGCTGCAACAGGACGTCTGCGTGATCGAAGAGCTTGTTGATCCGCGCCGCGATCCCGGCCTCCGCGGCGCGCTGCTTGGCGACGACGCCCGCGGGGATCATGCCGCCGATCCGGGCCATCGTGCGTGTGCGCGCCTCGAGCCGCTGCGGGTGCGGCATCGCCTGCGCGACGTCCTCGTGGATCCCGCGGAAGTACCGCGTCAGCAGGTGAGCCATGAGCGAGGTGGGCAGATCGGGGTCGCGCTCGACCACCTCATGGCCCAGCGAGCGCAGCAGCTCGGACGTTCGCTCGACGGCCGCGCGCACGTCCGGCGAGATGCGGGCGAGCTGGCCCGCGGCGAGCTTCGAGGACACGGCGACGCGCAGCTTGCCGGGCTCGCGTGCCGCGGCGTCGGCGAAGCCGCCCTCGTCGCTCGTCGCGTCGAGGAACAACGCGGCGTCAGCGACCGTGCGCGTGATCGGGCCGTTCACCGACAGGCCCTGCCAGGCGTCGTCGTGCGGAGCGATCGGGACGCGGTCGCGCTGGGGCTTGATGCCGAACAGGCCACACCAGGCGGCGGGGATGCGGATCGAGCCCAGGCCGTCGGATCCGACGCCGATCCCGACCATGCCGGACGCGACGGCCGCGGCGGTCCCGCCGGACGAGCCGCCGGGCGTCCGCTCGACGTCCCACGGGTTGCGCGTGGCGCCGAAGGTGATCGTCTCCGTGAACGGCCAGATCGTCAGCTCGGGCACATTCGTCTTGCCGAGGACGATCGCGCCGGCCGCGCGCAACCGCCTGACGACCTCGGCATCCTGCGGCGCGGGGCCGCCGTGCGCGGCGGTTCCCCACGCGGTCGGCTCGCCGCCGATGTCGATGTCGTCCTTGATCGCGATCGGCACGCCGAGCAGCGGGCGCTCGTTGCCGGCGCCGCGGCGGCCGTCGGCCTGGTCGGCCTCGGCCAGCGCACGCTCGGCGAACACGATCCGCCAGGCGTTCAGCTGCGGGTCGAGCCGCGCGATCCGGTCGAGGTAGGTCTGCACGAGCTCGCGCGACGACACGTCGCCGGCGGCGATCAGGCGGGCCTGCTGCGCGGCTCCGGCGAAGGCGAGGTCGGTGGCGTCCATGACGCGCGCGAACACTACTGTCCCGCCCCGGGATGGAACCGGAGCAGATCGCCGACGAGCTGCGCGCCATCGAGGGGCGCGCGCCGTGCACGGACGCCGAGCGGCGCGCCGCGCGCGCGATCGCGCGGCGGCTGCGGGCGACGGGCCGCAGGCCGCGGACGCAGACGGTCTGGGTCCGGCCCGGCAATGAGCCGCTGCTGGCCGTGGCGAGCGCGCTCGGAGTTGCCGCGAGCGTGGTCAGCGTCGATCACGCGGTCACGGGGCTGTGGCTTGCTGCGGGCGCGCTCGCCCTGCTGGTCCTCGCCCCCCTCCTCGGCGCGCGCCGCGCGACGCAGTGGGTCTGGGCCGGCACCCCCCGGACAAAAGGGTCTGACCCTTTTGTCCGGTTGCTGCTGACGTGCCGGGCGGACGCGCAGCCTGTGGCGCTGGGTGAGCGCGTGCTGGCGCGGCTGCGCCTGCCGGGGCCGCGGGTCATGCTCGCGCTGTCGCTGGCGGCGCTGGTCGCGTTCGCCGCGGCGCGCAGCGGCGGGACCGGCGGGACCGTGCTCGGCGCCGGCCAGCTCGTGCCCACCGCTATCTGCATCGCGCTGGTGGGCGCGTTCCTCGACGCCTGGGTCGCGCGGCCCACGCGCGCCGCCGCTGGGCCCGCGGCGGCGCTCGCGGTCCTGGACGCGCTCGACCGCTCGCCGCCGAAACAGCTCCGGCCCGAGGTCGTCGTGGCTGGGCCGAAGAGCATGCGCGCGTTCGTGCGCGCGCAGCGCAAGGCGGGAACGGGGGCCACCGAGGTCGCCGTGGTCGAGCTGCGCGAGGGACGGCTCGGGTTCCTGCGCAGCGACGGCTCGCTGATTCCGCAGCGGCTGCACCCGCGGATGGTCGGCCTGCTTCGGGGCGCCGCCCCGATGCGCCGCGGGCGATCCCAGTCGCCCGCCTCCGCCGCGCGCGCCGCGCGCTGGCCGGCGATCGCGCTGGAGGGGGATGTGGACGAGCTCGTCGAGCTCACGCTCGGGCTCGCGGCCGCGCTGGACCGCGAGCTGGCCAGAGGTTAAGTCTGGCCCGGAATGCTCCGATGCTCGGGATGCATGCCTGGTCCGGGTCGATCGATCCTGCTCGTTGCGGCGCTCGCGGGCGCTGCGCTCGGCGCCGGTCCCGCGGTGGGCGCGAAGCACCACCGCAAGGGCCGGCTGATCGCAGCCAAGGCACGCGCGCACGGCCACGTGCCCGCACGCGCCAGGGTCCGCCCACCGCTGCTGGGCACGCTGCCCGTCACCGGCCCGGCGACCACGCCGACAGCAATACGTCGTCGAAGTGGTGCCGCCAACGGCAGCAACGATTCGCCGTTTGGGCGCCCGCTGCAGCCCGAATCCATCTCCCTCGCCAGCAGTACGGTCGCGAATGAACGCCACGTGTACAACGCTCCGCAACATGCCCAAACTCAGCCGCCGGCGCCGAGCGACATTGCGGCGGCTCAGGCCCCTCGTCCGCGAACCGTGATGGCCGCCCACGCAACTGGCGGCAGCGTTACGCGAAGCCGGCTGCTCTTTGAGGCGCACGTCGAGCGGCGCCGGAACGACAACTTGCCGTCGGGGCCGTTGGTCGCGTGCGGATCGCCGTGGCTGATGACCTGCGCGGACGCCTCGGTGCCCTGGGGCTGTCCGGGAGCGGAAGCTCCAGGTCGACGGCATCGGTCCCACTCCGATAGACGGCGAAGATCGTCAGTTCGCCCGTGTCCGGTGAGACCGTGGCGACGGCGTCCACGGCGGGAACGTCGCCGAACCGGGTCGTGGCGATCGTCGGGACGTCAAGCGTCACGTGGGTCGCGCTCCCCTTCGCGAGCGCCGACGTCAACGCAAATGGGTAGAAGGTCGCCTGCCGCCACGCGCGTCCGCCGGGCTCCGTTGTGATCGGGGAGATGACGTTCACGAGCTGCGCCAGGCAGGCGCAGCGCACGCGATCGGCATGTTTCAGCAGCGAGATCAGCAGGCTCCCCACGACCACGCCGTCGGCAGCCGAGTAGACGTCCTCGGCCAGTGGCGGCGCAACCGGCCACTCGTCGCGCGAGCGCGCCTTCTCGTGTGCCTCGAACTCGCGGAAGTGCCAGACGTTCCACTCGTCGCGGCGGCGACGTGACCCGGGCAAGACGGCGTGGGCAAGGTCAACGCAATGGCGCGACGGTCGTTGGACTCATCTGGTTGAACCCTCCGAGTCGCTGTGACGCGTTACGCGCCGGGACTGCTACGGGAACACCACTTTCACTGGTGAGGTGCGTTCAGTCGCGGTCGCCACGCCGTCCCCAAGCTGACCGCTGCCGTCGTACCCCCAGCACCACGCGGTCTTGTCCCCTTTCACGACGCACGTGTGGAACCGGCCCGCGGTGATCGACGCAGCGCCCGCGCAACCCCGACCCGCCGGGCCCGATGACCTGGACCGCTTTCGTTCGGTCGCCGTTGACATCGCCATTCGTCCCGTCGCCGAGCTGGCCGTACTGGTCCGAGCCCCAGCACCATGCCGAGCTGTCGGTCTTGCGCGCACAGCTGAAGTAGCCACCCGCGCGGACCATTCCAACCTTCGTCAAGACGCCCGACGCCTGCTTGACCTTGACGGCGGTGAGGTGCAAGCTCGGGGTCGTCTCGTCGCCCGCCTGACCGTCGGAGGAGTGGCCCCAGCACCACGCCGACCCATCGTTCGTGGTCGCGCAGCTATGGCCGTCGCCAGCAGCGTACGCCGGTGACGTTCGCCAGAGGACCGTTCGCGTCCTTGACACGGACGGCCTTGTGACGGGAGAACTTGACGCCTCCGGTCGTGCCATCGCCCAGCTGGCCCCAGTCATCGATGCCCCAGCACAAGGCGGCACCGGCGGACGTTCGGCACGGCGTGCGAGCTCTCCCGCCGACACAGCGGTGACACCTGGTCAGGAAGCCGGTTCCCTGCTTGACCTGCACGGCCTTGAGCCGGACATGGTTCGCATCACCGCTCGTCCCATCGCCGAGTTCACCCACGCCATCGAAGCCCCAGCACCAGGCTGTTCCGTCGTCGCGTCGCGCACAGGTGAAGTACAACCCGCCAGTCACGGCGGTGATCCCGGTCAGGAACCCGGCCCCCTGCTTGACCTGGACGGCCTTGAGCCGGTCGTGGATGTCCTTGTCGCCCGTCGTTCCATCGCCGAGCTGGCCATACGAGTCCTCGCCCAGCACCACACGGTCCCGTTGTTCTTGACCGCACAGCTGTGGCCCGCGCCGGCGCCGATGGCCTTGACGTCGGTCAGGAAGCCGGCGCCCTGCTTGACCTTGACCGGGTGAACCCGGTTGTAGTTGGCGTCACCACGAGTCCCGTCGCCGAGCTGGCCGTAGATGTTCCGACCCCAACACCAGACCGTCCCGCCGGTGCGCAGCGCGCACGTGTGGTATTCGCCGGCGCTGATCTTCTCGACGCCGTCACCGGCGGCGCTCACTCGGGGGGTGCCCGCCAGCACGGTGACCGCGACCCACAGACCGATGACCAACCCAGCGCGAATGTTTGCTCGCATCGAACGGACCCTCCTGCCCCCTGAATGTGCAGGCTGGAATGTGATCCAAGCGATCGAGCGATCTCGACGGCGCTACGTCCCGTTGGAAGCGCGACTGATGACGTACGGCCGACGAGCGCCGCGATCCCGGAGATCGCTGGCGGAGCGGGCGGGACTCGAACCCACGAGGCGGTCATATCCCGTCAAGTGAGGTAAGTCGACCTCCAGCAGGTCGACCGGGTTGCTGGACGTCACCCTCCTTGAGCACCTCTCCCAGGGTGGGATTGGGAACGCAACCGAGAGCCCGGGGAACGGACGCCTGAGGCAGGTAGCGCTTGTCAGCGGTCAGCCACACGTCGTGCTGTTCCGCGAGCAGGGCGCCGGCGAACCGCGCGAGCGCTCGGCGTTGGGATAGATCCCGACACATCGGTTCGCCGCGCGATCTCGCGGTTAAGCCGCTCGAGCGGGTTGGTCGACCACACCTTGGTCCAGTGCTCCCGCGGCACCGTCGGTATGCGAGCACGTCGCGGCGAAAGGCGTTCTCGTCGGCGGCCGTTTCAGAACAGGTCGTAGTCGTCGACCGCGAGCAGCTCGTACTCGTCCACGGACCCGCTGTCGACGAAGCCGGCAACCTCTGGCGGCAGCACCGGGCCATCCGTCGCGGTTCTGTACCGCTGAGCGCCGAGCGGCTCCTCCACACCGACTCCATCACGTACTCCGTGACTCCGTCGGATGGCGTGGATCGCATGCGGTACAGGCGCAGCATGCCCGGAAAGCCGCTGCGGACATCTCCGACCAACGCATCGAATGCCCGCTCGAACTCCGATTCGCAACCTGGCTTGACGCGTACGCGGGTGATCCGCACCACGTGCGGCTCGTCGACCATCGGCAGCAACCCAGCGGGCTGGCGTCGCGGGTCGAAGCCGCGATCGTTGATATGCCCGTGGCACGATCGTAGCGAGTGCACTCGACCGCGATTTCGGGCGATCTTGGAATGCCCTTGCACCTTCATGTAGCCCGAGCGGGCCACTGCCCTAAGGCCACACCGGGAGCGGCGGACTACAGGGTCGCCGTGCGAATGCTCGAACCGGCGTGGTTCTGCCACCGGCAGGCGCAGCAGCGGGTCGAGCGCATGCGCGAGGCCAACAGGTAGGAACCCCTCGTGTCATCGACGCGCCGCCACAATGGGGAGGTGAGGCGGACCGAGGGCGCCCGTTGACATCCGGGGCCTTCCTTGGTCCCGTGCCCCGGCATCGTTGGGCCAGTGGCTCGGCGCCATGCTGGTCATCGGCCTCGCGCTCGTGGCGCTCGCGGTGGACCTGCGCCGGGGCGTCTGTCACCGGCCTCGATCGGTCTGGACGTGGGCGTCGGGATCGCCTACGTGGCCGCAGCGTGGACCGCCGGCGGTGCCTGGCGCGAGCGCCTCATCGTCCGCGACCATCGGGCTCAGCTGGCTGGCAACTTCCATCCTGCCGGTCTTCGAGCAGGCCCCGCAGGCCCTGCTCGCGATCGCTCTCCTCGGTTTTCCAGGCGGACGTCCGAGGGGCGTCGCCGCGGTCGTGCTGGCCGGACTGGCAGTGTCGATCGGCCTGGGCGTGGTTGCGGCGCGCTTCAACGTGCCGTTGTTCCTGGCGATCGCCGCATTCTGTCGGTGGCACGCACGCGACGCGAGGGCGTCGCAGGTTGGTATCCCTGTCTCTCTGCAACCGCAATCGCGGTCGTCCTCGCGCCGGCATGGCGACCGGCGACCCAGACGATCGACCGTACCCTCTGGTTCACGGCCGTCGCACTCGTGCTCATCGCGATCGCGCTCTCGTTCCCGGCCGCGGTCCGGACTGTCGCGCGGAGTCGCGCACGACTCGTCGACGTGGTCCTCGGCGATGTCCGTGCGACCGGCCTTGACGGCCTCGAGATCGTCCTCCGCGACGTTCTCCAAGATCGGGAGTTGCGCGTGGTGCGCTGGGACGAGGCGGCCCAGGGCCATGTCGATGCGTCGGGTGTCCTTTATCCCCTCGCCGGATTCATCGACGGTGGCTTCCGATTGCCGATGAGTCAGGCCCGCTTGGCGCCCTCGCCTACCTGTCATCTGCGATGGCCGACCCACCGACGGCGGCTGCCGTTCAAGCTTCGCTTCGGCTGGCGTTCGTGAACGCGCGATTGCAGGAGAAGGCACGGGCGCAACTGGAAGCCCGCGAGGCCGCCCGAGCGCGGCTCCTCGCCGCCGTGGACCGCCAGCGGGCGGGAATTGCCGCCCGGCTCCGGACCGACGTCGTGGCACCCATCGAGGCAGCACGAGCTCTTGTTCCATCGCGGCCTGGGGCTCCAGAGGTCCCCGCGGATGACCCGCTCCAGGTCGCGAGACAGGAGCTCGAATTGGCCGGGTCGAGCATCCTCGACATCGTCGAAGGCGTGCCACCAGCGGCACTCGGTGGGGGGCGGATCCGTGCGGCGCTACGGGACCTCGCGCGCCGCGCGCCGCTCGTGGTCACCGTGCATGCCACCGAGGACGCAACGGGTGACGAGGGCGCTGAACGGGCGCTCTACTACGTGTGCTCGGAAGCATTTGCGAACGCCGCGAAACACTCGGCTGCCCGCCGGGTCACGGTCGACCTTCGGCGGGCAGGAGACGAGTTGGTGCTGCTGATCGACGATGACGGCGCTGGCGGTGCCGATCCCATGGGCTCCGGGTTACGGGGCCTCGCCGATCGGCTCGCGGCGCTGGGTGGCCGGCTCCGGGTGGACTCGCCCCTCGGAGCCGGCACGAGGCTCAGGGGGTCCCCTGGTTCCCCGCCAGTCCTAGTCCACGCGCACCCACGGGGTGATCGTGCTGCCGGGACGGCGGCGGTGGTGTCGAACCACATCTCGTCACCGTCGATGCGGAACACGAAGCTGTACGGGGGCCACACTTCGCAGTGGCCCGGCTGTGAGTGGGACGCCGGCAGTTCGCACCCGGTGACGTCGTGCATCAACTGGGCGTCGATGATGAAGGTCACATGGTGGTTGCGGACCGCGAGGGCATAGCCGGCCTCGACGATCCGACCATTGGATCCGGAGCTACCGCAGTCCTTGTATGGCAGGTCGATGAACCGGCACGACACCGTGTACGTACCGTCCTCGATCGTGAGGGTCCAGACACCCGTCGGTCCGTCGTTCATCGAGATGCCCGCCGCAG
>CAWCEB010000047.1:0-6396 GCA_963794105.1 uncultured Actinomycetes bacterium | reverse complement strand
CGCCTTCAGGCTCGTCTGGATCTGGTCGAGCGTCGCGGTCGAGACCGTGATCCCCTTCAGCGTGTCGACCTGCTTGGCGATGTCCGCACGGGCGTCGCAGACCTGGCTCTTGGCCTTGTCCTGCTTGGACGATCCACCGCCGCCGCACGCGGCCAGCGCGAGCACGATGATCGCGGCGAGTGCTACGGCGGCCGGCCTCACGCGGAGACCTTCTCAGGTTCGGGCGCCGCCGTGGGACTCTCTGTCTCCTGGCCGGTTTCGACGATCAGCAGCAGCGCGCCGATCAGGAAGCACAGGGCGCCGACCGCCGTTCCGGCGTTCGCGATTGCCGCGCTCACCGGCTCGTCGGTCGACGGCTGCACGAGCGAGGCGATCGCGGACACGCCGAAGGCGATCGAGCCGAGCAGGTTCAGCGCCACGATCCACCACGACAGCGTCCGCTTCCTGAAGCACAGCCAGGCGTTGCAGACCTCGGCGTACGCCAGTTCGCTGGCGACGACGAAGCAGATGGACCCGATGATGTCGGGCGTCCAGACGCGCAGCAGCTCCTGCTTGGCATTCAGGGCGTCGTTCATCCCGGCGAACGTGTTGACGTTGAACAACAGCGTCCCCACGAACTGGATCGCCGCCGCGACCCAGTCGATCCGCTTGGGCTCCCACGACCACCAGCGGCGAAATGCGGCCCGCGACAGGTGCTCGGGCCCGGGCTGGGCGTTGATCGCCTCGTGGAACTGCAGCAACGCGGCGCTCGTGAAGAAGATCGACCCGACGAAGAACGTGATGCCGATCCCGGGCCGCGGCGCGGACGCCCACTGCGAGGCGATCGCAGCAACCGCGAAGCAGGTCGACCCGATCGCGAACAGCGCGCCCATCCACCACCCGATGTGGTCGGGTCGCCACCAGACACCCTGCCGATCGGGATGCGCCGTGCGATGCCCGCGCCGGCGCCGATGCCCGGCCGGGAGCTCGATCAAGGGGCGCACGCGCCCCATCGTCGCGCGTGACGGCGCAGGATTCATCACCCATTTCGAGTGATGACCGGCGGCGCTCGGCGGGCGAGGATGGCGCGGTGCGCCTACGGGTCGCCCTGCTCATCAGCCTCACCGCCGCGCCTGGAGCCACCGCGTCGACATCGATCAACTACGGCCCGATCTCCCACAGCGGGATGAAGAACGCCGGTGCGGCGCCGACCGGGCTCAAGCTCACGCTTCAGCTCGGGTTGATCGCGAACCAGTCCGGGATCTCGGACGCGGTGAAGGCCGCCAGCAACCCCGCCTCGTCGAGCTACGGCAAGTACCTGTCGATGTCGACGCTGCAGAGCAAGTACGGCGCGTCGTCGTCGAAGCGCAACGGCGTCACCAACGTGTTCAAGAAGTACGGCAGCACGGCCAAGATCGACGTGACCCACCTGCGGGCGTTCGTCACGGTCAGCATCAAGAACGCGCAGAAGATCTTCGGCGTCAAGTGGAACCTCTACGCCACCGGACAGCCGAACCAGTACGTCGCGCTGCCCGTCAGCACGCCCAAGGCGCCATCGGGCATCAAGGGCAACGCCGACACGATCTCGGGCGTGCGGCTCAACGTCACCCAGGGGCACGCCTCGCGCGCGCCGCGTGTGCCGCGCTCCGTCAACGGTGGCACGCCCACGCGAACAGGCACGCCCGCGCCGGGCTGTGCGGCGACGACCTTCCCGTCGTCCGTCAGCTCCGATCAAGGGCTGTTCCCCAACCAGATCCTCACGGCCTACGGGATCGACGCGCTCCAGGCGGCGGGCCTGCGCGGCCAGGGCTCCCACGTCGCGATCGTCGGCGAGGCGCCGACGCCGGCCAACGACGTCAACACCTACCGCGACTGCTTCGGCTTCCAGGGAACCGCGCTGTCGATCCACAACGCCGCGAGCATCCGGCCGATCCTCGAGAGCTCGCTCGACGCGATGACCGTCTCGATGGTGGCGCCGAACCTGTCGGCGTTCGATCTCTGGGTGCACTCGATCAACGAGGACGCCGACGACGGCGACGTCCAGGGCTTTCTCGAGCTGCTCCAGCAGCCGCTGCAGGCGACCGAGAACAGCGCCCACCTGCCGGACGTGATCTCCGTGTCCTACGGCGTGTGCGAATCGAGCGTCAAGCCCTACTCGGCGTCGCGCACCCTGGTCGAGCGCCAGCTGGCCGCCACGGCCTCGCTCGGGATCACGACGGTCGTCGCCGCCGGGGACAGCGGCTCGTCGGCCTGTGCGCATGGCGTTCCGCAGAGTCAGCTGACGAGCGCCGACATGAAGCAGTCCGCCTCCTGGCCGGCGACGTCCCCGTGGGTGCTGGCGGTCGGCGGCACGAACCTCGCGCTCACTCCGGCCAACACGATCCTCTCCAGCGGCGTGTGGAACGACACCACGTATGCCTTCCCGTTCACGGAGATCGCGGGCGGCGGGGGAGGGGTCAGCACCTTCATCAAGCGGCCGTGGTGGCAGCCGGCGACGCCGTCGCAGTCGACCTATCGGACGGTCCCGGACGTCGCCGCCTTCGCGGACGCGACGCCGGGATACGCGATCGTGTGCTCGTCCGGCGTCCAGGAGTGCCCGGGCTCGCCGTCGCAGACGATCACGTTCGTGGGCGGGACGAGCGCGGCGACGCCGCTGGTGGCGGGCATGATCGCGCTGTGGGACCAGCAGGCGCGCAACACGGGCGGCCCACGGCCCGGCTTCGTCGCGCCGCTGCTGTACACGCTGCGCGACACGCCGGGCGCCTTCCTCGACATCACCGAGGGCAACAACATCGTGTTCAGCAGCGTCACCTGCTGCGCGGCGGGACCGGGCTTCGATCTCGCCTCCGGCCTCGGCTCGCCGATCGCGCCGGCGATCGCATCGCTGCTGCGACACTGAGCGGGGCGGCGGCAGCCGAGGGCCGGCTCGACCCCGACGAGGTCGCCCGCATCCGACGAGGGCCTTACAAGCGACGAGGTCCCCGGTTCGAACCCGGGACCGCCCATCGATGAAAGCCCCGCGGTTTTCTGTTTCGTTCGAACCTTCGGCGTGGGAAGCCGGGAAGCCGATGTAAAGGCAGGAGCTCTCGTCGCCAAAGCTGATCTATGCGTCGATCGCCTCGATCGACCTCCGAGCCATCAGAAGGCCCCTACCGCCCTCGGGCCTGCTCCAGGTTCGAGTGGTGGGGTCCGGAGAGCCATTCCGCATCCGGCCCCAGACGCGCGTCGACCGGTTCCTCTCCTCGCCCCAACGCGTCGATGTAGGCGTGATCGGCGGCGAGGCGAGCCGCCACCTCGGGACCCTCGGCAACGGCGCCGTGGCCGGGGATCACGACATCGACGTGCCTGGCGACCTCCTCCAGCCGCTCGAGTGCCGTTTCGTAGGCGCCCACCTGGTCTGGGCGCCGAGCATCGAGGAGCGGGATCAGGACATCAGAGAGCATGTCGCCGGCAAGCAGGACGCCACGGTCCGCGAGGAGGACCGCGGCGTGGCCGACGGCGTGCGCCTGATGCTCGACGATCTCACCTGGCACGGGTCCACCGTCCTCGGGCAGCGGGGTGACGAGGCCGATCAGCTCGAGAGGGATACCCGACGCGCTCTCCGCCGCCATCGCCTGCGCCCGCTCTCGGGCTTCACCGGCAGCTTGGGCCCCGGCGGGGGTGGCGTAGCGCGGCACGTCGCCGAACCGGGCATGCCAGAGCAGGTGGTCCCAGTGGGGATGGGTGGAGAACCCGGCGACCACCGGAATGTCGAGCCGGTCCAGGTCATCCGCGAGCTGGTTCAGCTCGGAACCGCCGATGCCGGGATCGACCAGGATCAACCCATCCTCCCCGCGCACCGCGATGGAATTGGTCCAGACCCACTCGCTCTGCCGGACCCAGACGCCGTCGGCCACCTGATTCAGCATCGGTTCACTCTGTCAGGTACCTCTCCCATCGCGCCCATAAGCTCAGCTGGGATCTCCAAGAGGTCCGGAGAACTTGGAACGACATCGGCGCGAAGCGCGGTCGGGTCCCAGACCGCCGCGCGATCACCGCACGCTTGCTCTCGTCTGTTCCCGCGGAGTACGTTCGGTGGATCCGAACGAAGGAATGCCGATGGCGTACCTGTTGACGCACTTCTGGGCCGGCGCGACGGAGGAGCAGTACCGAGCGACCGTGGCGGTCGTCCATCCCGAGGGAGGTCTGCCGGATGGGCAGGTCTACCACGCTGCCGGACCGACCGAGGGCGGCATCCTGATCGCCGCGGTCTGGGACTCGAAGGAATCCTCAGACCGCTTCGTGAGCGAGGTCCTGCTGCCGAGCATGCCCGTCGAAGGCGGCTTCAGTGGGCAGCCCGAGGAGCGGGTCGCCGAGGTCATGAACCTCCAGACGGCCTGAGGGGATCGAAGGGCATGCCCTCGCGATCGGTGCACATCGTCGGCGCGGGCCCCGTGGGCCTGCTGCTGACGGCGCTGCTCCAGCCGGTGGAGGAGTTCTCGGTGCGCCTCTATGAGAAGCGATCCGAGTACTCGCGTACACGGATGGTCCGGCTCGCGGGGTACCTCGTCGCGGATTCGGTCGATGCCTACCGGGCCGACCACTTCGACGGCGAGAACGTCGACGCCGTCTTCGAGCCGGAGGAGCTCGCGGAGGGCCTCGCGTTCAGGCAGTCGATTCCCGCCGATCTGATGGCACTGCTTCGCCGGTTCGCGCAGGGATTCGTCCCGCTGAATGCGATCGAGCAATCCGTCAGCGATCTGATCGATGGGCGCGACTCGCATCCGGTGCAGCGGACCGTGGGCGAGCTCACTGCGCAGGACGCGATCGCGATGGTCGAGCCGGGCGACGTCCTGATCGATTGCACGGGCACCAACTCGCTCCTCCGAGACCACCTGGCGCCCGGCGACGGCGACGGCGACCCAGGCGCGAACACGCTCAACTTCCTGTTCGAGCACGCGCTGGTCATCACGTTCCTCTACAGCCAGACCTACGCCTGCAACGAGTTCTGCAAGTACTACAAGAACGTCGAGAACCCGCACTACAAGTTCATTCCGATGGTGCACCGCGTGTCCCACGACGGAAGCGTCAGCCACGTGACGGGCATCGTCACGATCACCGCCGACGAGTTCGAGGCGATGCTGACGTCTGTGGTTTGTACGAGTCGGGTGTCCATGGCGCGATTCTGCCCGAACCTCCTCCGCCGCGCGCGCGTCGCGCCGCGCTCACACGCGCCGCGCGCTCGATCCGCCGTAGCCCACGTCGACGACGCGCGATTCCAGCGGCCGCCCGGCGAGGCGGTCGCAGATCAGCATGTGGCGCGGCGCCCATCTCGAAGCGCGGCACGCGGACAGTCGTCAACGCCGAGGGTCTGGCCTGCGATGTCGAGGTCGTCGAAGCCGGCGATGGCGATTGCGCGCGGAATCGCAAGGCCGCGGCGCTGGCATTCGAATACGGCACCCGCGGCGAGCGCGTCGGCCAGCAGCAGCGCGCGGGTCGCGGCGACGGCGAACTGCGCCATGGCCGCGGCGCCCGCGCGAGGTCCAGCGCCGTCTCGACGCAGTGGCGCGGATCGACGCGGCGCTTGGCCGCGGCGCACGCGGCCTCCAGCCGGCGCGCCGGTCGCGCGCACGGTCGTTATCGCGGACGGCCGACGTAGCCGATCGGCCCATCGTAACGATCGAGCAGCATGCGCGTGATCTCCGCCGCCGCCTGCACGTTCGAATAGCCGACTTCCATGTCGACAGGCCGGTCGCGGCAGATTGCCGCCCTCGACCACGGGCAGCCCGGCGCGCTTCAGCATCCGCACCGACGCCGCCGTGCGATGTCCCCGGTGAGGAAGATCGCGTCGACGCGCCGCGCCAGGAATTCGCGAATCAGCGCTTCCTCCGCGGCATCGAGCTCGCGCCGATCAGCAGCTGGAAGTCGTGCGCGGCCAGCGCGTCGGCCAGGCCCTGGACGATCTCCTTGCGATCAGCGAGTTGGTGAGCAGCGGCACGATGGCCGCGACGAGTCCGCTCCTGCGCGAGGCGAGCCCGCGCGCGTTCAAGTCCGCGTGTAGCCCAGCACCCGCACGGCCGCCTCGACGCGTGCGCGGGTGCGCGCGCGCTCACCTTGTCCGGCTGCCGCAGTGCGCGCGACCGTCATGGCCGATACGCCGGCGCGCTGCGCAACGTCGCGCAGCAGCGCGCGGCGGGCGGGAGGCGGGTGGTCACGGCGGGGTGTCCGAAAGGGGGGCTCGGCGCGTGTGCGCGCGGCAGGAGCGATCGCGTCGCAGGCGCCGCGTCGCCTTGCCAGCGGTCGAATGTTAGCCGGTAACATCCGCTGCTGCAAAAGGTGCGGACGACGACGAGCGCCGTGCCCGGAAGGAAGACGCCGGGCATCAATCGTGCCCACGGCGTGCGCCGCGAATGCGCATGCCGTTCGCGCAACATCGGG
>CAWCEB010000046.1:0-4962 GCA_963794105.1 uncultured Actinomycetes bacterium | reverse complement strand
ATGACAGCCCCGACCAGACGGCGCGGTTCGCCGGCTACGTGCGCCACGTCCTCCAGCTGGCCGGCCCGAATCGCTGCGTCGTCTGGGTGAACATCCATCGCCCGCCATACAACGGCGTCTCCTACGCGGGCTTCAACCGGCGCTGGACCAGATCGCAGCGTCGTCGTCGAACCTCGCGGTCGTCGACTGGAACGGGATGGTGAACTCGGGCAGGCGCAGGTCGCCGCGGACGGCGTTCATTCGACGCCCGATGGCTACCGCGCACGCGCGGCGGCGATCGCGCAGGCGCTGACCGGCTGCTCGTCACAGCAGTCGGCGAGCGGTTCGCACACGATCACGCCGGCCGGGAAGCGCCAGCGCGCCGCGCCGAAGCCACGCGCCACGCCGAAGCCGGCGCCGGCGGCGAAGCCCAAGGCGATCAAGGTCTACACGCCGCAGACCGCAGCCGCCACCACCCCGCCCACGCAGGCCGCCTCGCCGTCCTCCGATGGCGGCACAAGCGCCTGGCTGTACGTCCTCCTCGGGGCGGGCTCATCGTTGTCCTCGGCCTCGCGTGGCGCTGGCGGCGCTTCCTGCGGACCATGCGCGGCCCGCGCTGGCCCACCTGAGAACGATTCGCAGGAGCACTGCGTCCGCGCATCCGCTTGGCGCCTTGGCGCGCTACGGCGGACATGACCAGAACCACCCGCACCATCCCCATCCTGGTCGCAGCGCTGCTCGCGGCGCTCGCGGCCGGGTGCTGGCGGTCGTCCCAGGCTCGGGTTCGAGCCACCGGGAGGCCCCGCTCACGTCGATCGACCCGACGGCCGACGACACCGACGTCTACGCGTTCACCGCAGCCGATGCGCCGAACGCGCTGACGGTCGTGGCGAACTGGATCCCGTTCGAGGATCCCGCCGGCGGACCGAACTTCTACCGGTTCGACGACAAGGCCGAGTACTACATCAACGTCGACAACACGGGCGACGGCAAGTACGACGTCCGCTACCAGTTCAAGTTCAAGACGAAGGTCCGCAACCCGGACTCGTTCCTGTACGCGCTGCCGGGCGTCAGCTCGATCTCCGACAGCAAGCTGAACGTCGTGCAGACGTACAACGTCACGCGCGAGACGTACAAGAACGGCAAGCTCAAGAGCTCGAAGCGGGTCGCCAGCGGTCTGCCGGTCGCTCCCAACAACGTCGGCCCCAAGACGATCCCGGACTACGCGTCGGTCGCCAACGAGGCGATCAAGTCGCTGCCCGGCGGCGGCAAGGTGTTCGCCGGCCCGGTCGACGATCCGTTCTTCGTCGATCTCGGGACGACGTTCGACGCGATCAACATCCGCAACGGCACCGGCAACGCCGGTGGCGGCAAGGACGATCTCGCGGGCTACAACGTCCACACGATCACCCTGCAGGTGCCCGAGTCCGACGTGACGCGTGACGGCAAGGCCGTCGCCGACGCGCCGGCCGCCAACGCCGTCGTCGGCGTGTGGTCCTCGACCGAGCGCAAGGCGATCAAGGTCGTCAAGAAGCGCGCTCGCACGCGCGACGTCCAGGTCAGCCGCCTCGGCAACCCGCTGGTGAACGAGGTCGTCATCCCGCTGGGGAAGAAGGACTTCTTCAACGCGACGCAGCCCTCGAACGACCTCAAGAACTTCGGCAAGTACGTGCTGTCGCCGGAGCTCGCGAAGGTCATCAACATCCTGTACCCGGGCCTGAACGTGCCCGAGACGGATCGCACGGACATCGTGCAGGCGCTGCTGACGGGCATCCCGGGCCTGACCGAGATCGCCCCGAAGGCTCCGCCGACCGACACGCTGAAGATCAACCTCGGCACGCCGCCGAACCCGTCGCCGAACCGCTTCGGCGTGCTGGCCGGCGACACCCAGGGCTTCCCGAACGGGCGGCGCCTGGCGGACGACGTGACCGACATCTCGCTGCGGGTGGTCGGCGGCTTCCTCAAGGGCAACAAGCTGCCCCTGGGCGATGGCGTTGACTCCAACGACGTGGCGTTCCGGGACACGTTCCCGTACGTGGCGGCCCCGCACGGCGGGTTCGACTCGCAGCTCAAGCGCACCGAGCCGACCCACGACCCCACCCCGGGCCAGCCGTAGCGACGATGACCCACCGCGTCCTCATCACGGCCGCGGCGACCTTCGCCCTCGCGCTGGGAGCCTTCGGGCTCCTGGCGCGGGGCGGCGGGTCGCGACCGCCCGTCTGGCCTCGACCCGGCCGGCGCTCCCTTCGCTGCCGCCGCCGTCGGCCTCCACCGACGAGCGCATCGCCGTGCTGCAGCGCACCGTTCGCGCGCAGCCGCGCGTGGTGGACGGCTACACCCTCCTCGCCGGGGCCTACGCGCAGAAGGTGCGCGAGACCGGCGACGCAAGCTTCTACAACCGCGCCGACGGCGTTCTGCGCCAGGCGCTGCAACTCGACCCGGGCGACGCCGGCGCGCTGACGCAGCGCGGCGCGCTCGAGCTCTCGCGCCATGACTTCCGCAGCGGCCTGCGCGACGCGCAGCTGGCGCGGCGGATCGCGCCGCAGGTCGACAAGCCGTTCGGCGTCGCTCGTCGACGCGCTCGTCGAGCTCGGCCGCTACCGCGAGGCGGGCCGCGCGCTGCAGCAGATGGTCGATCGCAAGCCCGACCTCGCCGCCTACGCGCGTGTCTCGTACTTCCGTGAGCTGCACGGCGATCTCGAGGGCGCCCGCCAGGCGCTGGTGCTCGCGCTGAGCGCGGGTGGCGAGGCGGCGGAGAACGTCGCCTACGTCGACACGCTGCTCAGCCACGTCGACCTGCTGCGCGGGCGGCTGCACCTCGCGGCGCGCGAGGCGCGCGAGGCGCTGGCGCGCTTCCCCGGCTATGCCGCCGCCGATGCGGCGCTCGCCCGCGTGCAGGTCGCCCGCGGCGACCTGCCCGGGGCGATCGCCCGCCTGCGCGGCGTGGTCGCGCGGCTGCCGCTTCCCGAGCACGTGATCGCGCTGGGCGAGGCGCAGCAGGCGGCCGGCATGCAGCGCGCGGCGCGGCGGACCTTCGCGCTCGTCGGCGCCGAGCAGCGGCTGCTCGCCGCCGCGCGCGTGAACACCGACGTCGAGCTGGCGATCTTCGAAGCCGACCACGGCTCGCCATCGCGCGCGGTCGCGCTCGCACGCGCCGCATGGGCGGCGGCGCCGAGCGTGCGCTCCGCCGACGCCCTGGGCTGGGCGCTGACGCGGTCCGGCCGCCGGGCCGAGGGCCTGCGCTGGGCGCGACGGGCGCTGTCGCTGGGCAGTGCCGATCCGGCGTTCCTGGCGCACGCGGCGCTGGCCGGCGACGCGAAGGCTCGCGCCGCGGCGCTGCGGTCGCGCGCGCTGTCGCCGCTGCTGCGCGAGGAGCTGTCGCGATGAGGCGTCTGCTGCTCGCGATCGCGGCGCTCCTGGTGCTTGCGCCGGCCGCCTTCGCCCATCCGCTGGGGAACTTCTCGGTGAACCACCTGGCGGTCGTCTCGAGCGCGCACGGCGACGTCCGCGTGCACTACGTCCTCGACCAGGCCGAGATCCCGACGTTCCAGGAGCGCGGGATCGCACCGGCGACGGTGCTCGCGCGCAAGCGCACCGAGATCGCCCGCGGCGTGACCGCGTTCGCCGACGGCCGCCGCGTGGAGCTCAGCGCCTCGACGGGGACGATCGCGCACCGGCCGGGGCAGGGCGGCCTGCCGACGACGCGCGTCGAACTCGACCTCGTCGGCCACGCCGCGCCTCGCTCCACCGTGCGCGTGGCCGACGGGACCTTCGCGGGGCGCGTCGGCTGGAAGGCCGTGCTCGCCGCCGGTCAACAGGACCCGACGCACGGGCTGACGGCGTACCCGAAGGCCGTCCTGTCGAGCCCGAGCGACGTGCGCTCCGCGACGTTCCGCGTGCGCGCGGGCGCGCTCGTCGTGCCGCACGGCGCATCGGTGCACACGACCTCCGATCGCTCCGGCGACGGTGGGTTCACCAAGCTGTTCGACGACGCGGCCGCGGGCCGCGGCGTCCTGCTCCTGCTGCTGCTCGCCGCCTTCGGCTGGGGGGCGCTGCACGCGCTCAGCCCCGGCCACGGCAAGGCGATGGTCGCCGCCTACCTGGTCGGCACGCGCGGGACCGCTCGTGACGCGGTCGCGCTCGGAGCGACGGTCACGGTCACGCACACGATCGGCGTGTTCGCGCTCGGCCTCGTGACGCTCGCGCTCAGCGCGTACGTCCTGCCGGAGGACCTGTACCCGTGGCTGAACCTGGTGAGCGCGCTGCTCGTGCTCGGCGTCGGCGCGGCGGTGTTGCGCAAGCGCCGGCGAGCGATGGCGCACCACCACCACCACGACCACGACCACGACCACCACGACCACATCACCAACAAGGGCATCCTCGCCATGGGCGCCAGCGCCGGCCTGATCCCGTGCCCGAGCGCGCTGGTCGTGCTCCTGGGGGCGGTCGCCCAGCACCAGATCGCCCTCGGCCTCGTCCTCATCACCGCGTTCAGCCTCGGCCTGGCGGCGACGCTGACCGGCCTCGGGATCCTGGTCGTGCGCGCCGCGCGCGTGCCGCTGCCGCCGCGCTTCGCCACGCTCGTACCGGCGCTGAGCGCGGCGCTGATCGTGATCGTCGGGATCGTCATGACGGCGAAAGCGCTGCCGCCGGTGATCCAATCGTGAGCCGCGCGCGAAGAAGGAATGCGAAAGCGCCAGTCGGGAGCGGGCGCAGGTCCCCGAGGAGGAGTCCCACCATGACCGTTCCGTGTCTGGCCGAGCCGGCCCCTGCCGGCGATCTCGAAGCTGCCGTCGACGAGCTCCGCGCACGCGGGCTGCGGTTGTCGGCCTCCCGCCGGCTCGTGCTCGAGTCGCTCTTCGCCGCCGGCCGTCCGGCCACCGCCGAGGAGATCGCGTCAGGGATGTACGGGCGCCTGCCGCGCTGTGACCTCGCCAGCGTCTATCGCAACCTCGAGACGCTCGAGAAGCTCGGGCTGGTGCG
>CAWCEB010000045.1:0-25786 GCA_963794105.1 uncultured Actinomycetes bacterium | reverse complement strand
TCGATCCGGCAGGCCCCGACCTCTTCAGCCGCACGGTGTCGGAGACGTTCCCGGCCAACGTGTACGAGCCGTCGAAGATCGCGCGCGACCTGGGCGTCGACTACCTCGACTCGATCGGGAAGAACCACCTGTTCCTGTCACCCGTCGGGACCGATGCGTTCTGGTTCAACAAGGTCGGTGTCCCGGCCAGCGGCGTGCTGACCGGGCAGGACTGCTGCAAGCCGCAGTCGGACGTCGACCTCTTCGGCGGCGTCCTCGGCAACTACGAGGGCAACATCCCCTCGTTCGACGGAGGCTGCGTCGACAACCCGTTCCGGTGGTGCGACAACCTCGCCAACAACGACCCCGAGGTCATGACGTTCATGTCGCGGACGTTCGACAACATGGTCGTCCAGATGGCCATGACCGACCAGTTCACGGCTCAGAGCCAGGCGAAGCTGCGCCGCGCGAGGGCGGCGGTGCGAGCCCGAACGAGGGCGGCGCGCGGCCAGGCGCGCGGCGTCTCGGCCAAGTAGGCAGTACGCGCGGTGGCGCCGGGGACACCCTCCCTGGCGCCACCGTCGGTGGTCAGGCCACGCGGCGTACGGCGCCGTGGCGGGCGTGCTCGACCGCGAGCGCGCCCGCGTCGATCGCGCTGGCCCATGAGACCTCGGAGAGGCAGCCCGTAGCGGCGACCTGATCCCCGCAGAGGAAGACTCCATCGCCGCGGTCGATCGCTGGGCGGTCGCGCCACGTGGTGCCGGGGAGATCCAGCGCACCGCTGCGGCCGTCCATCACCTGGCGCCGGCGCCATGTCACGCGGTCGCGCCAGCCCTCGAACGATGCGTCGAGCAGGCGCTCCAGGCGCGCCGTTGCGGCGTCCGCCTGCTCGGCCGGCCGGATCGGCATCTGAGCCTGGACCAGGTGCTCGCCTTCCGGCGCCAGCGACGCGTCCTGCGCGGTGTAGCGCTCGATCCAGCCAGAGCTCTCCAGGTCGGAGACGATCCAGGGGTCGCCGCGGCGCTCGCGCAGGCCGAGGTCGAGGCAGACCGTGTGGCCGCTGAGCCAGTGGAGGGATTCGTCGCCAAGCAGCCGGCGTGCGTCGCGCAGCTCCAGCGCCACGATCACCGGGGTCGCAGGGAGCGCGTCCACATGCTCGCCGGTGACGATGGCCACGCCGAGCGAGCGCGCGTGGCGCTCGAGGGCCTCGACGAGCATGGTCCAGCCGCCGACGACGAACCGCGCCGGCGGGCGCGCGCTGAGCAGGAGCCGTTGCGTGCGCTCCCAGACGAACGCCGCCGAGAGCTCGCCCGGGTCGTGATGGAAGGTGTAGACGCCGGCCAGCGAGGCGAGCAGATCGGCGGTCCGGGCGTCGCTGTGGTCGGTGACCCAGGAGCGGAAGTCCTGGTCGACCGGCGCCATCCGCCCGCGCAGCCGAAGGCCCGGCGGGATCAGGGTCAGCGGCGGGGTGCGGTGGATCGCACCCTCGTAATGGAAGCGCGCACCGGTCAGCAGCGGCTTGGCCAGCGGCGGCATCAGGTCGCGTTCGCACAGCCAGTCCCACAGGACGCCGCCCTTGTAGACCGCGTGCGGGCCGAGGTTCGCCTTGTAGGGACCGTCTGTGCTGCGCGCGCGGCCGCCCAGCGTCTCGCGCGCCTCGACGAGTCGCACGGTCGCGCCGTGCTCGGCGCACGTGATCGCCGCGGTCAACCCCGCGACGCCGCCCCCGATCACCGTGATCTGCTGCATGGTCGTCACCGTACGCCGCCACTGGCCTTTCGTACAGTTCCAGTTATGGGCCGTGCACAAGGGCCAGTTGACCTGCTCATCGAATTCGACCGCGGCGGCGACCTGCCGCTGCGAGAGCAGCTCGAGCGCACGCTGCGCGACGCAATCCGCAACGGGCGCCTGCAGGCCGGCGCGCTGATGCCCTCGAGCCGCGGCCTCGCCGCCGAGCTCGGGGTGTCGCGCGGGGTGGTTACGACGGCCTATGACCAACTCGCTGCCGAGGGCTACCTCCAGACACGACAGGGTGCACCTGTTCGCGTCGCACCGGGCGTGCGGGCGCAGGCGCCACCGCCGCCCGCGCCCTCGCTGCTGTCGCAGTACGCCTACGACTTCTCTCCCGGCCTGCCCGACCTCGCGGGCTTCCCGCGCGACCGCTGGCTGCGCTCGGTGCGCAGCGCGTGGCGCGAGACCGCGCTGGACGCCGTCGGCTACGGCGATCCGCGCGGCGTGCCCGAGCTGCGTGAGGCGCTGGCGGACTATCTCGGCCGCGTTCGCGGCGCCGCGGCTGACCCGGAGCATCTGCTCGTCTGCACCGGCTTTCGCCAGGGGCTGTCGCTGACGTGCCGCTGGCTGCGCGAGCATGGCATCGACCGCGTTGCGCTGGAGGATCCCGGCTGGCATGCGCAGCGGCTGATCGTCGAGCAGTCCGGCCTGGAGGTGACTCCGATCCCGGTCGATGCGGACGGCCTCAGCGTCGCAGCGCTCGCGGCGAGCGACGCCGACGCCGTGGTCGTGACGACCGCGCACCAGTTTCCGACGGGCGTCGTGCTCAGCCCCGATCGGCGCGCGGCGTTGATCGAGTGGGCCGAGCGGGGCGACCGGCTGATCATCGAGGACGACTACGACGCCGAACTGTGCCGTGAACGCGTCGGGGCGCTGCAGGGCCTCGCTCCCGACCGCGTGCTCTACATCGGCTCGGCGAGCAAGCGGCTGACCCCGGGCATGCGGCTGGGCTGGATGCTGTTGCCGTCGTGGCTCTCGTGGGCACTGATCTCCGCCAAGGCAGTCGAGGACGCGGGCTCCGAGGTCTCAGGCCAGCTCGCGCTCGCGGACTTCATCGGACGCGGCGAGCTCGAGCGCCACCTGCGCCGCATGCGCCTGCGCTATGCGCACCGCCACGACACGCTCCGGGCCGCGCTCACGCAGGAGCTGCCGAGCTGGCGCGCGCGGCCCAGCGGTGGCGGCCTGCACGTGCTCGTCGAGCTCCCGGCCGGGGTCGACGAGCCCGGCCTCCTGGCGGCCGCCGCGCGCCACGGCATCGGCGTCGAAGGCCTGTCGCTGCACAGCTACACGGGCGACAGTCCCCCGGGGCTCGTGTTGGGCCACGCGCATCTGGCGGACGCCGCCATCCAACGTGGCATCCGCCTGCTCGCGGACGCGCTGACCCGAGGCCGGTAGCCGTCAGGTTCGCGAGAAGCGCGCGGCTGCGGCTGCCCGTGCCGACTTGCCGCCCAGCCGCAGCTTCGCGTAGACGTTCGAGAGGTGGCGCTCGACCGTGCGGGGGCTCAGGAACAGCCGTTCAGCGATCTCCTCGTTGCTCATCCCGACGGCAACGAGCTCGAGCACGTCGCGCTCGCGGTCGCTGAGCTCGGAGATGTCGGCTGGTGCGGGCCGGCCACGCTGGTCGTCGCCCAGGAACGCGCGTACCTCTGCGACGAACGCCTCCCACGCGGGCTCGCCCTCCTGGAGCACGTGGTTGTCGCCCTCGAGCGTCACGAAGCGGGCGTCGGGGAGCAGCGACGCCAGGAGCCGCCCCTCCTCGTACGGAACCGCCCCGTCGTCGCGTGCGTGGAGGACGAGCGCGGGCTGCGTGATGCGGCGCGCCGTCTCGCGGACATCGGTTTCCTTGCGCGACTGCCACAGGCGTGAAGCCACCTCGCCGGTGCTCGAGACCTGCTGAAGCTCGTCGTACCAGCGCTTCTGCTCCTCGCCGGCGCTCGGGATGTAGATCGAGCTGAAGACGTGCCGGAACGCGGGGACTGAGCCTCCCCAGCCGACCCGTATCAGCTCGCCCAGCAGCTGCGACTTCTCGTCCGCCGAGGCGCCGCGCAGGCTCCGCCCGCGCGCCCAGGTCCCATAGAGGATCAGCCGGCTCACGCGCTCCGGGTTGCGCGCGGCGTACTCGATGGCGGTGGGCCCTCCGCCCGACAGGCCCAGCAACGCGAACCGCTCCAGGCCCGCGGCGTCGACCACGGCGCCGAGATCGCCGACGTAGTCCTCGAGCGACGGGATCCCCTCGAACTGGCGGTCCGAAAGCCCGCAGCCGCGCTCGTCGTAGCGGACGAGCGTCCGCCCGCGGCTGAGCTCCCTGACCCAGTGCCGCCAGACCGGGCTGTCCCGCTCGTAGTCGAGGTGGGTCATCCAGTTGCTGGCCTTGACGAGCGGCGGCCCCTCGCCGTCGATCGCATATGCCAGCCCGACGCCGTCCGGCGCCGTGCAGAAGCGGGTCTCGTGCCTCAACGCAACGATCGTAGTCCCGGCCGAAGGACTACGTGCATACCGCCATGCCGCGACCCGGATTTGGGTGGTGGCGCCGATGTCGGCCGGGCCGCCGGCGAGCACGCTTCCACGGACATCACGACAGCCTCAGGAGGCACTCGATGACCGCAGTCGCAGACACCATTCGCAACGGCGTGGACACCGGCAACATGTTCGCCACGCTGGACCTGATCAAGGCGCAGCCAGAGCTGGCGAAATTCCAGTTCCGCGCCACGAACCGCTGGCTCGCGGGCGCGCACAACCGCTCGAGCATCCAGGGCTTCTACGCCGCGGGCGGCGAGGACACCTCGCGCACCAGCGCGTTCGAGCTCGACGCCGGCGAGCCGGCGATCCTGCTCGGCACCGACACCGGTCCGAACCCGGTGGAGTACCTGCTGCACGCGCTCGCCGCCTGCCTGACCACGTCGATCGTCTACGTGGCCGCAGCGCGCAAGGTCGAGCTCACGTCCGTCGAGTCCACGCTCACCGGCGACATGGACGTGCGCGGCGCGCTCGGCGTCGACGAGGAGCCGCGCAACGGGTTCGAGCGCATCGGCGTCTCGTTCCGCGTGACAGGCAACGCTCCGGACGACAAGCTCCGCGAGGTTGTGGATCGGGCGCGGCAGCGTTCGGCGGTCTACGACATGGTCACCAACGGCGTGCCGGTCGACGTCGCCGTGACGACGGGCTGAGAGCAATGCCCATCGAGCTCACCGCCAACACCGACGCCGGCGGCCGCCTCATCGCGGTCGCCGAGCGACTGGCCACGGAGCTCGCCGCTCATGCGGCCGAGCACGACCGTGACGGCAGCTACCCGTTCGAGGCGGTCGCGGCGCTGAAGTCCGCCGGCTACTTCGCCGCGCCCGTCCCGGTGGAGCTCGGCGGGCTCGGCGTGAGCTCGGGACATGACCTGGTCGTTGCGTCGAGCCGCCTCGCGCGCGGCGACGCGTCGGTCGCGATCGGCGTCAACATGCACCTGGTCGCCGTGCTGAACATGGAGCGCCGTCGCAGCGTGGCGGCCGCAGCCGGCGCGCAGCGCCGAGCGCGCGGCTTCGCCTCCTCACTGGAGCAGATCGCCCGGGACGGCGTCGTGCTCGCCGCCGCCATCAGCGAGCCCGGGCAGGACCTGACGCACCCCGGGACCCGCGCCACGCGGACCGACTCGGGCTGGCGCATCGACGGGCGCAAGATGTTCTGCACCATGTCCCCCGCCGCCACGCACCTGTACGTGGCCGTCGCATACGCCGACGCGGACGGGGCGGAGCGCTACGCGTATGCGATGGTGCCAACCGACACGCCCGGCGTCGTGATCCACGACGACTGGGACGGCCTCGGCATGCGGGCCTCGGGGAGCAACTCGGTCTCGCTCGAGGGCGTCGCGCTGGCCGAGTCCGGCGTCCGCGGAGGCTTCCGGGCCGGGGACGCGCTGCCCTACATCGAGCGCAACCTGATGTCCGGGCTGTTCCACGCGGCCGCCTCGCTCGGCATCGCCGAGTCGGCCGACGCGACGGCCCGAAGCGGCCTGGCCGCACGGATCAACGGTGACGCACGGCCGCGGATGCAGGTCGCCGACAACGCGGTCGACCTCGCCGCCGCGCGCAGCATCCTGTCGCGGGCGGCAGCCCTGATCGACGAGCACCGCATGGTCAACCCGGCGTCCGACGGAGACGCGGACGACCTGCGCGCGCTGTTCGCCGAGGCGCAGGCTGCGAAGGCGTTCGTCAACGAGGCGGCCGCCCGCGTCGTCGACCGCGCCCTTGCGCTCTCCGGTGGCGCGGGCTACGTCAACGGCAGCGAGCTGGCGCGTGCATACCGCGACGTGAGAGCCGGCTCCTTCATGCACCCGCTCGGCGCCAATCGCGCGTACGACTATCTCGGCCGTGTCGCGCTCGGCGAGGAAGCGTCGCTGCATTGACATGCTCCTTCCGGCCTCGACACCACCAGCGATCGCGCCCGACGAGCGGACGTTCCGTGATGCCCTCGGTCGGTTCGCGACCGGCGTCGCCTTCGTCACGGCGGCGCCGGGCGGCCGCCCCCTCGGGCTGATCGTGAACTCGCTCGCGTCTGTCTCGCTCGAGCCGCCGCTCGTGTCCTTCAGCCCCTCCGCCAGCTCGTTCACGTGGCGGCACATGCGGCGCGCCCCGCGCTTCGCCGTCAACGTGCTGGGGCATGGGCACGAGGAGTTCGCAAGGCGCGCGGCCGCCGCGGGCGCCGACCGCTTCGCCGGCGTGGACTGGACGCTTGGCCGCAACGGCGCGCCACTGCTCACCGATGCCCTCGCCACCCTCGAATGCGAGATCGTCGCCGAGCATCCGGCCGGCGATCACTGGATCGTCGTCGGCCGGGTCGATCACGCGCGCGTCGCGCCCGCCGACGACCCGCTCGTGTTCTTCTCGAGCGCGTTCGGCACCGTGCGGTGAGCGGCGCTCCTAGCCGGCGGCGCGGGCGTGGAGCCCGATGGCAAGCGTCGTGAGGTGGTCCTCCAGTGCGACCGGGAAGTCGAGGTGCGCCGCTGCCAGGCGTTCGTCTGTGGCACATGCCTCGAGGACTGCCTCGGGCGGACTGGCATACGCCCACAACGCCGAGGTCATGACCCAGGCGCCAACCCAGTAGCGCCAGGCATCGTCCTCGCTGAGCTCGGGCAGCGCGTCGCAGCACGAGTCCCGTGAGGATCTCGGCGTCGTCAAGGGCCGCGAGCTTGTACCTGGTGACCGCTTCGACAGACACGTTGTGCTCGAGCACTGCGGCCTGCGCGCTGATGAGGTCGCACAGCATCGGGCGCTCCGACCAGCGACCCGGCGATCGCTGCCGCCAGCTGCTCGGCGCGCCGGTTGAACCCCGCCCGGCGGCGGACGGCTGACGGCAGCTCGGCCTGCCAGATGCTCGAGCCATTCGCGGGAGGAGCTGAGCCAGCAGCTGGAGCAGCACGTCCTCGCGCGAGTCGAAGTAGCGCAGGACGTTGGACTTGGCCAGGCCCACCCGCCGGCTGAGCTCGTTGAGCGAGATGTCGGCGACGGGCATCTCCTGAAGCATCGCGGCCGCGGTGTCGAGGATCGCCTGCCGGCGCACCGCGCGTTGCTCGTCGCTTCGGGCTCGTTGGAACGTTGTCGCCATAGTCTAGATCTTACAGACCGGTGGTCTCTTCATCAGAGTCGTACGATCAGTGGACGAGCGACCGCGCTGGCTCAGCGTGCGAACAGCGGCTCGACGCCGGCCGCGACGCTCCGGCGCTTCGGACGGCAGCAGCAGCCACGCCATCAGGGCGCCGACCGCGAACACCGCGGCGGCCCATGTGAAGGCCGTCGTGTATCCGTGGACGGCGGTCTGCGCTGCGAGGTCGGCGGCTGCCCGGTGGGTCGACGCGTACGCGCCCGCGGCGCCGGCCGCCAGCGTGCTCAGCAGGGCCGTGCCAATCGAGCCGCCGACCTGCTGCCCGGTGTTGACCAGCGCCGAGGCCACGCCTGCGTCGGCGCCTTCGACGCCGCGCGTCGCCGTGTCCATGGCCGGGGCGAAGATCAGGCCGAGGCCGACGCCGATCACCAGCAGGCCAGGCAGCACATCGGTGCCGTAGCTCGAGTGGACGGTCACGCCCGTGAACA
This sequence comes from uncultured Actinomycetes bacterium, assembly GCA_963794105.1. GTDB lineage: Bacteria > Actinomycetota > Thermoleophilia > Solirubrobacterales > Solirubrobacteraceae > AC-49. Next base: position 17,942 of record CAWCEB010000045.1, on the reverse strand, counting down.
TGAGCATCGCGGCGGCGCTGAGCAGCATGCCGACAGCCACCAGCGGCCGCGGGCCGAAGCGCGGGAGCAGCCGGGTCTGACCGATTGCGCCGGCCGGCATGATCATCGCCATCATCGGCAGGAACGCCAGGCCCGAGACCAGCGGCGAGAAGCCCAGGGTCTGCTGCATGTAGTAGGTGAGGAACAGGAAGACGCCGAAGATCCCGGCGCCGACGACGGCCAGGGCCAGGAAGCCACCGGCGCGGGCGCGATCGGCGACGACGCGCAGAGGAAGCAGGGGGTGTTCCACGCGGCGCTCGACGGCGACGAAGGTCGCCAGCAGAGCGACGCCGGCGGCGAGCCCCGCGATCGTCACGGCAGAACCCCAGCCGTGGGACTCGGCGTTGGAGAAGCCGTACACGAGCGCGAACAGGCCCGCCGAGGCCGTCAGCGTGCCGGGCAGGTCGATCCGCGACCGGCTCGCCCGCACGTCGTCGTCGGCGAGGAGGCGCAGTGCGGCCGCGGCGGCCGGGATCGCGAGGATGAGGTTGACGAACATCGTCCAGCGCCAGTCGAGGTACTCGGTCAGTGCACCGCCGACGATCAGGCCGACCGCGGCGCCCGAAGCGCCGATCACACCGAAGACCGAGAAGGCGCGGTTGCGCTCCTCCGGGATCGTGAAGGTCGTGGTCAACAGGCTCAGTGCCGCCGGCGCGAGCAGCGCGGCGAACGCGCCCTGCAGCGCGCGTGCGCCGACGAGGACGCCGAAACTCGACGCGAAGCCGCCGACGCGGACGCTCCCGCGAAACCGGCCAGGCCTGTGACGAAGACGCGCTTACGGCCGAACGAGGTCGCCGAGCCGCCCGCCGAGCAGCAGCAGGCTGCCGAATGACAGCGCGTACGCGGTGACGACCCACTGGCGCGACTCATCCGAGAACCCCAGCGCGTTCTGGGCGGAGGGCAGCGCGATGTTCACGATCGTTGCGTCGAGGACCACCATCAGCTGCGCGACGCCGATGAGCGCGAGGATCAGCCAGCGGCGCCGGCTGCTTGCTTCTGCGGAGGTTGGCATGTCCCTTGAGTCCTTTGCCTCGTCTAGAGACCAGCGGTCTCTTGTATTGAGGCACTCAAACAGACCGGCGGTCTCTTGTCAAGAGACCGCCGGTCTTTACTATCGAGCTCACCCGAACTCGCGCGCGGGCAGGCCGCGGACGCCGACGTCGGCGACGTAGACCGAGCCGGCGAGCGGGTGGTCGCCGGGCGCAAGGCCCTCGCGCGTCGTGGTGATGAAGAGCCGGTCGAGGCGATCTCCGCCGAACGTGCACGCCGTGACGCGCGGCACCGGCAGGTCGATCTGCGCCTCGAGGCTGCCGTGCGGTCCGTAGCGGCACACCGAGCCCCGGTCGTAGAGCGCGACCCAGACGCCGCCCTCAGCGTCGACGGTCAACCCGTCGGGCAGCCCGTCCACGGCGGTGAACGTCCGCCGGCCGGTCAGACCGGCGTCCGCGGTGTAGTCGAAGATCGCAATCTCGCGCGTGGGCGTGTCGGCGTAGTAGGCGCTCGCGCCGTCGGGACTCCACTCCAGCCCATTCGAGATCGTCACCGCTTCGAGGACGACCGCGACCGACCCGTCGGGGTCCAGGCGGTACAGCGCGCCGCCGCCCGGGCGGTGGTCGTAGGCCATCGAGCCGCAGTAGAAGCGCCCATCGGGGTCGCAGCCGCCGTCGTTCATCCGGACCTCCCCGGCGGGCCAGAGGTCTCCAAGCGCCGTCACCGATCCCTCCGCGTCCTCGAGCACGAAGCCCCGCTCGACGGCGATGACCGCCCCGCCGCCGCGCCTCGGGCGCAACGCCGCGGCCACGCTCCCGACGTGCCGGCGCGAGACGGAACCGTCCTGGGCGAGCTGCAGGACGTCGCCGGCAAGCATGTCGACCCAGCGCAACCCGCCCCAGCGCGGCGACCAGACCGGCCCTTCGGCATGGAAGGCGACCGGGTCGGTGAGACGCTCCGCGCGCAGGGTGGTCAGCGTCTCCTCATTCGAACACCAGCGTCGCCTTGACGCCGCGGAACGCGAACGCCTCCGCGAACCGATCGGGGCCGACGCGCAGGCCGACCATCGCGTCGAGCGCGTCCGGCCACCGCTCGCGCACCTGACCCAGCAGGCGCACGGCCTCGCGCCAGTCGTCGTGGCGTGCGTTGACGCTTCCGAACACCACGCGGTTCTGTATGACGGTGTCGATACCCACCAGCGGCCCGTGAATCGAGACCGGCCGGCGGCGCGAGTCGAGGCCCAGCAGGCAGCCGACGCCGTTGCGTCGCAGCAGCCCGAGGACGTCGAGCATGAGCTGGGCGTCGCCGGCCGCCTCGATCACGAGGTCGAAGCCGCCGACGTCGTCGCGCAGCGCTTGGAGCGGCGTCTGCTCCGTCGACACGTAGTGCGCGCCCGACGCTGCGGCGAGCTGCGACCGCGAAGCGCCGGGCGCCCTGCGCGCCGCCGCCCACACCTCGAGCCCCTCGAGCCGCAGGAAGTACGTCGCCAGCATCCCGATCGCCCCCGTGCCCAGCACGAGCGCGCGGCCGGGGCGCCACACCTGGCGGTGCCCGATCGTCAGCGCGTGGCGGATCCCGCGTACGCAGACCGAGCCGGGCTCGGCGAGCACGCCGAACCGGCCGAGCGCCTTCGGGATGGCGACGAGATGCTCGGCATCCTCGACCACGACCTCGCGGGCGAACCCGTGCAGCCGGGTGATGCCGCGCTCGGTGTACAGCCCCGTGTCGCAGGCATCGGGCGAGGAGCCTGCGCACGCCGCGCACAGGCCGCAGCCACGGCGGACCGTCGCCGTCACGAGATCGCCGGCCGCAAAGCCGCCGCCATCCTCGACCACCTCGCCGAGGAGCTCGTGCCCGAGCACGAGCCGCTCCTCGCCGTCAGGCGGGACCCCGAACTCGCCGTCGCAGATCTCGCGGTCGGTGCCACACACGCCGACCTCGAGCGTGCGGATCCGGACGCCGGCACGACCGGCGTCGATGTCGCCGATCGACTCGACCCGCACCGACCCCGGAGTGCCGGGAGTTGTCAGCAGCGCCTCTATGGCTGTACGAGCCCCCGGTCGATGAGGGCCTCGAACTGCCGCACCGATTCCGCGACCCGCTGGTCCAACGGGCCCATCACCGAGCCGCCGAGGAGCTCGACGAAGCTCGCGCCGTCGACGGTCTCGACCAGCGGCAGCACGGCGTCCCCGACCGTGATCTCCGCGCCGGGCGCGGCCGCCCGGATCAGCCCGGCCAGGTCCTCGACGCGCATGGCCTCCCCATCCAGGTTGTGCACCGAGGCCCCTTCGTACTCGAGCAGCGCCGCGCGGGCGAACGCCTCGCCGGCGTCGGCGGTGTGTTGCAGCTGGATGCGTCCGCCGAACGGGATGTGGAACGGCTGCCCTGCAGCGGCGGCGACCATCGCGAGCGTCGGCGCGCTGGTCACGCCCTGGTCGCGGCCAGGTCCGAAGACGGTGTGCGGCCGCAGGCCGATCGATGACACGCCGTAGTCCTCGAAGTACCGCTGCGCCGTCCCCTCGTTCGCGCGCTTGTACACGCCGTAGAGCGTGCCCGGAGCGTCGTCGCCGGCGAGCGTCCCCTTCGGGCCGTAGACCGCGATCGAGGACGCGTACACGACCGGGCCGACCTGACCGGCGCACCGCCGCACGGCCTCCAGCACGTTGGTGGTGCCGATGACGTTGACCTCCGCGCCGAGCACCGGGTTCTCACGCACGAACGGGACCTGCAGGGCGGCGAGGTGGATGACGTTCGTGATCGCGTGCTCGTCGAGCACCCGCTCGAGCGCCGCGAGGTCGGTGATGTCCGCCTGGACCTGCGTGATCGCCTCGCGCTGCTCATCGCTGAGCGCGATCGCCAGGCGGTGGTCGCTGCCGCCGAGGTCGAGCGCGACCACGTCGTGGCCGCCTGCCAGCAGGCTGCGCATCGTCCACGCACCGATGGCCCCGAGAGCCCCAGTGATGAGAAAGCGTGTCATCCGAGCGTGGCTCCTTCGGACGCCGAACCGACCATCCGAGCGTATCGGCCCAGGACGCCACGGGTGACCCGCGGCCGCGGCGCGACATAGCCGGCGAGTCGCTCGGCGAGCTCACCGTCGGCGACGTCCAGCAGGAGCAGCCGGGAGTCGACGTCCACCGTGATCGCGTCGCCCTCCCGGACCACCGCAATCGGGCCGCCGCGCACCGCCTCCGGCGACACGTGGCCGACCATCAGCCCTCGCGTGGCCCCGGAGAAGCGCCCGTCGGTCACGAGCGTGACCGACTCCCCGAGCCCTGCGCCGACGACCGCCGCGGTGACGCTGAGCATCTCGCGCATGCCGGGGCCGCCGGCGGGGCCCTCGTTGCGGATGACCAGGACGTCGCCCGCCCCGATCGTCCCGGTCTCGATCGCCGCGATGCACTCGCCCTCGCTCTCGAACACCCGCGCCGGACCGGTATGCACGCGGCGCTCCGTGCCCGCGACCTTGGCGACAGCCCCATCCGGCGCCAGGTTGCCCCTCAGCCCCACCAGGCCGCTGGCGGCCTTGAACGGCGTGGCCACCCGCGCGGTGACCTCGCCGTCCGGAGCCGGCGCGCCGGCTGTGCGATCGGCAAGGGTCGCGCCCTCGACGGTGGGCCGGCCGCCGTCGAGGCGGCCTGCGCCGATCAGCTCCCGGACCAGCACCGGTGCTCCTCCGACCGCGTGCAGGTCGGTCGCCACATAGCGCCCTGAGGGGCTCAGGTTCGCGATCACCGGCGCCCGCTCGGCCGCAGCGAAGAGGTCGTCGAAGGTCAGCTCGACGTCGGCCTCGCGAGCGATCGCGAGCAGATGCAGCACCCCGTTGGTCGACCCGCCGCTCGCGGCGATGCCCGTCATCGCGTTCAGCAGGCCTTCGCGCGTCAGCAGGGCCCGGGATGTGGGAACGCCACCGCGCGTGACCAGCTCGCCGCAGCGCTCCGCGTCAGCCCGGCGCTGCTCGAGGTCGTCCGCCGGCACCATCGACGTGCCCGACGAGGCGATCCCGAGGAACTCGAGCGCCAGACCCATCGTCGTCGCGGTGAAGTTCCCGGCACAGGCTCCGAGCCCTGGACAGGCGCCGCGCTCGAGCTCGTCGAGCTGGGACCGCGCCAGCTCGCCTCGCCGTGCCGCACCCACGGCCTCCCACACGTCTTGGATCGTCGCCGGCTCGCCATGCCAGCGCCCCGCGCGCATGGGACCGCTGAACAGGACCACGGCCGGCTTGTCGATCCGCGCGAGCGCCATCAGGGCGGCCGGAACGGTCTTGTCGCATCCGACCACGCAGACGAGCGCGTCGAAGTCGTGCGCCACGTCCATGAGCTCGATCGAATCGGCAATGACCTCGCGCGATACCAGCGACGCTCGCATGCCCGGCGTCCCCTGCGACTGGTTGTCGGACACCGCGATCGTGTTGAACGAGAGCGGAACGCCGCCGGCAGCGCTCCACGCCGGTCGCGACCGCGGCGGCGAGGTCGCGGTGATTGAGGTTGCACGGCATCGTCTCGGTCCACATCGACGCGATGCCGACGATCGGCCCGTCGAGCCGGTCCGGGTCGATGCCCATCGCGCGGAAGTGTGCGCGGGCCCCGGCGCGACTGATGTCGTGCGCGAGCCCGGCCCGGGCTGCGCGCCGTTCGTCGATCGGCTCGGTCACGTCGCCGATCTTGCCGCTCGCCGGACAACGGCCACGACGCCGTAGGCCCCACCCGCGAGCGCCCACCCGGCGAGGATGTCGGACACGAAGTGCTCGCCGGAGTAGACGAGCGCGAAGCCCATGGCGACGGTGTAGAGGGCAAGGATGGTGCGCACGCGCCGCCCGGCGCCCCAGAAGAACAGCAGCAGCATCATCGGGTACGCCGCGTGCAGCGACGGCATCGCCGCCACCGGGTTGACGAGGTCGCCGTTCTCGTAGACGGACTGGATCGATGGCACGCCCAGCTGGTCCCAGATGGTCGGCACGACCCGGTCGAGCGAGCCGATGCGCATCCCGTCGGCCGCCATCCAGGGCGGCTGCGCCGGGTACCGCCAGTAGACGACGAACACCGCCATCGTGAGCACCACGGTCAGCGCCGCGTACTGACCGAAGCGCCGGCGCGAGGCGCGCCACAGCCACGCGGCGACGATCCACACGACGAAGAAGTGCGTCATGTAGACCGCCCAGACGCCGTAGTCGTACCAGTGCGGATGGCCCGCGCTCCAGAGGTGGCGCTGCAGCCACACCGTCGGGTCCGTGCCACCCGCCAGCCACCGGTCGACGGCGATCTGGGTGCCGACGTGCGCGCGCGCCGGCGCGACGGCGACCGCGCCGCGCAGGTAGTCGTAGACCACGAGCAGCGCGAGCAGCGGCAACCAGGCGAGCAGCATCGCCCCCCACGTCCGCCACGCCCCGACGCTGAAGGCGGCGAGCCCGAGCAACAGCCAGAAGAACAGCTGGTCGCGAGCGACCGGAAGCCCCCAGCTCGCGACGGTGATCGCGAGCGCCGCGACATACACGAGCGGCGCTGCGATCACGAGCGCGCGGCCGACACTGCGCCGCGGGCGCGCGACCGCGGCGATCCCGGTTGCGCTCACGACCCGGCCCAGCGCCGGCGGGCCGACACGTCGTACGCACGGCGGCGGAAGTGCAGGATGGGGTCGTCGGACGGCTCGATCCCGTCGCAGAGGCGCAGCGGGTCGAAGACGTGGATGTCGTCCGGTGTCTCGGGCGAGTCGACCGCGCGCTCTAGCATCGAGCCGCCCGACCGCCACGGGCCTCGCGGCTCCTCGCGGCCCCGCCGCCGTCGGATCGTCGAGCGGATCGCCGTCCTGCGCGATCCGTGCGAGCAGCGTGAACGCCGCCGGGCCCGGCCGCCAGCCGCTCGTGCAGCTCGGTCGCCAGGTAGTCGGGCTCGCGCGCCATCGCGCTCGGCGTCGTCGAAGCGTCTCCTCCCCGCCCTCTGGCACCCAGCGCGTCCGGACCCAGCGCTCCTCCACCGCCGGGGGCGATCCAGCGGAGAGGCGTGGATCCCGTTGTAGGTCTGCGCCAGCCAGCTCGCCGGTGGCGCCGCGCCGAGCGTCGCCTGCAGCGAGGCCATCGTCTCCGGGTGAGCCTCCAGGAACGGCCCGAGCTTCTCGAAGTCCGGCAGGCCCGTCTCGGGGTCGCGCCGCGAGAGCGTGACCAGCTCGATGAACAGCTCGGGCGTGCGCGAGGTGAAGAACGGCGCCGTGATCCCCAACAGGTCGGTGACCTCGCCGTCGGGCAGGAAGAGCTTGACGGCGATCGCCGCGGCCGCCGCGCTCGCCGTCGTGCGCGGCCGGGTTGCCGCTGCCGTTCGACAGGCGCACCAGCGTGGGGATCGGATCGCCGCGCAGGAACGGCGCGCGGCACAGGGCCGTGCCCTCGGGCGTCCCGATGAAGCTGCCCTGCGCCCAGCCGCCCTTGATGTGCACGGCCCGTCCCTCGTGCTCCCCGAAGGACCGGTCGATCGCGGCCACCGCAGCCAGTGCCAGCTCATCCGCCATGCGCGGTGCGAGCCTACCGTCCGCTCAGAAGGCGCCGGCGTAGGCGTTCAGCGCGGGCTGGCCACCCAGGTGGGCGTACAGCACGCGCGATCCGGGCGCGATCCGCCCGTCGCGGACCAGATCGATCAGGGCCGCCATCGACTTGCCCTCGTAGACCGGGTCGGTGAGCATCCCCTCGAGGCCGGCGCACAGCCGGATCGCCGTCGATCGTCTTGGCGTCCGGGATGCCGTAGGTGCCCGCGTGCCACTCGTCGAGCAGGACGATCTCGTCGTCGCGCAGCTCCCGCCCCAGCCCGATCGCGTCGGCGGTTCGCCGCGCGATGCGGGCGATCTGGTCCCACGTCTGCTGCACCGTCGCGGAGCCGTCGATGCCGAGCACCGAGCGCGGCGTGCTCCTGCGTCGCGAAGCCGGCGATCATGCCGGCCTGCGTCGAGCCGGTCACCGAGCACACGACGATCGTGTCGAACGTGAGGCCGAGCTCGCGCTCCTGCTCGGCAACCTCCTCGCGCCCAGCGCGCGAAGCCCAGCCCGCCGAGCGGATGGTCCGAAGCGCCCGCGGGGATCGGGTAGGGCTTCCCTCCTGCTTCCTCGACCGACGTGAGCGCCTCCTGGAAGCTCTTGCGGATCCCGATGTCGAACCCCGCCGGGTCGAGCCGCACGTCGGCTCCCATGATCCGCGAGAGCAGGATGTTCCCGACCTTGTCGTAGACGACGTCGGGCCATTCGACCCAGTGCTCCTGGACGAGCACGCAACGCAGTCCGAGGCGTGCGGCGACGGCGGCGACCTGGCGCGTGTGGTTCGACTGCACGCCGCCGATCGACACGAGCGTGTCGCAGCCCTGGGCGAGCGCGTCGGCGGCGAGGTACTCGAGCTTGCGCACCTTGTTGCCTCCGTACGCGAGCCCGGAGTTGCAGTCCTCGCGCTTGGCCCAGATCTCGACGCCGCCGCCGAGATGCTCGCCGAGGCGCTCGAGCTGATGGACGGGCGACGGCCCGAAGAGGAGCGGCACGCGCTCGAAGTCGAGCGAGGCTCATGGTCACAGCTTGCCTGCTAGCTCCACGACGATCCAGACGAACGCTCCCGCCCCCAGGAGGCGACGGAACCAGTTGACGCCCGCGATCGCCTCCTCCCATGCCCAGACGCCGAGGCCCACGGTGAACACCGCGCGTCCGACATCGTGCGCGTCCCCCGCAGCCACCGCGGCGAGCCCCCAGCCCGCGAACGCGAGCAGCAGCGGCGGGTTCGGGAACTGCGCGATGGGGAAGCGCCGCGGCCATCCCCGCTGCCCGCGCCGCCAGAGCTCGGCGATCGTCGCCGCACTCATGGCGCTGCGAGCGCGACCATGACGCTGCTCAGGCTCTCGTCCCGAGTGGCCTGCCGCTGCGAGGGGACCGCGCTCATCGCGGCGGACTCCAGCACAGCGGCCTGCGCGGGGGCCGCTGGATCCCGCTCGGTGCAGGCGGCCCGGCGCTAACCGACCTCCGCGAGGATCGTGTCGACGAGCGGCTCGACCGCGGCCTCGACCGACGCCGACAGCCTCGTGCCCGCCTCGAAGCGTTCCCCCTCCAGGCCGAAGACCACAACCCGCTGCGGCAGCCGGCCGAGCGCGCGGGCGAGCTCGATGGCCTCGCCGACGCCCGACTGCGTGCGTCGACGACGAGCCGCGCAGGGTCGCCGGCAACGGCCGGTCGCTTGCGTCGACGCGATGGACGGTGCCCGGCGCCGCTCCGGATCGCACCGCGTCGACCAGCACCACCGCGTCGCGGTCCGTGAACGCATCGAGCAACGCCAGGGGCTCGCCCTCGTGCTCGAGCGCCGCAATGCCGCGCGCGCGCAGGCGGCGCGCGACCACGAGCCCGGCGGCGTCGTCGCTGCGGTAGTCGTTACCGACGCCGATCACCGCGGCGCCGATGTCAGCTCCGGTCGACCGTGAGATCCAGGAAATGCGTCGCGCACGAGATGCACGGGTCGTGGTTGCGGATCGCCTGCTCGCAGCGCAGCGCAGCTCGATCGTCGGGTAGGTCGAGATGGCGCTCGACGACGGCGCGCAGGTCCTCCTCGATCGCGAGCTGGTTCTGCGACGTGGGCGGCACGATCCTGGCGTCGAGGATCGTGCCGTCATCGTCGATCTCGTAGCGGTGGTACAGCAGCCCGCGCGGCGCCTCGGTGGCGCCGTGGCCGACGCCGGCTCGCGGCGCGACCTCCACCGCCGGCTCGTCGGGCTCCTCGTAGGCGGCGATGATCGCAGCGCCTCGTCGCAGCGCCTGCACGAGCTCGACGCCGCGAACGACGATGCTGCGGAACGGGTTGCGCACGACGCCGCCGAGCCCGGCCTCGCGCGCCGCCTCGCGCGGCGACGGCGCGCAGGGCGCCGACGCCGAGCGCGTAGCGCGCGAGCGGCCCGGTGAGGTAGCTGCCGCGCTCGCGGAGGCGGGCGTGCAGCGCGTTCGAGTGCTCCACGTGCTCCTCGACGGACGTGCTCGTCGAACGCCGCCGGGCGGAAGCTCGAGCCCGCGATCGGAGACGATCGTGCCCGCGGTCGATCGGGTAGTCGTCGCCGTCGGAGAGCGCGACGAGCTCGACGTCGTGCTCGACGTCCGGGAAGTCGAGCGTGCGCCGCCCACCGGACGGTCGCGAGCGCGGTCTCGCAGCGCGCGCTGCAGCGGCTCGACCAGGGCGCGCAGCTCGGCCTTGCGTGGGCGCGCGGTAGAAGCCGCCGACGCGGACGTTGATCGGGTGCACCTCGCGCCCGCCGACCGACCGCCATCAGCATGTTGCCCGCCTTCTTCATCTGCAGGCCCTGCTCGACGATCTCGCGGTGGTCCTTCGGCCATCTCGATCGCGCCCGGATAGCCGAGGAAGTCCGGGGCATGGAGCATGTAGACGTGCAGGGAGTGGCTCTCGATCCACTCGCCGCAGTAGATGAGGCGGCGCAGGTCGCGAATCGGCCCCTCGTCGATCGCGACCCCGCAGGCGTCCTCCATCGCCCGCACCGCGCTCATCTGGTAGGCGACGGGGCAGATCCCGCAGATCCGGGCGGTGATGTCCGGCGCCTCGGTGAATGCGCGCCCGCGCAGCAGCGCCTCGAAGAACCGCGGCGGCTCGTAGATGCGCAGCTTGACGTCCTCGACGTCGCGGCCGACTGACCCTGACGTACATCGCGCCCTCGCCCTCGACGCGCGCGAGATAGTCGGTGCGGATCGTCCGGATCGGGCCGTGCTCACTCATGGGCTTCGCTCGCCGCGCGGAACGGCTCCGCGGCTGCGTTGAACGTCCGGTACACGCGCACGAGGTCGACGTCCTGCGCGCCGAGCTCGGCCATCCGCCGGCTCAGCGACGGCGTGTTCGGCGTCTCCATCGGCCCGTAGCAGCCGTAGCAGCCGCGGTTGTAGGCCGGGCAGATCGCGCCGCAGCCGGCGTGCGTCACCGGCCCGAGGCATGGCGTGCCGTGAGCGACCATCACGCAGACGGTGCCGCGCCGCTTGCACTCGATGCACACGCTGTGCGACGCGCACGCAGCGGCCGGCGGTCGTTGAGGAACGCGCTGATCACCTCGAGCAGCTGGCAGCTTGTTGATCGGGCAGCCGTTCAGCTCGAAGTCGACCGGCACGTGGTCGCTGATCGGCGTCGAGGTCGCGCAGCGTGCTGATGTAGTCCGGCGTGGCGTAGACGGCGCGCGTGAATTCCTCGACGTCGGCGAAGTTGCGCAGCGCCTGGATGCCGCCGGCCGTGGCGCAGGCGCCGATCGTGATCGAGCGCGCGCGACTGCCGGCGCACCTCCTGGATGCGCTCGGCGTCGTGGGCGGTCGTGATCGAGCCCTCGACGAGCGACAGGTCGTACGGGCCGTCCGACCGTCGCGCTGGTGGCCTCGAGGAAGTACGCGATCTCGAGCTCGCCCGCGAGCGCCAGCAGCTCGTCCTCGCAGTCGAGCAGGCTGAGCTGGCAGCCGTCGCACGACGAGAACTTCCACACGGCGAGCCTCGCGCGCGCCATCACAGCTCCCGGACCGCCAGCCAGCGGGCGAGCGTCGGCCGCGCGGTAGACGGGACCGTCGCGGCAGACCAGCGTCGGGCCGAGCTGGCAATGCCCGCAGTGCCCGATGCCGCACTGCATGTTGCGCTCCACGGAGACGATGCACCCGGTCCGCGCTCACGCCGCGCCGCTCGAGCGCGGTCAGCGTGAAGCGCATCATCACCTCGGGCCCGCACACCAGCGCGACGGCGCGCTCGGCATCGAATGCCGCGCGGCGCACCAGCTTCGGGACCACGCCGACATGTCCCAGCCATTCGGGGCCGGCGCTGTCGACGGTCGTCATCACGTCCATTCCCCGGCCCGCGCCAGCCGTCGAGCTCATCGGCGTACAGCAGCTCGTCCGGCGCGCGCCCGCCGTGGAGCAGCACGCAGCGCGGCCGTAGCGGTCGCGCATTGGCGAGCAGGCGCAGGACCGCGGCGCGCAGCGGCGCGAGCGCGATCCCGCCGGTGATCACGACGACGTCGCGGCCCTGTGCGTCGTCGATCGGCCACGCGCTGCCGAACGGGCCGCGCACCGTCAGGACGTCGCCCGGCTCCGCGGCGCAGATCGCCCGCGTCGCCGCGCCGACGGCGCGCACCGTGTGGACGAGCACGCCTGGCTCGCTCTGCGTCACCGCTGATCGAGATCGGGACCTCGCCGGCGCCCAGCGCGGACAGCATCGTGAACTGGCCCGGTGCGAACGCGAGCCCACCGCGCGGTGGCTCGAGCTCCAGCGTCCAGGTGTCCGCCGTCTCGCGGCGAGTCGCCAGCACCCGGCACGACACGGGCACCATCGGGCCGGGGCTCGGGGGCCTCAGCCAGCGCCATAGACGTCGAGCAGTTGGAGCCGCGTCGCCTGCAGGCGCTCGACCATGACGGCCGCGAAGCGCTGCATGAAGGCGTAGCCGAGCTGCGGATCTGCATCGCACGCGGCCCGGACACAGGCCGCGTCGAAGACGAGCACGTCGCACGGCCCGACCGCGCGCGCGTCGAACTGCCAGCGATGCGGCTCGTAGAGCCATGACCAGCCGAGCAGGTCGCCGTCGTGCAGCGTCTCGATGAGCAGCGCATCCCGGCCCGGGACGACGATCTCCAGCGCCACCGACACCGCTGCTGATCTGGAAGAAGCTGTCAGCCGGGTCTCCCTCCCGGCACAGCCGCGAGCCCGCGTCGACGTGAAGCTCCGTGGCGCACGTCGTGGCCAGCTGCTCGAGCGCGCTCATCGCCGCTCTCCGTCGGTGGCGCGGATCGCGGCCACCTCCTCCGTGAGGTCGATTGCCGACCGGGCACCACGTGATGCAGCGCCCGCAGCCGACGCAGCCCGAGCTCCCGAACTGGTCGAACCAGGTCGACAGCTTGTGCGTCATCCACTGCCGGTAGCGCGACCGGCTCGACGCGCGCACGCTGCCGCCATGGATGTGCGAGTAGTCGACCGTGAAGCACGAGTCCCAGCGCTGGACGCGCACGACCTCCTCGCCGGCCAGGTCGGTCACGTCCTCGATCGACGTGCAGAAGCAGGTCGGGCAGACCATCGTGCAGTTCCCGCATGTCAGGCAGCGCGACGCGACGTCATCCCAGCGCGGGTGCTCGAGGTTGCGCTGGAGGAGGTCGCGGATGTCGGTCGTGTCCATCTCGCGGCCCATCTGTGCGACCGCGTTCGCGTGCGCCGCGTCCGCCGCCTCGAGCTGGGCGCCTGCGGCCGGCGCGCCCGGCACGTCGCGCAGGACGTCCTCGCCGCGCTCACTCCCGGACTCCGCGACGAAGTAGTGCTCCGCGCCGTCGAGCACCTCGGTGAGCGCGATGTCGAAGCCCGACTGCGCCCTCGGACCGGTGCCCATCGAGCTGCAGAAGCACGTCGCCGCTGCCTGCCCGCACTGCACGGCGACGACGAATGCGTCCTCGCGGCGCTGCAGCACGCGGTCGAGGATGCCCATCGCATGCAGGTCGCACGACCGCGCCCCGACGAACGCGTAGCGCACCGTCGCGCGCGGCTCGGAGAGGTCCGACAGCTCGCCGTGGGCGCCGCGGCGCGCGCTCCACAACGGCTGATCCGGGGGCAGCTGGAAGCGCTTCCACGAGTGCGGGCCGACGTTGTAGCCGAACAGGGCGTCGTCGTCGCGTCGCACCAGCCGGTAGTGCCCGCCCTCCTGCTCGTCCGTCCATCCCGCCGGCAGATCGGCGCTGGAGCGCAGCTCGTCGTAGACGATCGCCCGCTCACGCACGCGCGGTCCGATGATCGTGTAGCCACGCTGTGCCAACGCCGCGAACAACCGGTCGAAGTCACGGCGCTGGATCACGTGCATGGCGCGATTGTCACACGTGCGCTTGCAGCTCGGCGAACGAGCGCTCGATGCCCTCCGCCAGCGTCGCGAGATCTGGCACGGCAACACGGTCCGCGTTGATCCCGAAGACCATCTGCCCGCAGTAGCTGACCACGGCGATGCCGACCGTGTGGCCGGCGAACAGCGGGACGAGCGGCAGCACCTCGACCAGCGGCGACCCGAACGCGTAGAAGCGCTGCTGCGGGCCGGGAACGTTCGTGACCGTGAGGTTGAACATCCGCGACCCGCCGAACATCGAGCGGGCGAGGAGGTTGCCGGCCAGCGGCGGCCCGAGATTGGCGAGATCGACGATCGTCTTGCCGCCTGAGCGCTGCGAGCCCGCCTTCAGCTCCGCAGCACGCTTCACGATCCGGACGTAGCGCGCGGCCGGGTCGGGCTCGTCCACGGGCAGATCGACGAACAGCGACGTCAGCTCGTTGCCCAGCGCATGCTCGCGGTCCTCGGCGCGGATGTTCACCGGCACCTGCGCGCGCAACGCGGCCGGCGGCTCCTCGCCGCGCGCCAGCAGGAGATGGCGCAGGCCGCCGGCACAGATCGCCAGCACGACGTCGTTCACCGTTCCGCCGAGAGCCTCCTTCACAGCCTTCACCTCGGCCAGCTCGATGCGAACCGTCGCGAAGTCGCGTGTTGCGCTCATGGTCCTGTTGAGGCTCGTGTGCGGCGCGGCGATGACCTCCTCGCGCACCACGAGCTCCGCGGCGGCGCGAACGCGCTGCAGCGACGCGCGAGGATGGATCGCGGCGCCCAGACCGGCGCGCGCCCCGCGCGCCACCAGGGCAGGGGTGAGCCAGAAGTGGCCGCCGTCGTGGGCGCCGTCACCGTCGGCCGGCATCACCGGCTCCGGCGGCGGCGCGTCGGGCGTCGCGTCGAGGAGGACATGGCCGATGTCGATCGACCCCACGCCATCGACCAGGCAGTGATGCGTCTTCGTCGCAAGCGCCCAGCGCCCGTCCCCGAGCCCGTCGAGCAGGGTCATCTCCCACAGCGGGCGCGCACGATCCAGACGGTGTGACCAGAAGTCGGCCAGCCACGCGTGCAGCTCGTCCTCGCCACCCGGCGCGGGAAGCGTCGCGTGATGGACGTGGCTGTCCACGTCGAGCTCCTCGGCCGGCTCCCACGTCAGCCACGTGAGCGGCCCGGACTGCACGGCCGACAGCCGCTGCGTGTAGCGCGGGAGCGCCGCGACGCGCGCGCGCACATGCGCGCGCAGGTCCTCGATTCGCGGCACCCCGCCGCCCGGGAGAGCCTCGAAGACCAGCGCCGCCCCGATGTGCATGTGCGCACTCGCGTCGGCCTGCTCGAGCTCGAGGAACATCGTGTCGAGCATGCTGAGCTGTTCGGCCATGGCCGCGGCTACTTGGTGAGCTCGGCCCTGCGCTTACGGATCTCGGCCGAGAGCTGCGTCAGCGCTGCCGTGCTCCCCTGGGCGTGGATCGCACGCCGCCCGAGCTCGACGCGCAGTTGCGCGCTGGCGCGGTCGAGCGCCGACTGGAACTCCCGGACCTCGTCCTCGGCGCGCACGCGCAGGTCGGACGCGACCTCGCGGAGGCGATCCGCGGCCCGGTCCAGCTGATCGCCGGCTTCGCCGGCGGCGCTCTCACGCGCCTTCTTGATGTCGCCGATCGCTTCCTGGACGTAGTCGACCGGGGTGCTTGCGGCGGATTTCTTCGCGGCAGGCTTCTTTGCGGCGGTCCTCTTGGCGGGCTTGCGTGTGGCGGTCGCCATGCTGATTCCCCTCTGGGTGGTGGAACAGGGTGAACCGCCAGTCTCGACGTGAGCGGGCGCCACGGCATCCGCAGGAACACGAACGCGTCTGCGGCCAACTACCGATCGCGCCCGCAGCTCTCCCGGATGGCGCAGCGCCGGCGCGCGCGTACCGTCGGCTCATGCCCGACCACCAGACGATGTCATCCGCCGACGCGGCCTGGCTGCACATGGACAGCCGCACCAACCTGATGGTGATCAACGCCGTCCTGTGGTTCGACGAGCCACTCGACTGGGACGCAGCGCGCGCCACGGTGATGGAGCGCATCGTCGATCGCTTCCCGCGGTTCCGCCAGCGCGTCCACGAGGGCCTCCCCGGACGCCCTCCCTCCTGGCAGGAGGATGCGGCGTTCGAACCGGACCTGCACTTCCACCGGATCGCCCTGCCGGCACCCGCCGACAGAGGCGCCCTGCAAGAGGTGGTCTCCGACCTCGTCGCCACGCCGCTGGACCACGGGCGGCCGCTCTGGGACATCTACCTGCTGGAGGGCTATGGCGACGGGTGCGCGGTCCTGATCCGGATGCATCACGCGATCGCGGATGGCATCGCGCTGGCGCGCGTGATGCTCTCGCTCACCGACGCCGATGGCGATCCGGCCGGGTTCACGCACGATGGATCGCCCGCCACCCACCGCCCGGCGCCGGTGGCGGCGTTCGGCCTCGGCCGCGCACTTGCGCGAGAGGGCCTCGCCACCATGCGCCGCCCGGGCCGGCTCGGGCCGATGGCGCGAACTGCGGTCGGCGATGCCCGCACGCTCGTGAAGCTCCTGCTGCCAGGCTCCGACACTCCCAGCCCGTTGCGTGGCGACCTCGCCGTCGGCCATCGCGTTGCCTGGGCTGAGCCGGTGTCGCTGGCCACCGTGAAGCGCGCGGGGAAGCGGATGGACGCGACGGTCAACGACGTGCTCGTGGCAGCGGTCGCGGGCGCGGTCGGCGACCACCTTCGCGCTCGCGGCGAGCCGGTGGACGAGCTGCACGCGCTCGTCCCGTTCAACCTGCGCCCGCTGGACGAGCCGCTGCCGCGGGACCTCGGCAACCGCTTCGGGTTGCTGATCCTCGGGCTGCCGGTCGGCATCGAGGACCCGATCGAGCGCCTGGAGGCCGTTCGCCAGAACATGGGCGCGATCAAGCGCTCGCACGAGGGCCCGATCGCCTACGGCATCCTCGGCGCGATCGGGAGAACGCCCCTCGATCATCGAGCGTGGCCTCGTGCGCTTCTTCAGCGCGAAGGGGACGATGGTCCTGACAAACGTCCCCGGGCCGCGCTCCGAGGTGACGTTCGCCGGCACCCCGGTGCGCGGCGTCCTGGTGTGGGCGCCGTGCTCGGGCAGCGTCGGCATGAGCGTCAGCGTCTTCAGCTATGCCGGCAAGGTGACGGTCGGGTTCCTTGTCGACACCGCGCTCGTCGAGGATCCTCAGGAGCTCGCCGACGGCTTCCGCCGCCAGGTCCTGACGCTGGCGCGGCATGCCCGCCGCGCCACTGTTCAGACGTAGAGCTCCTCGAGCTGCTCGCCGTAGCGGTCCTCGACGATGGCCCGCTTGACCTTCAGCGTCGGCGTCAGCTCGCCCGCGCCGATCGTGAGGTCGTGGTCGAGGACGACGAACCGCTTGATCTGCTCGATCCGCGCGAACCGCTCGTTGACGACGTCCACCTCGCGCTGCAGCACGCCGAGGACGCGCCCGTCGCTCGCCATCGCGGCGATGTCCGGCGCGATCCCGAGCTCGCCGGCCAGCGCCGGTGCCTCCTCGGGGTCGAGCGTCAGCAGCGCCACCAGGTAGGGATGCCTGTCGCCGTGCACGACGGCCTGGGAGATCCAGCGCGACTCGCGCAGCGCCGCCTCGATGTTGGCGGGCGCGATGTTCTTGCCGCTGGACGTGATGATGAGGTCCTTCTTGCGCCCGGTGATGCGCAGAAAGCCGTCGGCGTCGATCTCGCCCAGGTCGCCAGAGTGCAGCCAGCCGTCCTCGAGTGTTTCGAGCGTGGCCGCTTCGTCGCGGTGGTAGAACGGGAACACGCTGGGGCCGCGCACCAGCACCTCGCCGTCGTCGCCGATCCGGATGTCCGTCCCCGGCAGCGCGCGGCCCACGGTTCCGGCGCGTGATGCTTCGGGGGTGTTGAGCGTGGCGGCGGCGCACGTCTCCGTGAGCCCGTAGGCCTCGAGCACGATCACGCCGCACGCGTCGAAGAACTCCAGGACGTCGCCCGCGATTGGGGCGGCACCGGTCAGCGCCAGCTCCAGCCGGCCGCCGAACAGGCCGCGCACCTTCGAGAGCACCAGCCGATCGGAAGCGGT
>CAWCEB010000044.1:0-11784 GCA_963794105.1 uncultured Actinomycetes bacterium | reverse complement strand
AACGTGTGCGGCGACATCAGCTGCGGGTCCTCGCTGGGAGCGTTCCCGCTCGTGGCGACCGGGATGACTGCCCAGTAGTACGCGGTTGTCTCATCGGACAGGGGCGTCCTTGCGGTGTTGTTGGAATGCAGCCGGGGCGAGTAAGCCGGGACGCGCGTGTACCCGATGTCCGCGATGCGGGTGAAGCCGGCGTCGCGGGAGACGACGACGTAGTAGCCGAGCGCGTCGGTGACGCGGCTCCACGTGAAGAGCGGAGTCCGCGTGACAGACGATGCTCCGGCGGGCAGCTTGTACGCACCCGTCGGCGTCGGCGCAGGCGTGCCGGCCGCGGGCTGGGCGCCGAACGTGAAGGCGGGGTTCACTCCGCCGCCGAGCTGCGTGAACTGACTGACGACCTGCTGGCTCCGCGCGTCATCGTCGGTGCGGGCGAGCACCCGCACGCAGTACTCGTGGCCCGCGACGGGTTGCTTGAAGTTCGTCTGGGGCGTCGGCCATGCCGTCGGCCCGATGGGCGAGTTGGACGCGAGCGGCGTCCACGCGTTGGTGCCCGTGAACTCGGTGTCGCCGTCGGGGTCGTTGAAGTGGCAGAACGGGCTGCCGCCGTCGGACTTGTAGACGCCCCAACTCACCTCGTAGCGGCTCGCGCCAGGAACTGGATCCCATGTGATGATCGGCGTGTCGAGCGTCGGGACGCCCGAGATGTCGACGTTGTTCCCATCCGTGTCGATCATCCGCAGGTTCGGGATCGTCGGCGTGACGTCGTCGAACTGCTTCGTGAACGGGTTCCCGCCATCGAGGACGTTCCACATTCCCGCGTTGCCCTCCGCGTCAAAGGCTCGGACCCGGACGTAGTACGCGTTGTTGGCAAGGACGACCTTCGGGGAGAGCGAGGTGCCGATGGTCGTATCGGTACAGCACCACTTCGATCCTGTCGCGAAATCCTCGGCAGCGTTGACCTCAACTTCGTACTCGGCCGCACCGGGGACGGAATCCCAGGAGAACTGGGGGTCGAACACGCGCGGATCGGCGTCCAGGTCGCTCACGCGAACCGTCGTCGCCGTGGGCCAGGACCAGTGGAAGTGGCCGATGGCCGACCGCTGACCGCGGTGATCGTCGCTGTCGACCGGCGTGACCGCCCACGAGTAGTCGCCGGGCGCCAGCGTCGACGGCAGAGCGAAGACGTTGCCGAAGATCGACACGGGCTTGGTCTGCGTCCCGATGACGACATTGGAGAGCGTGTCGTCGGTCGCGATGGTGACTAGGTACTTCTGTGCGTGCGGCACGATCGACCACTTGAGCACCAGTGGCGTCGCGGGCCAGCTGATCGCCAGGTTGTCGCCGCCCTGCAGGAGCGGAGCCGTCTCCCACGCCTTGATGAGCCGCCGGGTTCCCGACCAGGCGCCGGCGGTGTCCGACGGGCTGATCGCGCGCACGCGCCAGTAGTAGGTGCCGTCAGGCCATTGCTTGGTCGGCGTCGCCGCGGTGTTGTTGGTCGCGAGCGTGGACTTCGAGCCGAACGATGCGACCGGTGCGGTGAAGCGATCGTTCGCCGCCACCTGCACCTCGTAGTGATCAGCGCCCTTGACCGGCGTCCACGTCAGCGGTGGCGCAATCTCGACGGTGGCTCCACTGTCCGGTGACTGTGGAGCTGGCGCCTGCAGCTTCGCCTGGGCGGTGCCGGGAAGCGAAGCGAGTAGGAGCGCGGCAATCGCGAGGGTACGGCTGGACACTCGCGCACTGTAGGAAGCGCTCGCTGTCGCGACACCCCCCAGAGGTCTAGTCCACCCCTGGACCTCCGCAAGCGGCGTCGACGTACATGAGAGGTGAACAGGCGCGAGTTCATCGCCACGGGGCTGCTGGCGGTGCCGGCGCTGAGGTCATGCGACGCGCGCTCCAGCGCGAGCCCGCGGCCGCTCGCGCTCGCCACCGCCGACACCGAGAGCCACGTCGCCGTCGTGTCGCCCGCGTCGGGGCGGATCGTGCAGCGGCTGCGGACGATCGAGGGGCCGCGCTCGATCCAGGGACGGGCCGGGGACCTCGCCGTCTGCGCGCACACGCAGCTCGGGAAGGTGTCGCTGATCGAACGCGCCGGCGACAGGATCCGCGTGCGCCGCGTGCTCGGCGGCTTCTCCGAGCCGCGCTACACGGTGCTCGCGGGCCGCTTCGCGTTCGTCACGGACTCCGGGACCGGCGAGGTGGTGACGATCGACCTCGACCGCGGGCGCGTGCTGCACCGGGCGCCCGTCGGCGCCCTGGCGCGCCATGTCACGCGCCGCGGCAGCACGCTGTGGGTCGCGCTCGGGTCCAGCGCCGACCGGCTCGTCGCGGTCGACGTCTCGAACCCGCTGCGCCCGCACGTGATCCGCCGCATCGCCCCGCGATTCCTTGCCCACGACGTCGCCGTCGCCCCGGACGGGCGCCTGTGGATCACGGCGGGCCGTGAGCGCCGGATCGCCCTGCACGGCGGCGCCGAGCTGCAGGCCGACGCGGCGCCCCAGCACGTCACGTTCGGTCCCGGCCGCGCCTACGTCGCAAGCGGTGACGGCGGCAGCGTTCGCGTCCACGCGCTCGATGGCCGGCTGTTGCACAGCGTCCGCGTGCCGCAGGGCTCGTACAACGTGCAACGCGCCGGTCAGCTCGTCCTCACCCCGTCGCTCGGCGCGGGCACGCTCACGCTGTTGGACGCACGCGGCCGGGTGCTGCGCGAGGTCCGCATCGCGGCGGCGGCACACGACGCATGTGTGGTGTGAGCGAATCCTTCTCACGGAGGACGACGGCCGCGGCGCGACGGGCAACCATTTAGGCATGAGCCACCATGTCATCGAAGCTTCCGCGCACTCGAACGCCTCCCGCGACGCCGTCTGGGCGCTCATCCGCGACATCGACACCTGGCAGGACTGGGGCACCTGGTCGAGCACGACCGTCGAGACGCCCGCCCCGGGCGACGACCCGCAGGGTGTCGGCGTCGTCCGCAGGCTGCGCCAGGCCCCGGTCACGAACCTCGAACGCGTCACGGAGCTCGTCCCGAACGAGCGCCTGACCTACGAGCTCGTCTCCGGCCTGCCGTTCGAGAACTACCGCGCGCAGATCAACCTCGCCGAGGGCGCGACCGGCGGGACCGACATCACCTGGCGCGCCGAGTTCGACGTCAGCGCCAAGGTCCGCGGCAACATCTCCCGCAAGCTGCTCGAGCGTTTCTACCCCGACATCGTGCAGCGCCTCGCCCGCGGAGCCGAGCAGAGCGCTTAGGCTTCGCATCCATGATCACCGGAGACCGCAGCGTCGAGATCGACGCGCCCATCGACCGTTGCTATGCCATCGCCGCCGACATCGAGGGCGCGCCGAAGTGGCAGGGCTCGCTCAAGGACGTCGAAGTGCTGTCCAAGGACGCCGACGGCCGCGCCGAGGTCGTCAACACGAAGAGCGACGCGAAGGTCAAGACCGTCACGACGAAGCTGCGCTTCAGCTACACGGAGCCCACGCGAATCGAGTGGGTGCAGGAGAAGGGCGACGTCAAGTCGCTCAAGGGGTGGTGGGACCTCGAGGACCTGGGCGAAGGGCGCACGCGCGCGACCTACGCGCTGGAGGTCGATCCCGGACGGATGCTCGGCATGCTGCTGCGCGGCCCGGTCGAGGGCACCGTGATGGCCTTCCTGCTCGGCGGCGCGGCCGACGGCCTCAAGCAGGAGGCCGAGTCGAGCGCGTGAGCAGGTCGGAAGAGACGGTTGCAGACAACCCGTGGCTCGACGCGGCGCGCACGACGCTCGGCGCCGGCGTCATCGCCGTCTGCCCACTGAGCCACACCGGGTTCGGCACGCGCAAGGGGCTCAGCGTGGGTATGCGCGGCTTCGGGATCCTGCCGTCGCTGCTGGCCTACGGCGCATCGAAGAAGGCCTCGAAGGACAAGGCGGGCGGGCTTCCGGACAAGCTCCTCCTGGTCGTGCACTCCGACCAGGTCGCGGCGCATGGCTACAAGGGCTTCCCCGGCCAGCGGCTGCGGATCGAGGCCGAGCCCGCCGCGACGTGGGACCGGTCGAGCCTGCAGGTAACGACGGAGCCCGGGCGCATGATGACCAAGGTCACGCTCGTTGGCCCCGGGGCGGTCGAGCACGCCGAGTGCTCCGTGGGCACCTCTGCGTTCGCCCAGGATTTCTTCGCGCTGCTGCGTGGCTGAGCGTATGCTCGCGCGGCGCGGAGGCGCCGCTGTCCCCTCGGAGGAGCCCATGACCCGCGCCTGCATCGCCGTCCTTGCCGTTGCCCTGCTCGCGCCCGCCGTGGGCGCCGCGCCCGCCGGCGCGAAGACCAAGCGCAAGTGCAAGGTCGTCAAGGTGCACGGGCACAAGAAGCGGAAGTGCCACCGGGTGAAGGTCAAGCCGAAGCCGATCAAGGTTCCCGTGACCACGACGGTGCTCGACGGCAGCAGCGCCACGCTGGACTTCGGGAACGGCGTCGTGCGGACCGTGGCCCTGACGGGGAAGCTCACGGGCTACATCCCGGGCCAGATCCACCTGGACTCGGACACGAAGGCGCTGCTCACCGGCGGCTCCATCTCCGTGGCGCCGACCGACTTCTTCAGCGACGGCTGCGCCTCGCCGGTGTGGGCGCGATCGGACCCGGCGACGGCGATCACGCTCGACAAGACGAAGGTCAACAGCGCGATCCTGCACGCCAACGGGTCGATCACCTCGGACGCGAACGTGATCATCCGCGCCGTGCTCGACACCCGCGCGCAGGATGCGTGCGACCAGCCGCTCGCGCCGACCGGCTACACCGACTCGACCGCCTTCGTGCACCTGCACGGCCAGGTCGGCCAGGGCGGCCTGACGAGCCTCGAGCTGACGGCCGACCCGTACCCGCTGACGCTCAACGCCTGCATGACGCCGGGCACCCCGGCCTACCCCTGTGGCGGCGCGCCCGTCACGTATCCGACGACCGCGACCGTGCTGCTGAAGATCGCGCTCTCGCTTGGGAAGCCCACGACCTGATCGCTATTTTCAAGACATGATCGGCGTCGAAGGCATCCGCTTCGGCTACCAGCTGCACCCGCTCCCGCTCGGGCGCTTCGGCTTTCGCCGCTGGCGCTACGAGCTGTGGCACGGCAATCACCTGCACGCCGCCGGGTGGTGCACCACGCGCCGCCTCGCCGAGCGCGCGCTGCGCCGCCATGCGACGCGCGTGGGCCACGCGATGTTCGGCCTCACCCCCTCGCCTGCCGCGATCGCCGCCGGCGAGGGCGAGATCCCGCTCGGCGCGAGCGTCCGCGTGGAGGCCGGAGCCGTGACGCTCACGCTCGTGCCGCGCCCGGTCGAGCAGGAGCTGCGCGCCCAGTTGGCCTGACGGCTACGCGCGCAACGCGAGGTACTCGGCGCGCGCGGTGAAGGTCTCGCGCATCGAGGCCTCGATCTCGGAGAGGAACTCCTCGCGATACGTGGCGTCGGTGAGCACGGCGATCGCGTAGTAGAGGCCCGAGAACGCTGCGATCGCGGCGCTGACGCGCAGCAGCTCGGCGTAGAGGTGGACGCCGGCGACGGTGAGGACCTCGTCGGGCGGCGTGCCGACCCACGTCTGCAGCAGCGACGCGGGCGTGGCGAGCAGCCCGAACGCCACGAAGAACACCCCGACCGCGAGGCTGACGACGAACACCTGCAGCGCGTGGGAGACGAACATCACCAGGCCCACGTTGAACCGCTGCCGGCGATCGAGCGGCGGGCCTCCGCCGACGTCGCGCTCAAGTGCAGCGACCTCACGAGGAAGCCGCGCGACGAGGAACAGCGTGCCGACCGCGACCAGCAGCCCCGCGATCGCGGCCAGCGACGCGTCATCCATGCTCGCGAACGTCTGCCACATCTCCGTGGTGAGGAAGAGCACCACCGAGAACAGCATCAGCAGCGGAATCGCGCGGGCGAGCAGCACGACGCTCGCCGCCAGCTGGCCGCCGAGCCGCCGCGCGGCCCAGGCGACGATCGACAGCAGGCCGTAGCGGATCGTCCCGTAGAGCACGGCAAGCAACGCGAGGTTCGACACAGCGGTCACCCAGGCGCTGCGGGTCTGGCCGCCGAAGATCGCCGGCAGCACGGCCGGGAGCAGCACGAACCCCGCCAGCTCCACGGCGCCGACGTCGCGCGGGCGCGCGAGCGCCGGCCGGCCACGGGCGCGATTCGACAGCGCGAGCCCGCCGAGCAGGATCGCGAACCCGCCGGCCAGCGCGCCGATGTTCGCCGGCGTCGACCACTGCAGGTCGATGGCTCCCAGCACCTCGCCGATGAACACGAGGCCGAGCACCGGCACCGCCCGTGTCCAGACCTCGGTGCGCGCCGTCGTGCCCGCGACGAAGAGCGGCAGGCCGGCGCGGCGAAAGCGCGCCTCGAACTCGGCGAGCCGGGGATCCACGCGTTCCAGCATTCCTGCCGGGTCGGACTGGACGGCGATTGACACGCGTCGTAGGCTTTGGACCGGAAGCTGGTTCATCGGCGTCAACGGGAGGACGTCATGGCAAGGTGGGGTCACAGGCTGCTCGCGGCATGCGCGGGCGCGGGGGCGCTGGCGGCAGGCGCCGCGACCGCGGCTCAGGCGGCCGACCTCGACGGGTGCAGCGGGTCCGGCCGCGTGCTCATCCCCGCTGCGGGGCATCCCGGCTGGAACGTCGACGGCGTGGGCAGCTGCCCGGTCCAGGCGACGCCGACCGCGCCGTTCACCGCGCGCGAGCCGACGACCGTGCAGTTCACCGGCTCCGGCACATCGGATTCGCTGGGGCTCTGCAGCGGCACGCTGCTCGTGACGAACCTCAGGCTGAGCGTCGCGGTGACCTACACGGGCACGGTGACCGGCACGACGCTGACCGAGCACCAGCTCTGGTCGGCTCCCGTGACGACATTCCCGTTCGCGACGGCGTTCCTGATCACGGGTGACGGCGGGCCGCCCGCGCTGGGCGCCGGCGTGGCGTTCACGCACATCTTCCTGCAGTGCGGCAACGGCGGGAACAGCCCGTCGGCCAACTTCCTCTGGGGCGAGAGCCCTTAGGAGGCGGTTGCCGGCCGCCGCTCGCGCACGACCACGCGCGCGCCCCGTGACGGGATCATCGTCACGTTGCGGTGCACCGCGCGCTCGGGCGCCGGGTCGTCGGCGACGAGGTCCGTCCTGCGCGCGACCGCATCCATCACCACGCGCTGCTCGGCCATCGCGAGCGTGGCGCCCAGGCAGCGCCGGATGCCGCCGCCGAACGGGATCCACTCGTACGTCCCGGGCTTGTGGTGCAGGAAGCGCTCGGGCCGGAACGCGAACGGGTCCGGATACACGTCCTCGCGGTGGTGCACGAGCAGGATGCTCATCAGCACCGGCGTGTCGGCCTCGACCCCGTAGTCGCCCAGCTGCCACGGGACCGTGACGCGGCGGCCGATCACCGGGATCACGGGACGGCTTCGCATGCCCTCGTGGATCGTCGCCTCGATGACGGCGTCGCGGTCCTCGTCCCCGCGCACCGCCTCGCGCAGCCGGTCGTAGGCGTCGGGCGTGCGCACGAGCCGCTCGAAGGTCCATGCCAGCGAGTTCGCGGTCGTCTCGTGGCCCGCGAGCACGAGCGTCAGCAGCTCGTCGCGCAGCTCGGAGTCCGTGAGCGGCGTGCCCTCGTCGTCGGTCACCTGCGCCAGCAGCGACAGGATGTCCGTGCGCTGCTCGAGATCCTCCGCGGCGCGCCGCTTGCGGATCACGGCGTACGTGGCTCGGTCGAGGTAGCCCAGCGCCACCTTCGTCGGCCCGACGGCCTCGTCGCTGCCGGTGTTCAGCAGCTCCGCGATCTGCGAGACGGGCAGCGTCGAGAGCCACACCAGCTGCCGGATCACCTGGCGCAGCCGGTGCTCGGGCGTGCCGCGCTCCGGCCGCCCCTCGATGCCGAAGATCCCGCCCATGATCACGTCGAGCGTGATCGCCTGCATTCGCGGTGCCAGCGCGAACGGCTCGCCGATCGGCCAGCGATCGATCTCGCGCTCGGCGGCGCCGGCGATCATCGCCGTATAGCGCGCGATCGCCTCGCCGTGGAACGACGGCAACAGCAGCTTGCGCTGGCGCATGTGGCGCTCGCCCAGCGCGGTCAGCGTGGAGTTCGGCCCGACGATCGGGCGCAGCGGCGACTCGCCGGTCAGCGAGGGCGCCTCGGCGGGGTCGGCGGTGAAGAGCGACTTGACGTGGTCGGGGTGGCTGGTGATGACGGTCCCGCCCTCGACCACGCGCGTGTGCATGCGAAAGACCTCGCCCAGGCGGCGGCGCGCCCCGAAGACGAACTCGATCTGGCGCACGCTGAAGCGCAGCGTCTGAACCGTCGGCGACAGCGGGATGTCCGGCGGCTGACGCAGGTGACCGACGCCGTCCCGGGCCGGGCCCGCGGCCGACGGCTCGGCCTGGCCGATCAGCGGTGAGGCGAGCTGCTCAGGCGTCGTGGTCGCAGTCATGGTTACGGTCATGTAACCACATAGGCTTGGCGGGTGACGCAGCAGGGCGCCATCGAGCCGCTCCCCCGCGGCCGGCACGGTCTCACGCGCGAGCAGGTCGTGCAGTCCCAGCGCGCGCGGATCTTCCGCGCGATGGCCGACGCGATGGCGGAGAAGGGCTATGCGGCCACGTCGGTGGCGGACGTCCTGCGCGCAGCGAAGGTCTCGCGCGAGACCTTCTACGAGCAGTTCGAGTCCAAGGAGGACTGCTTCATGAGCGCGCTCGAGGCGGCCACCGACGCCGTCCTCGCGCAGGCCTTCGCCACGCGGCCCACCGGCGGCACGCCGCTCGAGCGGTTCGAGAGCGGGCTGCGCACGTACCTCGACGCGCTCGCGGCCCAGCCACAGCTCGCGCGGATGTTCCTGATCGAGGTGTACGCCGCCGGCCCGGCGGCGCTCGAGCGCCGCGCCGCCATGCAGCGGCGGTTCGCGGCCGTGCTCGACGACACCTTCGGCCGGCGGACCGCGGGAGACCGGTTCGCCAACGAGGCGATCGTCGCCGCCACGAGCTCGATGGTCACCGCGCGCCTCGCGGCGAACGACCTGAAGGGCCTGCGCGCCCTGCGCCGGCCGCTGGTCGAGCTCGCCCGCCGAGTGCACGGCGAGTAACTGCGAACACCTGCGTTCGCAAAAGGTACGATGCGTCCATGGGAGGCGCTGCGCCGCGGATCGGGCCGGGAACGACGCGAGAGATCGGACCGGTCAACGCGCTGATCGCGCGCGCGATCGGCATCGCGACGCGCAGCGGCCCGCCGAACATCTTCACGACGCTCGCCCGCCACCGCCGGCTGTTCCGGCGCTGGCTGCGCTTCGCCGCCGGGCTGATGCCCCGCGGCACGCTCCCCCGCGCGGACACCGAGCTCGTGATCCTGCGCGTCGCGCACAACTGCGACTGCGAGTACGAATGGGGCCACCACGAGCGCATCGCCCGGTCCACCGGGCTGACCGCGGAGCAGGTGCGGCGGGTGCGCGGCGGCGCCGCCGCAGGTGACTGGACGCCGCACCAGGCGCTGCTCCTGCGAGCGGCCGACGAGCTGCACGCCGAGCGCGCGATCTCCGACGAGCTCTGGGCGCAGCTGCGGCCACTGTTCTCGGACCAGGAGCTGATCGAGCTCTGCATGCTCGTCGGCCACTACGAGATGCTGGCGATGACGCTGAACACGCTGCGCGTGCAGCCGGACGCACGATGACCACCCTCGCCGGCCGTCGCGTCCTCATCACCGGTGCAGCGCGCGGGATCGGCGCGCTCACGGCCAAGCGCCTGCGCGACCGCGGCGCGCAGGTGGCGCTGCTCGGGCTGGAGCCGGACCTGCTGAAGGACGTCGCGGTGGCATGTGGCGGCGCGCCGTGGTTTGACTGCGACGTTGCCGACCGGGCGCAGGTCGACGACGCGGTCGCAGCTGCGGTCGACCGGCTCGGCGGCCTGGACGTAGCGATCGCCAACGCCGGCATCGGCGCGCAGATGGCGCTCGTCGGCGGCGATGCCACGGTCTGGGACGCGACGATCGCGGTGAATCTCAACGGCACCTACAACCTGATCCGCGCCGCCGGCCCCCATGTGAGCCACCCGGGCGGGTACTTCCTGGTCACCGCCTCGCTCGCGGCCGCCGTCCACCTGCCGCTGATGGCCGCCTACTGCGCATCGAAGGCGGCGGTCGAATCGCTCGGCGATTCGCTGCGGATCGAACTGGCGCCATCGGGCGCGCGAGTGGGCGTCGCCTACTACGCCGAGCTGGACACCGACATGACGTCACGCGGCTTCGCCACCAAGGCCGCGGCGCGCATGCCGATCGGCGGGCACGGCCACCTGCCCGTGGCTCCCGTCGGCCCGGCCATCGACGCGATCGAACGCGGCATCCGGCGCCGCTCGCGCCGTATCGTCTCGCCGCGCTGGGTGGGCGCGGCGCTGCCGCTGCGGATGGTGATCCAGCGCCTCGCCGAACGCCAGGTCCGCGGCCGGATCGGCCCCGCGCTGGACATCGCGCGCACCGAA
Source organism: uncultured Actinomycetes bacterium (assembly GCA_963794105.1). Taxonomy (GTDB): domain Bacteria; phylum Actinomycetota; class Thermoleophilia; order Solirubrobacterales; family Solirubrobacteraceae; genus AC-49. The sequence goes on along the minus strand of CAWCEB010000044.1, from coordinate 1,308 downwards.
GAGGCTCCGCTGACGACGCCCCAGCCGGAGCGCACCGCTTGAGGCGCCGCGGCGCGCTGCTCGTCGCCCTCACCGCCTCCGGTGCTACCGGTCGACTGACAGCACGAGCTTGCGCAGCAGGGCGGCGAGCTGCTCGCGCTCGCCGGCGTCCAGCCCCTCCACCAGCGCATGCTCGGCGCCTGTGTGCCGCTCCATCGCGGCGTCCACCGCGCGGCGTCCCTGCTTCGTCAGCTCGACGAGGCTCCCGCGGCGGTCCTCGGGATTCGGCAGCCGCGCCACGAGCCCCTGACGCTCGAGCCGGTCCAGGACGGGTGTCATGCCGCCCGAGGTCATCATGCGCTGGCGCGCGAGCTCGGTGGGCGTCAGGCGAAACGGGGCGCCCGCCCGCCGTAGCGCGACCAGGACGCCGTAGTCCCCTGGGCTGAGACCGGCCGCCTCGAAGGCGTCCGCGAATGCCTGATGGAACAGCGAAGCGAGCCGCACGATCCGGCCGGTGACGCGCTTTGCAGACGGGTCGAGGTCCGGTCGCTCGCGCTGCCACTGCTCGACGATGGCGTCTACTGCATCCAAAGTACCTTGACTCCAAGCTTCTTGTCGTCTAGCTTGCTTGTTACAAAGCTACACGACACCAAGGAACTGCGCAACGTGAGCATCACCGTCACCAACAGCATCGACATCGAGCGCCCGCCCTCCGAGGTGTGGGCAGTGGTCAGCGACTACGCCGCCGACACGATCTGGCGCAAGGGCATCGCCGAGATGACACCCGACGCCGATGGTCCGCCCCGGGTCGGCACGCGCGTGCGCGAGGTCCTCGTCCTCGGCGGCCGCACCTACACGACCGAGACGGCGGTCACGGACGTCGGCCCCGGACTGACCTACGGCTTCTCCGGGACCGGTACCAGCGGCGAGGTACGCGGGCGCCGGACCGTGGTCGCTGCGGGCACGCCGCAGTCGGCGCGGTTCAGCTACGACGTCGAACTCGAACCCAATGCGGTGCCGCGCTTCCTCGCGCCGCTGATGGCGCGCTGGCTGGGGCACAGCATGCGACGGGATCTGCGCCGCCTGCGCCGGCTGATCGAGGAGCGGGCAGACGGTTGATTCCGCGAGGGTCGCGAAACCAATTAGCTCGCGCCGATGACGCGAGCGACCTCGGCCATCGACGTGATGCCGGCGCGGACCTTCGCCATGCCGTCCTCGCGCAGGCGCCGCATGCCCTGGGCGACGGCGAGCTCCGTCATGGCCTCGACGGAGGCCTTCTCGACGATCAGGTGGTGCATCTCCGACGTGACGGTCATGACCTCGAAGAGG
>CAWCEB010000043.1:0-14959 GCA_963794105.1 uncultured Actinomycetes bacterium | reverse complement strand
CCACATCGTCTTCGGCGCGTGCAGGAGCGCATCGGCCTGCTGCTCGGCGGGCGCGGCCTGCGGCGGCTGATCGCGGCCGAGCGTCCCGACGTGATCGTGTCGACCTACCCGGGTGTCAACCCGTTGCTCGGCCGGATCGATCCGGGCGTCCCGCTGGTGTCCGCGATCACCGACCTGACCGCGCTCGAGCCGTGGGTGCACCCGAAGTTCGGCCTGCACCTGATCACGCAGGCGGAGTCGGTGGCGGAGGTCCGGCGACTCGCGCCGCGGACCCGCGTGGCGCACGTGCGCGGGCTCACGCGCTCGGAGTTCGAGCAGCCCGTCGACCGCGCGGCGGCGCGCCGCTCGCTCGGGTTGCCTGCGCAGCGGCCGGTCGTCGTCGTCTCGGGCGGCGGCTGGGCGGTGGGCGATCTCGCCGGCGCCGCGCACGCGGCCGTGGAGGCCGGCGCGCACACCGTGGTGTTGTGCGGCCGCGACGAGGAGCTGCGTTCGCGCCTGGGCGCGATCGAGGGCGTCGACGCCTGGGGCTTCACCGATCGCATGGGGGATCTCCTCGGCGCGGCCGACGTGCTCATCCACTCCACCGCCGGCCTGACCGTGCTGGAGGCCCAGGTGCGCGGGACGCGCGTCATCTCCTACGGCTGGGGCGCCGGCCACGTCCGCGTCAACAACCGCGCCTTCGCGCAGCTCGACATGGCCGACGTCGCCCGCACGCCGGCCGAGCTGCGCACCGCGCTGCGCCGCGCCCTCACGCGTCCCCGAACCCCGGACCGCTCGTACGAGCGGCTGCCCCACGCCGCCGACGAGGTGCTGCGCCTCGCCCGGACTGCGGGGACAGACCCCTGAGTCCGGGACTGTGGGGACAGACCCCTGAGTCCGGGGCTCAGCTGAGGCGCCCGCGCAGCCACGCCGGCACCGGCGTCCAGGCCGGGTGCTCGGGATCGATGACCTCGCGATGGTCCGCGTCCGGCTCGACGAGGGTGACGTCGTCGCCGGCGGCGGCGGCGGCCGTGGCGAAGTCGCGGCTTCGCTTCGGCGGGACCGTCTCGTCGCGCGTGCCGTGGACCAGCAGCGCCGGAACGCCGAGCGGGACGCGCCGGATCGGATTGCCCAGCGCGTAGTGGTCGCCGACGTCGGCGGGGGTACCTCCCATCAGCGCGTGGGTCTGCGGACCCGGCCGCGCCTCGAGGTCGCTCGGCGCCGCGAGCGCGACCACCGCGTCGACGCCGCCCTCCGCCGCGGCGTAGAGCGCGAGGTGGCCGCCGGCGCTGTGGCCCAGGACCGCCACGCCGCCCGCCTCGGGCTGCCGGCGCGCCAGCGCCACCAACGCGCGCGCGTCGTCGAAGGTCGCCGGCCAGCCGCCGCCACCGCCCACGCGCCGGTATTCGCCGTTGAGCACCGCGAGGCCGTGCCGGACGAGGTCGGCCGACAGCGGGCGCGTGTAGAGCTTCGAGCGCGTCCGCCTGGCCTGCCACCAGCCGCCGTGCAGCACGACGACGAGCGGGAACGGCCCAGCGCCGGCGGGCAGGAACAGGTCGGCGTTCTGATCGCGGTGAGAGCCGTATCGAAGGCGCCGCGAGGGGCGGTCGAACGCCGAGCGGATCACGCGAAGCGTGAAGGTCATTCGGCCGCCTCCACGAGGCTGAGCACCGCGCGCGAGCGGCCGAGCAGCACCGTGCCTGCGAGCACAAGCACCAGCCCGGCGGGAACGCCCGCACTCCAGCTCTCGCCCGTGAGCGCGGGCGCGGCGAGCACCGGCACGACGGCCTGCACGGCGAAGATCGGCGCCGCCACCGACGCAGCGGCCATCCGCTGCAGCGCCGCCGTCTCCGCGAGCTTGCCGGTGAGCGCAGCGACCCCGGTCACCGCGGCCCAGGCCAGCGCGCCCCAGGCCGTCCCGGACGCGAGCTCGTCCGTCAGCAGCTTGCTGGTGATCGCCCCCAGCGTGAAACCGGCGCTCGCGCCGATCACGAGCAGCCATCCGTGTGCCCCCAGCACGAACGGCGTCAGGGCGAGGAGGCCAAGTCCGATGCTCACAGCCGCCAGCGCCAGGGTCGAGGCATGGTGTGAGCTGTGCTCGGGAGCCACGGCCGCGAGCACCGCCACGCCGCCGGTCAGCAACGCCACGCCGAACAGCTCGCTCTTCCCTGGCCGCTCGCCGAGCATGCGGTCGCCGAGCGCGAGCAGCAGGATCAGCCCCAGCGCCAGCGCGGGTTGCACCACGCTGAGCGGTACGAGTGCCAGCGCCGCCAGCTGAAACGGCCACCCGAGGCCGTCCAGCGCGATTGCCGCCAGCCAGCGCGGCCGCCGCACGAGCCGCGCGAACAGTGCGGGTTGCAGTGTGTCGTCGGTGTGGACCTTGCGCGCCTCGACGGCCTGCAGCACGATCGCGCCGTCGTAACAGGCCGCCGCGCACAGGGCGAGGAGCAGTCCCCAGAAGAGCGTCATACGCTGTCTCCGTGCGCGTCCCGTTCGTCATCGCAGCCGGAGCGACAGCCGCCTACGGGCTCCCCCTGCCCGCCGCCCACGTGCCGAGGCTGGCCCACGCTCTGGGCATCGAGACGACGCGCGTGGTGCCGGGTCCGCACCTCACCTTCGACGACGGCCCGCACCCGCAGGCCACGCCGCAGGTGCTGGAGCTGTTGCGCGCGCACGACGTGCGGGCGACCTTCTTCCTCGTCGGCGAGCAGGTCCGCCGCACCGGCGGCCTGCGCGATGAGATCGAGGCGGCCGGCCACGGCATCGCTCTGCACGGCGACACCCACCGCCCGCTCTGGCGCCTCACGCCGAGCGCGCTGCGCAACGACCTCGACCGCGGCGAGGAGTCGGTCCGCCCGACGGTCGACTTCCACCGCGCCCCCTACGGCGCCTACTCGCTGCCCGCGCTCTACGAGGTGATGAGCCGCGGCTTCAACCCGCTGCTGTGGTCGCGATGGGGGCGTGACTGGCGCGCCAAGACGACCGCGGCGCAGATCGCGCGCCGCGTCACGCGGGATCTCAGCGAGCGCGACGTGCTGCTCCTGCACGACGCCGACGACTACGCCGATCCAGGCTCGTGGCGCGCCATGGTGGCGGCGCTCCCGGCGGTGCTCGACGCCATCGCCGCGGTTTCCGGGCGGTAGTACAGCGGCACGCACCAGTGGTGTGACGCGATCCAGTCGGCGTTGGGCATGTCGACGGCGTGGCCCATGATCCGGTGGCAGGGCTGGTCGTAGACCTTGCCGGTGGACTTCTCGATCGGGTCGAAGACGACGTACTTGTAGTGGCCGCTGGTCATACCGTCGGGGAGCACCAGCCGGCCGGGGTGCGCCGGGTCGAGCACCTCGCGCGCGACCGCGTTCTTCCAGGCGACGATCTCCTCGAGGCGCTCGGCCTGGACGAGCCCGATCGCCGCCGTGAACTCGCTCAGGCGGAAGTTCAGCCCGTCGACCTCGTGGTCGGGCTTGCCGTAGTTGCGAAACGCGCGTGCGTACGCGAGCAGGTCCTCGTCACCCGAGACGAGCATCCCGCCCTCGCCCGTCGACACCGTCTTGGTCGCGTAGAACGAGTACACGCCGGCGTCGCCCCACGAGCCTGGGCGCCGGCCGCTCCAGTCCGCGCCGTGGGCGTGCGCGCAGTCCTCGATCAGGAAGATCCCCTCGGCGCGACACAGGTCCGCGATGCGCTCGACGTCGAACGCGATGTGTCCGCCGATGTGGACGAGCCACGCGGCCTTGGGCCGGTGCTCGGCGACCTTGCGCTCGAAGTCCTCGAACGACATGCACAGGTCGTCGCGGTTGGAGTCCACGAACGCCACCTGCGCGCCTGAGCGGATCACCGACAGCGGCGTCGCCATGAAGGTGTTCGACGGGCACAGCACGGTGTCGCCCGGGCCGACGCCTGCATAGGACAGCGCGGCCAGCGCGCCGCCCGTCCACGACCCGAACGCCACGGACCCGAGGCTGTTCCACGCGCCCCAGGCCTCTTCGAAGCGCTTGGTCATCGCGCCCTCCGACCACTGGTTGGAGGCGAAGACCTCGTCCCAGAGCTCGTGCAGCCGCGGCTGGTCTCGCGGGTCGAACCCGATCGCGAAGCGGTCGAACATGGGCGCGGGACCCTACGGGATCACGCGCGGGCCCACGATCTGCTTCGGCACGCCGGGCCGGAAGTCCGCGGGCGGCGACGGAAGCCCGAGTGACGGCCCGCGCGCGACGAGCCTGTCCGCGCAGCGCTCGGCCACCGCGGCGATCGTCAGCGACGGGTTGACGCCGAGCGACGTCGGGATGATCGACGAGCCGAAGCAGTGCAGGCCCTCGTAGCCGAAGACCCGGCCGCTGTCGTCCACGACGCCCAGCTCGGCCGACTCGGCCATCCGGCAGCCGCCCAGCGGATGGGCGCAGTAGACGCCGCGCGTCTCGGTGAGCTTCATGAAGCGCCCGAGTCCCTTCGTCGCCGCGATCTTCGCCATCGCCGCGTTGGCAGCCTCGCGCACGCGCAGCGACTGCTCGCTCATCGCGTAGTTGAACGTCCCGAACGCGATCGGCCCGCCGTTGGGCTGCACGCCGCCGCCGCCTGTCGGCGACGGGCCAGGAACGTCCCGTCGTTGGTGTCCTCGACCATCGCCAGCAGCTCGATCCGGCTGGCCCAGTTCGCGATCGCGTCCTTCTTCTGCACGCCCCACCACGACGGTTCGCCGTCGGGTGAGCGACCGTCGTCGTACAGCAGGTTCGTCAGCGTCGACAGGAAGATCTCCTGCAGCGTGAAGCGCGTCCCGTCGTGCGCGTGCGACCGCCGTCCCGCCCAGAAGTCGTAGGTCATCGTCGTGATCGGCATGCCCTTGTGGAACGCGTGGTAGCGCCCGAGCCCGAGCACGTCATGGACGCGCGCCGGGTCGAACTCGATCGCCGCGACGTGGTCGCCGTTGCTGCCCAGGTGCTGTCCGACGTGGCTGCTCAGCGACGGCAGCTCGCGCGAGGAGCGCATCAGGATCGGCGCGTCGCCCATGGCGCCCGTCGCGAGCACGAGCGCCTTGCATTCGAGCTCGACGCTCCCGGTCGACTGCTTGGTGTCCGGGTCGAGCGTGTTCACCGTCGCGATGTAGCGATACGGCCGCGCCGAGGACTGGCGCACCGACTGCACCTCGTGCAGCGTGCGGATCTGCACGCCGAGCAGCTCGGCGGCAGCGAGGTAGTTCGTGATCAGCGAGTTCTTGGCGCCGAAGATGCAGCCGGTGTGGCACCACTTCGCGTTGACGCAGCGGCCCGCGTCGATCGCGACCGGCACACGGTCGCACGTGTGCCCGGCCTCGTTGAGCGTCGCGGCCCACAGGCCGCCGGACTTCGAGACCTGCTTCCAGCTGGGCCGGCGGACGCGCAGGCCGCGCTCGACGCGCGCGTAGTACGGGTTCAGGCTGCGCCGCGACAGCGCGGCCGGCCACATGCGCCGGTCGGGCCCGTCGCCGGTGCGGCGGTCGCGGCGCTCGAACGTCTCCGTCGGCGCGCGCAGCGAGGCCGCGAGGTACAGGTTCGAGCCGCCGCCCACGGCGTTGGCGGTGACGACCTGCATGCCCTGGCCCTGCACGAGGTCGTAGACCTTGGACAGGTTCCCCACGTCCATCGACTGCCTGAAGTCGGTGTGGCCGAAGCGCCGTCCGCGCTCCAGCACCACGATCGAGCGCGGGTCCGCGCCGGCGGCGTGGTAGGCCTCGGCGAGCCGGTAGGCGGCGACGGCGCCGCCGAACCCGCTGCCCGCGATGACGACGTCGGCGCGCTCGGCCATCAGGCGAGCGACCCCCGCTTCGTGCGCTCCCGCGCGAGCTTGCGCCGGTAGGAGAAGTCGCGGTAGCCGGCGCGGCGCCGGGCAGCCCATGCGGGTAGCCCGATCATCGCCGTGCCGGTTCCTCGTGCGCCGCGATCGCGACGAACGGCACCGCCGCCGCGGCCTCCCAGAGCAGTGCGCAGCGGGTTGCCGAAGTCGAGCCCGCGCGGCATGTGGCCGTGCGCGCCGCGAGGTCCGCGACAGGAAGTCGCCGCGCCGTTGGCGAGCGCCAGGTCGGCGAGGAACGCCGGGGCGAGCGCGTCGAACCCGACGCGGGCGTCGTGGTAGATCACAGCGCGTCGCATTCCACGGCGCCCGGCCGCGGGTCGCTGCCGAGGATCGCCTGCGGGTGCACGGGCGCGCCCGACTCGGTCACCGCGACCCTGCGCCCGGGGATCAGCGTGTCGGCGTACGCCTGCAGCAGGCCGTCAGCGTCCAGCGGCCCCACGCCGAGGGCGAGCGCCGGGGCAGGCGCGGGCGAGCGGCAGCGCCTGCGACACCAGCGCAGCCATGCCGGCGGCGAGCACCTGCCGGCGGGTGAGTTCTGCCTCGAAGTTCATCCCCTGCCTCGACGGAACGTCAGCGTTCAATCTACACTCGGTGCATGGGCAGGGGCGCCACATGGATCGCTGCGATCGGGCTCGTCCTCGCCGTGCCCGCGGGAGCGGACATGAGCGCGCCGACAGGCTGGGACGGCACGAACCCGTTCACCTGCGAGCTGCAGAACGCCGGCTTCGGCACCGAGGTGCCACACCCGGACGCCGACCCCTACTGCGTGGAGTTCGACAAGCGCCACCAGAACGTCACCGAGCTCGGCATCGTCGACTTCCTCAGCAAGGAGCCCGCACGCGTCTCCGCCGCCGTCGACAAGTGCTTCTACTTCCAGTCCGACCACTGGCGCGCGTCGGTCGTCCAGGACGACGGCTCCACGAAGCTCTACGAGTGGGACGGCCACTACTTCTTCGACAAGGCGCGCGGCGACGGCGGCGCCTGGGTGACGAACTTCAACGTCAACGGGCACACCGGTGACCCGTCCTCGATCCCGGGGATGCCGGGTGGAGTGGGCCAATTCACGCAGTTCCTCGGCCCGGGCACCGGCGGCGTGATCACGCACGACGACATCCCGGCCGACCCGAATTGCGTCGCACAAGCGAACTCGGCCCACCCACCCGGCGTCTACGCGAGCCCGCCGCCGGCGCCGAGCAGTGCGCCGCCGATGGCGCCATGCGCCGACGCGAGCGGTGCGGTGACCAGTCGCTCGATCGGACCGCTCGCGCTGGGGATGACCGCAAAGCGCGCGCGCGCAGGTCCTCGGCCCGCCGCGCAGCGGATGGCGCTGGTGCGTCGACGGTGGCGGCACGCTGCGCGCCTCGCTGCGCCACGGGCGGATCGCGCGGCTGGCGACGACCTCGCCCGATCCACGCGCTCCACGGCATCCATCGCACGGAGCCGTGTCCGCTGGCGGTCGGGCGTGCATCGCATCGGCCGTGATGTGACCGTCGGCGTGCGCGCTCACCGCGTACGCTGGCTCGCGTGCGCACGGGGGTCCTGATCCCGGTCCGCGGGTTCCCGCGATACCTGACCGAGACCCTGGACGCGGTCCTCGCGCAGGAGCCCGACGAGGTCGTCGTGGTCGACGACGGCTCGTTCGAGCCGATCCGCTGCGAAGGCGTCCGCGTCGTTCGCCGCGACACCCCCGGCGGGCCTGCGGCGGCGCGCGCGACGGGGCTCGACGCGCTCGGCGACGTCGACGTCGTCGCGCTGTGCGACGCCGACGACACCTGGGAGCCGGGCTGCGCTCGCGGCGCTCGTCGCCGGCCTGGAGGCCGAGCCGAGCGCCGCGGCGCGCGTTCGGCCGCGCGCTGATGGTCGGCGCCGACGGCCGGCCGACCGGCGAGCGCTGGCAGGAGCCCGCGGCCGGCCTGCACGAGCCCCGCCGCGTTCTACGCCCACAACCCGATCCCGACCTCGTGCAGCGCGCTGCGCCGCAGGCGCTCGGGGCGGCGGGCGGCTTCGGCGCGCCGCGCACTCGTCGCCGAGGACTGGGACCTGTGGCTGCGCCTGCGCGGCCCGCTGCTGTGCGTCCCGGACGCGCGCGTGCGCTACCGGCGCCACCCGGGCGGGCTGACGGCCGACGTCGAGCGCCTCGCGCGCGCGCAGCTTGCGCTGCATCGAGCGCCACGCCCAGCTCGTCGGCGAAGGCGCAGGCGCGCGCCGCCCGGCAGCGCGACCGCCGCGCGCTGCGCCGCGCGCGGCCGCGCCGCGCGATCAGCGCTCTGAGCGGCCGGTTCGGCACGAGCCGCCCGAGCTCGAACGCCCACACCGCCGGACCGTCGAGCAGCCCGACGATCGCGGCGTCGCGGTCGCCGCGCGCCAGCGCCGCGACGCCCTGCGCCGCCCGCCGCAGCGCCCACCAGGCCAGCCCCGGCCAGCGCCGCGCCGGCATCGCGCCCGGGTGCTCGCGCGCCAGCCAGCCCGCACCCGTGCCCTGCCGGAAGCGCTGGCCGCAGCATGCCCGCCGACGGTCGCGCCGGTTGCGGTGCACGACCGCCGCGCCGGTGCGCGCGCTCGAGCTCCCAGCCCGCGGCCGCCAGGCGCCAGCACAGGTCGGCGTCGCCACCCGGAGCGCACGTCTCCCGGAAGCCGCCGATCGCGTCGAACGCCTCCCGCCGCACGGCGCAGTTCGCGGTCTGCGCGAACGCCCAGCGGCCGTGGCCGAGCGTCACCTCCTGGGACATCGAGTGCTTCAGCTCCGCGTAGCGCACCGCCGCGCGGCGCGCCCGCTCCCGCCGGCTCGTCGATGACCGCCCCGGCGAGCACGGCCGTGCGCGCCGAGGGCTCGTCGGCGAACAGCCGGTCGAGCAGGTCCGGCGGTGCGTGGACGTCGGCGTCGAGGAACAGCAGCCACGGCGCCGACCCGCGCCGAGCGCCCGCGTTGCGCGCGAAGTAGGACGTGCGCACGCGCGTCGGCCACGATCACCTCGGGCGCGTCACGCCCGTGCCGCGGTTGTCGACCACCGTGATCGTGTCGCCGTCGCCGAGCGTCAGCGCCGCGCGCGCGAGCGACGACGTCCGCGACCTTCGCGGCGTCGCCCGCGACGGGGATGACGACGTCGATGGCAGGGCGCGTCACGCGCCGGCGAAGGCGCTGTCGTCCATCCGCGAGATCGCGAGCGCGACACCCGCGCCGCCGACGAGCAGGACCGCCGCCGACACGATGAAGTACCAGTTGGCGGAGATCACGCCCTCGATGCCGGTCAACACCGCCCCGAGCCCGAACAGCCCGGCGGCCCAGGTGGGCATGGTCCGTAGCGCGCCGAAGGCCAGCGCCACGACGCCCGCGATCCACAGCCCGATCAGGCCGTAGTAGGGGATCAGCCACTTGGAGTGCTGGACGGTGTGCAGCGCGAACTGCCGCGCTGCCCGGCCCCGCGCGGCGGTCGGTCGAGACGGCGCCCAGGATGCCCCACGTGAAGCCGTCGATGGCGAACCCGGCGCCGAGCCCGATCGCGCCGACGACGCACAGCGCCCCGCCCACGAGGCCGAGCGTCGGCTGGGTGCGCCGGACGTGGAAGGCGAGCCCGAGCAGCGCGCCGGTCAACACACAGGCGCTGAGCAGGCCGATGCCGTGAGCGACCTGCCAGCGCGTGTAGCTCTGCCCGATCCGCGCGACCTGCTCGGCCTCGTGCCCGCGCGAGAACTCCTTCGGATGCAGGAGGTTGTCGAGCAGGAAGAGGGCCGGGCCGAGGATCAGCGCGAGCGCCGTCATGCGGCGATACAGGCCGAGGTGGGGAAGCCCCGCCATCGTCTGCGGACTGTACTCGCGGCGTCAGGCGGCAACCCGCGCGCCGGGCGAGGCCGGCACGCGCGGCGCCAGCACCACCGGCAACCCGTGCTTCGGGCCGATCGTCGGCATCTGGCGGACCTCGAGCTCGTAGCCGGCGACGAGCGCGGGCTCGAAGCGCTCGAGGATCGCCGCGGCGATGGTGCGGATCTCCTGCTGGCCGAAGCGCATCCCGATGCACGTGCGTGACCCGCCGCCGAACGGGACGTAGGCACCCTTCGGGATCCGCTCACGGTTGTCGGGCGCGAAGCGCTGGGGGTCGAAGCGCTCGGGCTCGGGCCAGACGTCGGGCAGCCGGTGGCTCGCCCACGAGCAGTAGTTGACCGGCACGCCGCCCGGCACCTGATGGCCGTTGAACGCGAACGGCTCCAGCGCGCGGCGCGGCCCGATCCAGGCGGGCGGGTAGAGCCGCAGGGTCTCGTCCAGCGCGAGGTCGAGCTCGGCGTCGGACCCGCGGCCAGGTCATCGACCACGCGCCCGCGGGCGTCGGGGTCGCGCGCCAGCTCGTAGAACAGGAACGCGACGGTCGAGGTCGTCGTGTCGTGCCCCGCGAACAGCAGCGTCATGACCTCGTCGCGGATATGGCTCTTCGACAGCCCCTCGCCGTCCTCGTCGGTCGCGTCGAGCAGCAGGCTGAGGATGTCCTCGCCGCGCGCGCCGGTGCGCGGCGGCGATCGATCTCGGCGAAGATCAGCGCGTCGAGGCGCCGGCGCGCGTTCATCAGCCGCCGCCACGGCGTCCCCGGCCCGCGCAGCACCTGCAGGGTGTAGTCGCGCGCCCAGAACCCGAGCGCCTCCTCGAAGTCATGGGCGGTGCTGACGTCCGAGCGGTCGTCGGGATCCAGCCCGAAGAGCGCGCGCATCGCGATCCGCAGGGCCAGCACCCGCGTCCAGGCGTAGAGGTCGACCTCGTCGCCGGCGCGCCAGCCCGCGATCCCGCGCGCGACCTCCTCGTCCATCGTCGCCTGCGCCTTGGCGATCTGCTCGCGGTGGAACGCCGGCAGCATGATCCTGCGCGAGCGGCGATGGAACTCGCCGTCGATCGTCAGCAGCCCGTCGCCGAGCAGCGGGATCATGTCCCCGAGGTGGCCGTCGCGCCACGAGAAGTTCGCGGCATGCGAGACGGTCATGTAATGGTTGGCCTCCGGGCCGAGCATGAACACGACGTTGCCATGCAGGACGCGGATGGTGAAGACCGGCCCGAAGCGCTCGTAGCCTCGAGCAGGAGCGGCAGCGGGTTGCGCGCGAACGACGACGTGCGGCGCATGGAGAAGCGCGTCCACCCCGGCGGGAACGGCACCGTCGCGCGGCGCTCCGCCTGGACGTCATGGGCGATCCGCACGAGCGGATTCGACGAGACCGGGGGTGGGGGGCGCAACGGCATGGGCGAAGGTGACGCTGGCGTCATCTTTTCAGCGCTCGGGGCGGGCGTCAAGGAGACAAAAAGCGAGCCCCCCGCAGTGGAGTGCGGAGGGCTCGAGTGCTGGACCGGGGGTTGTCGCCCGGACCTACGACGGTCGTGGGCTCCTTGGGGTCGCGGCCGCCGCTCGGCTCGCCCGCGTTGCGGCCCGGCGCCCTGCGGACGACCTTCTCGCACGAGCCGTTCGGGTTGCCGGCCGTGGCGTCGCTGATCACGTCGACCGTGTCGAGCAGCGCGACGTCGTACCCGTCGCCGCAGGTGATCGTGTCGACCTCGCCGTCACGGGTGTGGAACCGGTCGTCGCCGGCGCCGCCGTCGAGCGTGTCGCCCGTGGTGTCGACCTCGCCGTTGGGGCCGGGGTGGACGTCCTTGGGCGAGAGCGCCCAGAGGTCATCGTTGCCCTCGCCGCCGTAGGTCGATGTCGACGCCCTCGTTGGCGAAGATCCGGTCGTTGCCGGCGCCGCCGTTCTGGTTGTCGTCGCCAGAGCCGCCGAACATCAGGTCGCGGCCGCCGTTGCCGACCGACGTGTCGTTGCCGTCGCCGCCGTGGATGATGTCGCGGCCGTCGCCGCCCTGGAGCTGTCGTCGCCGGAGCCGCCGAACATGCGGTCGCGGCTCACGAGGTCGCCGGCGTTCGGGACGTCGCCCTGGATCGTGTCGTTGCCGGGGCCGCCGACGAGCAGGTCGCCGCCCTGGTGGCCGAGGATCGTGTCGTTGCCCAGGCCGCCCCAGATGCGGTCGTGGCCGACCTGGCCGTCGAGCGTGTCGTCGCCCTGGTCGCCGTGGATGCGGTCGTTGCCTCGCCGCCGCGCATGGTGTCGTTGCCCGCACCGCCGTGGACGCGGTCGTCGCCGGCGCCGAGGTCGATCTGGTCGTCGCCGCCGCGGCCGAAGACGCGGTCGTTGCCGCCCTTGGCGTCCATCGTGTCCGCGAGCGCGCGTGCCGACGCAGGCGCTCGGGCGCGTCGGTCCCGATGAATGTTCCGGCCATCGCCACGGCGGCCACGGCCAGCGACATCGCGCGCCGCGAGCAGCGCGACGACGACGCGAGTCTTACGTACCTTCATCTGCCTGCCTCCCCTTCGTTGAAGGGCGTCCGGAGTGGTTCGTCCGACCGCTCAAACATCCGGGGGAAGCCGGGAGTTGCGCTGCCCTTCGCTATCCTCGCGCCTTCGCCCTACGGGGGGCGTAGCTCAGTTGGTTAGAGCGCCGGCCTGTCACGCCGGAGGTCGCGGGTTCGAGTCCCGTCGCTCCCGTTCGAAGCCCTGCCGTTGATGGCTGTCGAGCACTCCTCGCCCGACGCCAGGAAACGCCAGAACGCGCGTCGAGCAGGGCGCCCGGATCGCGTTGGGGATGCTCTCGGGGGTAGCGCGCTCGTCGCAGTCTCCGAGAACCGTTCAGAGGCGGTCGCCAAGTGCCCGTTTGATCGGTCGCTTGAGGCGCGGGCTTAGGTGACGCCCTGCGCGCTCGGCCAGCCCGCGCGTTCGCACCAGGCGACGCGTGCGTCTAGCCAGAACTCCGCCATCAGCCGGCCACCTGGATGGCCCCACTCGCCGATGAAGCGCACATCGCGACCCGCCCCAGCGCGCGGCCCATTTCAGGTCGCTTCGGTAGTAGAAGAAGGCATTCCGTTCCGTCCAGCGGCGCCCGTTGTTGCGCGACGCGTCGAGGGGATGCGTGAACGGGGCGTGGAAGTGCGACGCGTAGAGACCTTCCCTCGGGCGGACTAGCTCGCGAGCCACCCGGTAGAGGCACAATCGCACTTCGTTGAGCGAGATATGTGTGAACACCGAGTTGGCAATCGCGAAATCGAACTGCACGCCAAAGTCGCAGTTGAAGCGGTCGGTCGCCCGCAGGTGCTCGCGCGGGAGTTTGTCGCACAGCCGCCCGGGCAGCTCGCGCGTGTATCCGACATCAAGCAGCGTTTCGTTGATATCGATCCCGTAGTAGTGCGCGGGCTGCAGGTACTCGACGAAGTGGGTACCGGCGCGGAGGGCACCGCAGCCCACGTCGAGCAGCCGGTGGTGGGGCTCGAGCCCGTGCGCGACAAGGAAGTCGCGCTGAAGCGGTCCCATGACGGCCCATCGGAGGCCGACACGCCTACGATGCTTGCCGCTTGCCATCTCCTCGTCTGAGAGCGGGGCGCCGTAGTCGATGGTCTTGTTGCGGTTCTCGTCGGGGTCCCGGGAATCCATCGTGGAGGCTTGCGCGACGACGGCCGACGCGATCGACCAGCGGTGAGAGCATAGGAGATGGCTGGTAGGGCGGCTGTGGTCAGGCGATGATGGTCGGCAACGTCCGACGCCACGACCCTGTGCCCGGCTAGGATCGCTCGATGCCCGGCCGGATCTACGAGGCCACCGGTGGCCGCCTCTTTGCCGCGATCTACGACCGCGTCACGGCCGACTCCGAGCAGGCCGGGCTGGCCGACATGCGCGCGGGACTGCTCGCGTACGCTCGCGGGGCGACGCTCGAGCTCGGCGCCGGCACCGGTTCGAACCTGCGGCACTATCCGGACGCCGTGACCGAGCTGGTGCTCACCGAGCCCAGCGAGCACATGGCCCGCCGGCTGGGCGACAAGGTCACGGCCGGCGGGCGCGAGGCGGAGGTGATCCTCGCGCCTGGCGAGCGGCTGCCGTTCGAGGATGGCCGCTTCGACACGGTGGTCGGCACGCTCGTGTTCTGCACGGCGCCCGATCCCGCCGCCGTGCTTGGCGAGGTCGCGCGCGTCCTGCGGCCGGGCGGCCAGCTCCTGTTCCTCGAGCACGTCCGCGCCGAGGACCCGAAGCTCGCGCGCTGGCAGGACCGGCTCGCGGGCCCGTGGCAGTACCTGGCGGCGGGCTGCCATCCCAACCGCGACACGCTGGCGACCATCCGGGCTTCCGGGCTGACCCTCGACGACGTCGAGCAGGGGCGCTTCCCCAAGGCGCCCCCGCTCGTGCGGCCGTTGATCAGGCGGCCGCGCGACCCGTTCCTAGAACCCGCCCGCGATGGGCGAGGCGTCACATGCCGGGGTCCAGCGGGAGGAGGACGTTCTGCCCGCTGAAGACCGCGGCGGACGCCGGGTCGACATGTGAGCCGCAGGGTCTTGTGCATGGGGCGCGACGTTATGTCTGCGCCGAGCGCCGCAGGTTGCCCGGCGGTGAACGCTCAGGATTCGATGTCGACGTTCGCGCCCGGAGGCGCCGCCGGCTGCTTGAAGCGCCGCTTGCGAAGCCCAGCCTTGCGTCCTGCTCTGCGGATCCGCGCCTGCAGCTCGGGCGGCAGCTTGTTGAGTCCCTCGCCGAGCGTGCGCCGGACGAGACTCACCTTCGCCGGGGCCGTGACGTCCGTCATGCCGGGGATGAAGCGCGGGCGCTCGTACGGGTACGGGATGATCAGCACCTGACGCGGATGCAGGAAGCGCTCAGGGAGCGGGACCTCTTCGCGCGTCGGCAGCTCGAGGTCGGGAAAGCGCTTGAATCGCTCTTCGACCTCCGGGCCGCCGAACAACAGGGAGCCGGTCGGGCTCAGCGGCGACACCGCTGCGGGATCGTCGAACGAGTAGCCGTAGAACTCAGCGATCCGGCCGAGCCGGCGCGACACGAGCGTCCTGTCACTCTCGCTCAACTCGGTCGTCCAGCGCGCGATGCGATCGGTTGCGATCGGCTCGTCCGCACGGGACAGGCCCTCGATCCGGTCATGCTCGCGCGAGCCTTGGATCTCGTGGTGGCCCAGCACCGCGTCATCCCAAGGCTCGCCCAGCCAGTCCAGCAGTTCGCGCATCGTCTGCTCGGGCTTGAGCACGAGATCCTCGTAGCGCAGCACGATCATCCGGCGATGGGTGATCGACGCGAGGCGCGCGATCTCCTTGTAGTAGCGCCGGCAGTGCAGGACGCCCCAGCG
Organism: uncultured Actinomycetes bacterium; assembly: GCA_963794105.1. Lineage (GTDB taxonomy): Bacteria > Actinomycetota > Thermoleophilia > Solirubrobacterales > Solirubrobacteraceae > AC-49. The sequence continues at coordinate 16 of CAWCEB010000043.1, read as the reverse complement.
CACCGAGCAATACATC
>CAWCEB010000042.1:0-3981 GCA_963794105.1 uncultured Actinomycetes bacterium | reverse complement strand
ACATCTTCGTAGGGCCTGGTCGCGAGTTGAACGGAGGCCTGATGCAAGTCCATGTCGGCCTCGATGCACGGCACGCCGTGCGCAATCCCTGTTTCCGACGGCACTTCTTCGAGATGACCGCGGCGATGATGCTCGGGATGTGCGTCCTCGGCGCGGGGTTCCGGCAGATCCACCTTGTGGTGTTCGGCACCGGCTTCGATGACGCGTGGCACCAACACACGGCCCTCGCGATGTTCGCGATGGCCTTCAACATGACGCTGCCGATGGTCGCCTGGATGCGTCACCGCGGCCATAGCTGGGAGCGCTGCGGTGAAATGGCCGTGGCGATGTTCGCCCCGATGGCGGTGCTGACTGTGCTGTTCTGGCTCGGGGCCATCTCAGCTCAAGTCGCGCTCCCGATGCAGATGGCGCTGATGCTCCCGTGCATGTTCCTGGCGATGCTGCATCGCTTCGATGACTACATCGACCCGCCGCACCGGGCGGCAGCCGGTGCCGTTCCGCCAGGGCTGGGTGCAGCCCGGGCTCAGATGACCTGGTCCGGCGGCGGCGCTCTCGGTCACATCTCGGCCGGCGCGGAGACGCCGAGCAGCGCGAGTGCCCGCGCCAGCACCGACTGCGCGGCGTCGCTGAGCGCCAGCCGGAAGGGCTGCTCCTCGCGAGCCGACGATGTGGCAGTCGCGGTAGAACGCGGTGAACGACTGGGCGAGCTCCAGCGCGTAGGCCGCGATCCTGTGCGGCGCGCGGCGCTCGGTGGCCTCGCGCACCTCGGCCGGGAACGTCAGCAGCTTCTGGATCAGCGCGCGCTCGGAGGGATGCAGCTCACCGGAGCCGTCGGTGGAGCGCGGGGCGTCGCCCGCCTTGCGCTTGACCGACTCGATGCGCGCATGTGCGTACTGCACGTAGTAGACGGGGTTCTCGGCGCTCTGCTCGCGGGCGAGGTCGAGGTCGAGGTCGACCGTCGTGTCGTGTGAACGCGCGATCAGGAACCAGCGCGCCGCGTCGACGCCGATCTCGGCGACCAGCTCGTCGAGGCTCACGAACTCGCCGGCACGCTTGGACATCTGCGCGCGCTCGCCCCGTTCGACCAGGTGGACGAACTGCATGATGATCAGCTCGAGCTTGTCGCGATCGCCGCCGAGCGCCTCGAACATGGCCTTCACGCGCTGCACGTAGCCGTGGTGGTCGGCGCCCCAGACGTCGATCAGGCGGTCGAAGCCCCGCTCGCGCTTGTTCTCGTGGTAGGCGATGTCCGACGCGAAGTAGGTGTGCTCGCCGTCGGAGCGCTCGATCACACGGTCCTTGTCGTCGCCGTGCTCGGAGGTCTTCACCCACAGCGCGCCGTCGCTGCGGTAGGTCTGGCCGAGCTGCTCGAGGCGCTCGAAGCCGTGGACGACGCCCTCGGGGTGCAACGAGGCCTCGCTGAACCACACGTCGAACTCGACGCCGAACGAAAGCAGCGACGCCTTCGCGCGCTCGACCATCACGGCGACGCCGCGGCGACCGAGCTCGTCGAGGTCCATCTCCCCCGCGCCCTGGATCTGCTGCGCGACGTCGGCGACGTACTCGCCCTGGTAGCCGCCCTCGGGCACCTGCTCGCCCCGCGCGCGGGCGCGCAGCGACTCGGCGAACCGCACCACCTGCGAGCCGTAGTCGTTGATGTAGAACTCGCGCGTCACGTCGTGCCCGTGGAACTCGAGCAGGCGCGCGAGCGCGTCGCCGTAGGCGGCGTTGCGCGTCCCGCCGACGTGGACCGGTCCGGTCGGGTTGGCCGAGACGAACTCGACGTTGACCTTCTCGCGCTGCTGCGCACCGCCGCCGCCGCCGAAGCCGTCCTCCAGGACATGCGCGGTCGCGTGGCGATGCCAGCCGTCGCTCATGACGAGGTTCAGGAAGCCCGGTCCTGCGACCTCGGACGCGGCGAGGTCCTCCCCCAGGCGCTCGCCCAGCGTGGCGGCGAGCCGCTCGGCGATCTCGCGCGGCGGCGCACCGGCGCTCTTGGCCAGCAGCATCGCCGCGTTCGTGGAGAAGTCGCCGTGGCCGGCCTGGCGCGGGCGCTCGAGTGTTGGCTCGCTCTTGGCGGCGCCGATCTCGAAGCGGCGGCGACGACCGCCGCGCGCAGGTCCTCGAGCGGGCCCGTCACAACGGGCGCGCCGGATCGAAGAGGGTCTCGAGCCGCTCCATCGTGCGACCGGTGCCAAGCGCCATCAGGATGTCGCCGGACGTAAGCACCGTCTCGGCGGGGGGCTGGGCTGGAACGAGCCGTCGGGCCTGCGGAGCCCGACGATGAAGGCGCCGCCGCGCACGTCACCGATCGTCTTCCCCGCACCCGCGCAACCGTCGGACACCTCGATCTCCTCGAACCGATGCCCGGCGTCGACCTCGACCGCGCCGGAGATCTGGGGGTGCAGCGCAAGCCGTGCCATCTCCGAGCCCGAGGACTTGTATGGCGAGATCACGCGATCCGCTCCGGCGCGCCGCAGCTTCGCCTCGGAGTCCTCACGCGAGGCACGGGCGACGACCGCGGCCTCGGGTTCAGCTCGCGGACGGTGAGCGTGATGAAGATGTTCTCCGCGTCGGAGTCGACGCAGGCGACAACCGCGCGGGCGCGCTCGACGCCGGCCCGTCGCAGCGACTCATCGTCGCTGGCCAGGCCCTCGATCACGCGCACGCCCGACCCCTGAGGCCTTCTCGAGGTTCTCGGGGTCGGGATCGATCACCACATAGCGGGCGCCGGCAGCGCGCAGATCACGCGCCACCTGCTGGCCGACGCGACCGAAGCCGCAGATGATGAAGTGGTCGGAGGTGGCGTCGATCATGCGCTGCGTGCGGCGCTCCTGGAGCAACTCGGCGAGGTGCCCGGCGACGAAGAACTCCGTGACCGTCACCAGGGCATAGAAGAGCGTACCGACGCCCAGCACGATCAGAAGGGTGCTGGTGACCTCGCCGGCGGTCGTCTGCGGGTGGGCCGAGGATCCGACCGTCGCCACGATGTCCAGCGACCAGCGGAACGCCTCCCACGGGCTCAGGTCCTCGCTGATCGCGAAGGCGATCGTCCCCGCGGCCACGACGGCGGCGACCACGATGCCGAGCCGGACGAGGCGACCGGCGAGGCGCTGCAGCTCGCGTGTTCGGCTCATCAGTAGTGGTAGGGCTCGCGCGCGATGATCTTGTGCGCCCGGTACAGCTGCTCCAGCAGGACGACTCGGGCGAGCTGGTGGGGCAGCGTCATGGCGCCGAGCGACAGGCGGCTGTCCGGCGACTCGAACTGCAGCCCGAACGGCCCCCCGATGACGAAGCACCAGTCCAGCCCGGATCGCCTGCGCTCCTCGAGGACCCTGGCGAAGGACACCGAGTCGTACTGCTCGCCTGCGGTGCTCAGCAGGGTCACGTGCGAGCGCTTCGGGATCCGCTTGGCGACCTGCTCGTCCTCGCGGCACTCGGCCAGCTCGAGCTTCGCGTGCCCCGCGATCAGCTTCTGGTAATGCTGGACGTCGTCCGCATAGGGAGGCCGCAGCCGGCCGACGGCCACCACGATCAGCTTCACGGTCCGCGATACTAGGCCCGATGAGTGATGAGGAGGGCGCTGAGCGCCACATCAACATCCACTTCTCGCCCGAGGACATGGCGGGCCACTACGCGAACTTCGCGAACGTCAGCCACTCCGACTACGAGTTCACGATCACGTTCGCCCGCGTCGACCACGAGGTCGAGGAGGACGAGATCCCGGGAGTCGTGGTCTCCCGCGTGAACCTCTCGGCGCGATTCATGAAGGAGCTCATCGACGCCATGACCGACAACTACTCGAAATGGCGCACCCGGGAGGGCATCAAGAACCTCCCGGAGATCGATCAGTAGGGCCCGCGGTCGCTGCTGCTTTGCGGGCTTTGCGTCACCTTGGTGGCGCGCAGCGCGATTCGCTTGGGCTTGGCGCTCCGCGCTGGTTGCCGTCACTGAGGGAGAGGGTGAACCCGTGACGCCGAC
>CAWCEB010000041.1:0-8872 GCA_963794105.1 uncultured Actinomycetes bacterium | reverse complement strand
CACGCAGTCGATCACGCTCGAGGTGATCCTGCGCGCCGTCTACGGGCTGAACGACCCGGCGCGCTTCGCCCGCGCGCAGCAGGTGATCGGGGAGTTCGCCACGCGCAGCGACGCGCTGCTGCTGCCGTCGTTCCTGCGGCGTGGTCGCCGCGGGCCGTGGGGGCGCTTCATCCGCAGCCGCAACGCGCTGGACGCGCTCGTCTACGAGGAGCTCGCGCTGCGCCGTGCCGAGTCCAACGGCGACGGGCGCGAGGACGTCCTCTCGCTGCTGATGCGCGCGCAGCACGACGACGGCTCACCCCTGACCGACCGCGAGCTGCGCGACGAGCTCGTCACGATCGTCGGCGCCGGGCACGAGACCACGGCGACGGCGCTCGCGTGGGCGGTCGAGCGGCTCGTGCGCCATCCCGAGGCGATGGAGCGGCTTCGGTCCGACGCGGACGGCACGTACGCCGACGCCGTGATCCGCGAGACGCTGCGGTCGCGCCCCGTGCTCGTCGACGTCGCGCGCAAGCTGACCGCGCCGCTGTCGGTCGGCGGGTACGACCTGCCCGCGGGCACACTCGTCCTCGCGTCGATCACCGGCCTGCACGCGCGCGAGGACCTCTATCCCGACCCGGGCGCGTTCCGGCCGGAGCGCTTCCTCGACGAGCCACCCGGGACGTACACGTGGATCCCGTTCGGCGGCGGCGTGCGACGCTGCCTCGGCGCGGCGTTCGCCCAGGAGGAGATGCGGATCGTGCTGCGCGAGATCGCGACGCGCGCCGACCTGCGCCCCACCGATCCCGCGCCGGAGCGCCCGCGCATGCGCAACGTCACCGTCGCCCCGGAGCACGGGGCTCGGGTCGTGATGCAGCGCCCGTTGCAGGCAGCGGGAAACCCGCAGCCCTGAGCGGCAAACCGCCGATGGCGCGGAGCCCGCCCGCGGGTGGAATGCCGCCATGTCCAAAAAGCTCTTCGAATACGCAGGCGTTGCCGCGAGCGTGGTCCTGATCGCGTTCGGCATCGGCGCCATCATCGCCGGTGCGTCCGGCCGCAACACCGTCCGTGACAACCTCGCCAAGGAGCAGATCGTCGGCACGCCCGACATGACGCCCAAGGCGATCGCCGCCGAGGCCCAGGCGGCGGGGCTGAAGAACGTCGACCTGCCGACCTGCTCGGTGGCCGGCAAGGCCATCGACAACGGAAGCGACGCGCGCTGCTTCGCCGGCTACATGCGCGTCCATGCGCTGGAGGCCACCGGCGGCCAGGTGTACGCCGAGATGGCGCGCTACATCGGCAAGGACGGCAAGCCGACCGATGACGTCAAGCAGGCTGCCACCGACCCGAAGTCCGGCAAGCCGCAGGACAACCCGGCGCGCACCGTCTGGATCAACGAGACCGCACTGAGCACGGCCCTCAACACGGGCTACTTCGCCGAGAGCGTGGCAATGTTCGCGATCATCATGGGCATCGCTCTGCTCCTCACGGGCATCGGACTGCTGGTCCTGACGCTGGGGCCGCTGCGCAGTTCGGTCCGGCGAGGATCGCCGGTCCTCGCCCCGTCGTGATCGACGAGCCGGTCCGCCGTCACCTCACCCATGCCATCGCCGAGGGGGCGCCGCTGAGCAGCGGCGCCCTCCTTGCGATGGAGGGGCGCATCGGGCCGGGCGGTGGCTCGAGGCGGCGGGCATGAGCGCGGAGCGCATCGCTTGAGCGACTATCTCGTCGCGTTCGCGTGCATCTTCGGCGTGAACCTGCTGCCGGCGTTCGGGCCCCCGACGTGGGCGGTGCTCGTGTTCTTCAAGCTCAACAGCGACCTGGCTGCAGTGCCGCTCGTGCTCGGCGGCGCCGTCGTGGCGGCATCCGGGCGGCTCGCGCTCGCGCACGGCGCCCGCCTCGCCCGCGGGCGCTTCTCGGAGCAGCGGCTGGCGAGCCTCGCCGCCGCCCAGGAGGCGCTCACCGGCGACCGCCGCAAGGAACTCGGTGGCCTGGCCCTGTTCGCGCTGTCGCCCCTGCCGTCGGCGCAGCTGTTCGTCGCCGCGGGCCTGCTCGAGGTCCGGCTGCTGCCGCTGACGGCGGCGTTCTTCGCCGGCCGGCTGGTGTCCTACTCGCTCTACGTCGGCGGCGCGTCGCTGGCCAAGCACAGCCTGGAGCACACGCTCACGGGCGCGTTCAGCTCCTGGTGGGGGATCACCCTGCAGGTGCTGATGCTGGCCGGTCTGGTCGCTCTGGTGCGGGTCGACTGGACGCGGGTGCTGGCACGACGAGGAGCGGGCACGCGGCCTCGCGGCTGAGACGCTCGGAGGTGCTGCCGAGCAGGACGCGGCCGAACGTGCCGCGCCGCGAGGAGCCCACGACGAGCAGGTCGACCTCGGCCGACAGCTCGGCAAGCCGTTGGTGCGCGATGCCGTCGACCACGTGGGCGGTGACGTCGGGGCCGAGGTTGGCGATGGAGCGCTCCGCCCGCTCGCGACCGGCCTCGAGCGCCGCCACCGCCGGAATGCCGATCGGCGTGACGAGCCCCTGCGGCGGTGATGCGACCCCGAGAGCGCGGACGCTCGCGCCCGTGCGGGCGGCGAGCGCTTTCGCCTTGTCAAGGGCGGCCTGTGCGTGCGCGCGGCCGTCGTAGCCGACACCGATGCAGGCGATGGGGTCATCCGCCTGTGACAGGAAGCCGTGCGGCGCGATCGCCACGGCGCACGGCGCGCAGCGCAGCGTCGCGATGACGTCGTCGCCGGCAAGGATGCGGCCCAGCAGGCCGCGGCCGGAGGAGCCGACGACGATCAGGTCAGCGGCGGCTGCCAGGGCCGCCTCGTGCAGGGCGTGTCCGACCGGACGGCCAGGCTCGATGCGGATGGGGATGACGGCGCCGCCGGGCTGAACGAGCAGCCGCGCGAGCGCGAGCGCGTCGGCGTCGGCGGGGCTGCCGTCGATGCCGGCGATGGCGGTCGTGAACATGCGTCAAGCGTCGCGCGCGGTCGCCTGCCGACATCGGTAGCCGCGCCGGGGCGCGGTCGGTAGTTCGCCGCAGTCAGACGATGCTCAGCACCGCCAGCGCACGACCGAGACGGCGACCATGGCGATCACGGCCGCCGTCAGGAACGAGTCGAAGCGGCCGAGCCGGTGCTCGCCCATGACGCTCGGGGTCGCGCGCCAGGCCGCGCAGGAAGGGAAGGATCGCGAGCAGCAGGACCGCGTTGAGCGCCTGCGAGAGGAACAGGATCTTCACGAGCGGCGCGCCGGGGATCAGCACGAGCGCGACGGCGACAAGTGCGCTCGCGGTGTATGCGCCGTAGAACAGCGGCGCGTCGCGGAAGCCGTCGTTGAGGTCGGCGGGTCGGCCGAAGGCCTCCGCGACCGAGTAGGCCGTCGACAGGGGGACGACGGCCGCGGCCAGCAGCCCGGCGCCGACGAGCCCGAGGCCGAACAGCGTCGTTGCCGCATCGCCGGCGAGCGGCCGCAGCGCGGCGGCGGCATCGCTCGCGTCGTGGACGTGCTGGCCGTGGGCGTGCAGCGTCGCCGCGCACGCCACGACGATGAACAGCCCGATGATCCCGGTCAGCACCGCGCCGCTCACCACGTCGATGCGCTCGTAGCGAAGCTCGTCCACGCCGATGCGCTTGTCGACCGCGTAGGACTGGATGAACGCGAGGCCCCACGGCGCCAGCGTCGTCCCGACGGTCGCGACCGTGACGAGCACGCCATGCCGGGTCAGCGGCATGCCGCCCGCGACGAGCCCATGCGCCGTGGCGCCCCAGTCGGGATGCGCGAGGAACCCGGACACGATGTAGGTGACGAAGATCGCGCTCAGCGCCAGCAGGACGTGCTCGACCCGGCGGAAGCTGCCCTTGAGGACCAGCACGCTGACGGCAGCGGCTGCGATCGGCACCGTCACGTAGCGGCTCGTGCCCGTCAGGACCTCCATGCCGGCGGCCACGCCGGCGAACTCGGCGCAGATCGTGCCCACGTTCGCCACGACGAGCGCGGTCAGCGCGATCTGGTGCGACGATGCCCGTAGCGCTCGTGGACGAGCCGCATCAGTCCTTTCCCGGTGACGACCCCCGTCCGCACCGCGAGCTCGTGGAAGACGATCAGCGCGACGGTGGAGAGGGCGAGCACCCACAGCAGCCGGTAGCCGTAGTCCGCGCCGAGAATCGAGTACGTGGTGATGCCCGCCGGGTCGTCGTCCGACAGCCCGGCGAGCAGGCCGGGACCCACGACCGCCGCGAACGCGACGAGCCCGACGCGGTGGCCGCGCCTCCGGCCGAGGGCGCGGTGGGGCGCCCGCAGGACCAGGTGCGGGCGCGGGAGCCGGCCGTGCCGCTGTTCGGACACGGCCGGGACCCTACGTGCGCGGGAGGATCAGCCCGCGATGCGGCCGAGCCGCTCGTCGAGCCTGATGCGCACCGACAACGCGTCGGGACCGGCCTCGATGTCGAGCAGCACCTCGCCGGGCTCGCCGCTGATCGCCGGCGCGAGATGGCGTGCCGCGACCTTCGCGGGCGGCCACCACAGGATGTGGTCGGCGACGTCCGAAACCCCTTCGGCGCCGCGGATGCTGCGCGGCGCCCCGCCCGTCAGCAGCTTGCCGCGCAGGATCGGCGTGAATGGCTGCGGATCGACGTCCGCGCCGGCGCGGGCCGCGATGTGCTCGGCTGCCGCGTCCGCCATCTCGGCCGCGAGGCCGCCGAGCTTCACGGCGAAATCTGCGCCGTCGCCGGCGGCATAGACGCCGGGGACCCCGCGCACCGCGCAGTGGTCGTCGACTGCGAGGAAGCCGTGCTCGTCCTGGGGAACGCCGTCGATCAGCCTGCCTTCGAGGCGTGGGAGCGCGACGATGCGCTCGACGCCGAGCGCGCCGAGGTCCGTCCCCGCGCCCGTGACAAGCTCGACGCCATGGTCACGCAGGGTTCCCTCCACCGCCGAGGAGGCCGCCTCGCCGAACGCCTGCAGCGGGCGCCGCTCCGGTGTCGCGACGACGATGCGGACGTCCTCGCCCATTCCGCGTGCCTCCTGAGCCGTGAGCAGCGCGAGCTCGTAGGCGGGGAACGGCCACACCGGGCCGGGAGGGATGACGAAGGCGACGCTCTTGCTGTAGCCCTCCTCGAGATCACGCAGCAACCCCGCGAGCGCGTCGGCATCGGCGGGGGAGAACGTCGTGGCGTGCTCGTAGGCGGGGACCGGCCTGGCGCCGAGCGCGAGCACGAGCGAGTCGTAGGGAAGCACGTCGCCCGTGTCGGTGGTCACCGTCTGGGCCGCGGTGTCGACCGACGCCAGCGATTCGCGGCGATGGACCGCGCCGGTCGGGGCGATGATCCGCGCGATCGGCGTGCGCTCGGCATGGCCGGCCGCGAACGGCCGGGCGACCAGCATCGGCCGGTCGACGAGCTCGATCGACGGCTCGAGCAGCGTGACCTCGACGCGCTGGGCTGCCTGGGCGTGGACAGCGAGGATGGCCTCGAGGCCGGCGACTCCACCGCCGGCGACGATGACGCGGTGGGCGGTCATGACTGCAGGGCTCCCTTCAGGGCTGGCAGGAGGTGGCGCGGCCGGGCGGGAGGCCTGAGCGCGCTGACGACCGGACGCAGCTCGGGTTGCGATCCGTAGACGAGCAGGACGAGCATCGCTGCGTAGATTGGCAGGTGGCCGAGGAGCTCCTCGGTCCCGAAGAAGTACAGCGACGCGTTGAACGGAATGCCGGCGATCAGCACGCACAGCTGCGGCAGCGCGCCGGAGATGATCAGCAGGCCGAACAGCACCTCGATCGCGCCCGCGACGCGCACGAACTGCAGGTCGGTCATGTGCATCCCGAGCTCCTCGCGCGATGTTGAAGTGCGAATGGACATGCGTGCCACCGTAAGCAGGCACGGGCCGCTTCCCATCCGTGCGCAGCGCGGTGATTCGCTGCGGGTTCCCCGCAGTCGCTCAGCGGATCGCGGTCAGTGCGAATCCGCCCGAGGGCAGGCGCCGACCCGCGGTTGCCTCGGCGTCCAGGCGAGCGAGCTGCGTGCTCAGGCGCCGGGACGCGACCTTCGAGGGCGGCCACCACAGCGGCTCGCCGGCGACCGTCACACCGTCATCGTCGGCATCGAGCGCCCGCCGCAGGTACAGCGGGCCGTTGGCCGTCCGAAGCAGGCCCCGAAGGATCGGGCGGAACGGCCGCGGGCGCGTGGCGGCGCCCGCGAGGCGGGCGATGTCGGCCGCCGCGGCGTCGGCCTGCTGGGAGGCGAGCCCACCCTGCTTGATCGGCTGCGCCGTGCCATCGCCGGCCGCCCAGATGGCGGGCGTCGAGCGCAGCCTGCCGTGTTGGTCGCAGTCCAGATAGCCGTCGGCGGTGCTGGGCACACCATGCAGGCGCGGACCGACGGGCACCGGGAGCGACACGACACGCGACGCTGTCAGCCAGCGGTCGCCGGCGCGCACCAACCCGTCTGCGGGGACGTCGGGATCGACCGCCGCGATGACCTCCACGCCGGCACGGCGCAGGACGTCGGCGACGGCAGACGAGGCCTGCGGGCCGAAGACGTCCAGCGGCCCAGCCTCGTGCGTGACCACGCGCACCGAGACATCGTCGCCCACAGCGGCCGTCATCAGCGCCAGCTCATACGCGGCAAGCGACCACGACACGCCGCGCGGGACGACGATCGCGATGTCGCCGGCGAAGTCGCTGCGAAGGTCGTCGAGGATCTCCTCGAACGCGCCGGGCGCAAACGTCTCGCCGTGGTCGAAGGCCGGCACGCTGCTCGCGCCGAGCGCCAGCAGCAGCGCGTCGTAGGGCATGCGCTCGCCCTTGCCGAGCACCAGCTCGCGCGCCCCGGCGCGGACCGATGCCACCGACGCGTGGACGAACCGTGCCCCGCCGTTCTCGGCGAGCGAAGCCAGCGAGTACCGGCGCGGATGCCCAAGGCCGAACGCCTCTCCGACCTGCAGCGAGCGGTAGGCGAACGTGTCCGTATCGGCCACCAGCGTGACGTCCACCAAGTCGCGCGCGTCGGTGTGGAGCGCGAGGAGTGCTTCGAGGGCGGCGACCCCGCCGCCGGCGATGACGACGCGTGTGGTCATGTGGCACACAGGGTGCGTGTCATGGGGCCGACCTTCATCCGTAGTGCTCCGTATTCGCGCCCGTAGTTACGCTCCACGCGATGCCCGACCAGATCAAGATCGTCCTGGCCGATGACCACACCGTTGTTCGCAAGGGCCTGAGGCTGCTGCTCGACGGCGAGGAGGGCTTTGAGGTCGTGGCCGAGGCGGGGACCGCCGACGACGCCATGCGCTACGTCCGCGCCCACCGACCCGCCGTCCTGGTGCTCGACCTCAACATGCCCGGGGAGCTGACGTCGCTGGACGCGATCCCGGACGTCGAGGCGGCGGGGGACGGCACGCGCGTCGTCGTTCTCACCATGCAGGAGGACCCCGAGTTCGCTCGCCGCGCGCTGGGGAGCGGCGCGGCCGGCTACGTCCTCAAGGAGGCCGCCGACGACGAACTGGTCGAAGCGGTGCGCCGCGCGGCCGCCGGCGACACGTACCTCAACCCGCGACTCGGCGCGGCGCTCGCGGCCGCGCCGCCGAAGCCGTCGGGCCCGCCGGACGACCTGACCGAGCGCGAGGTCGAGATCCTGCGCCTGATCGCGCTCGGGCACACGAACGTCGAGATCGGCGAGCAGCTGTACCTCTCCGTGCGCACCGTCGAGTCCCATCGCGCGCACATCCAGCAGAAGCTGCGGCGCTCGACGCGCGCCGAGCTGGTGCGCTACGCGCTCGACCACGGCCTGCTCAGCGACGACGAGTAGATCGAACCAACCATCTGGCGCTCAGACCTCCGCGGGCCGGCGCTCCAGGCCGGCGAGGACCGGCGCGAGGTGCGTGCCGAAGATCTTGTGCGGCGGCCACCACAGCGGCTCGTCGGACGCTTCGGATGGCGTGTCCGACCACGGGTCGGAGCGCAGCCACAGCGGCTCACCCCCGGTCAGCAGCAACGCGCGCAGGACCGGCGGAGCGGGCACCGGCTCGGTTCCGATTCCGGCCAGCGCAGCGATCGCCCGCGCAGCGGTCGCGGCCTGCTGAGCTGCAACGCCGCCCTGCTTGACCCCGCCGTGCGTCACGTCGCCGGCGGCGAAGAGGTCCACGAAGCCCCGCACGCGGCCGGCGCCGTCGACGGGGATGAAGCCGTCTTCCGCCACGGGCACACCAGCCGGCACGCGCGGCACGAGGCGCGGCGCCGCCCATGCCGCGTCGACGTGGACGGAGCCCTGCATGTCGAGCCGCAGCTCCCCGCCCGACACGGACTCCGCGTAGCTCCCCGGATGGACGGTGATGCCGCGATCGTGCAGCGCGCGCTCGACCGCCTTGCTCGCAACCGGCCCGAACATCGCGAGCGGGGCGCTCTCGGGTGTGATCAACGCAAGTTGCGCGTCGACGCCTGCGGCCCGCACCCGCGTCCCGGCCTGCAGCGCGAGCTCGTAGATCGGCAGTGGCCAGCACGGGCCCTGGGGCACGATGAACGCGGCTCGCCGGAACGCACCGAGGCACAGCGACTCGACGAACGCATGGAACGCGGGCGCGTCGGCCGGCCCGGCGAACGTCCCGCACCGCGCAGCGCGGCTCGCGCGCGGCCCCCGTCGCCGCGATGAGCGCGTCGTAGGGCAGCTGCGTGCCGTCGGCGAGGGTGGCGAGCCGGTCGTCCGGCTCGATCGCTTCGACCTGGCCGCGGCGCAGCGTCGCGCCGGCGCCTTGGACCAGCGGTGCCAGGTCGTACGCGCGCGTGGCGCGCGGGCCGAACGGGTCGCGAACCGAGAGCGGGCGATACGTGAACGCGGTCTCGGGGGCGATCACCTCGACCGCGAGCGCCCGGTCGACGTCGAGGTCCTGAAACGCCAGGACGGCCTCCAGC
>CAWCEB010000040.1:0-6658 GCA_963794105.1 uncultured Actinomycetes bacterium | reverse complement strand
TGGTCGCTGGCCACCAGGGCCTCTTGAAACGCGACCCGCGTCGCTTCGCGCAAGGCTTCCACTCGCGCCGTCGGCGCGGCATCCGGATCGTTCAGCACCTCCGTGCAGAGGTATTCGCGATACGCCTCGGCGTTTTCGCATTTAATGTACAGCCGATCGACGCCATCCTTGCGCAGCCGGCGATGTCGTCGGCCTAATCGGATAACTGGCGCTGCGGTAAAGTTCGGTAACGTGCTACCCGGTCGTCGTAAATACAAATCGAACGTTAACTCCGACGCCCGGCTGATCGACGCCGTCGCGATGGGTAAATAACCGTGATTTTGCAGGGAAGCTACCGACATGATCGCCGCTTGCCGAGCAAGCTCGAAGATGGAAAGCTGCGGAGTTCCGCAAGACTAGCTTTTAGGCAGCTCAGAAAGAGCCGATTGGGGTGCAACCAAGCAAAAATTAATCTCGCAACTCGCTTGGCAAGCCGATACTTTTCGACCAGCTAGATCGACCCGCGCATCTGATTAGCCGGAATGACCATTGCAGATCGGCATGCCAAGCTCGCAATACTCCCCAAATCCTGCCTCGTCGTACTGCACCGCCGGTCATGCCGCCACCGGCAATGATCGCAGCCGGCGGTAAGTTCCCGAATTTGCTGCTCGTAACGGCGACGATCGCCGTTCCACCGCTGCTCCGTCTCGCGAAACTCCTCTTGTTGCGCATTGAGTGCCAATTCGCGTTGCACCAGTGCCGCGGCCTGCCGCTCAATCTCCGCCTGGCGGGCATTGCCCCACTGACGCACTCCGTCCCTGATTTGCGTTACCTCGCGATGCTGCTCAGCCAGTTTTTCACTGAGCTCCAGCAGTTCATTACGCCGGCTAAGAAGCTGCTGCTCCTCAATTTTGTATTGCTCAGCCAGCTTCAATCGCAATTCGGCGATCGCCTGTGTCACTTCGGCTGGCAGAGAGCGAGGCAGTGATTTGCGACCAAACCTGTTCGGCCAACAGCCGCATCTCCAGCGATTGCCGATGCAGCCGCAGGGCTTCATCACGAACTTGCTCCAGCCCGCTTTCCGCCTGCTCGATCCATTGTCCGTCCGCCTCGATCCGCATTCTGTTCGATCGGCAATCTCGTCTTCCTGCTCTCCCGCAATTCGTCGATCGCCTGCCGCTGTCGGCTTTTTTCAATCCCAAGCCTGTTGCTCCGTCGTAATGGCCAAGTGGTCGCGTTCCATCGCTCGCGATTGCTCGTCGAGGATGGCTGCACCCGCTGTTAATTGCTCCTCGCGCTGTCGAATAAGCTCATCGAATTTCTGCTCACGCTCTTGGTTGACTGCCGCACATTCCTGCTCGAATTGCTGCCGCCACTGCTTTACATCAGCTTCGAACTGACGGCGTTGCTCAGTTAGCTGTTTTTCCTCGCGCTCGCGTTCGTGTTGCCAAAGCTGTTGGGCATGCCGAATTGCCGAAGCTTGTCGGTCTACCTCAAACCTCCGCTCGCGCAAATCGTCCTCTCGGCGCAGCCGCACTTCGTGCTCGCGTTCATTCAGTTCGGCGATCTGGGCTTCCGAGTCGATTGTGATTGTCTCAGGTTGGTCGTGATGAACCTGAGCATTTTCCTGCACTTTTTTACTTGCTGCAACGGCTCCCGCTTCTCGCTCTTGAAATGCCATTTCGCGTTCGCTCAGCCATAAGCGGCTGGCCCGCAGGTCGCTTTCAAGCTGCGCAACGCGGGCATTGAGCGTCGCTTCCCGGCGATCGACCTCCCGCAGCCGTTCGCGCAAATGACCGGCCAACTGCGAACTTGCAGTTGCAACTGCTCCCGGCGAATTTCGGGGTTATTCCCCGCCACCGCCGCGACCATGGCGGCCTGTCTTCTCTCGCTTCTTCCACCTCCAGTAGCGCTTGACCGGTCCTGGCCAGCGGGTCTCCAATCCCCGTCGGGAGCACCTCATTTTCCGCCGGAGGCGATTCAGACGCTTGGTTATGTGCCGATTCATGCGGCGCATTGACTCCCGCGTGCGGTGCGGCTTGACGCTCCCCGCCGCTGTCCAAGTCTGAACTCCGCCTTGAAGCCGTCGCCCCATCTTCTCGCCCTCACGCCATGCGGGTAGCGGAAAAATCACCGCAGTCGGCAAAGTTTCCCTATCCCAACATCGTCAAACCACGTCCCCAAGATTTATTGCCAATGCCGCATCGCCACTGAGAAAGGGCGAATCGGATCGCTTGCACCCCAGCAGGTCCTAGCGTGGAAAATCGACAGCCGGCCATCGCGTGCTCACAGCGAAGCGGTGGAGACAAGACGAAGTCTACCAAGTAGGTGAGAAGGGTACGTATTGCTCAGAGCGCCGCGCGGCCGAGGTGACGCCGGCGGTGTGCAAGGCCTCGGCGGGGGCGGTGGAGCACCTCGCCGTGGCGCGCGTGCGCAACATCGCCGATTTCCTCGCCGACGCGAAGGAGGCGGGGTTCTGGTGCTACGGGGCGGCTGCGGGGGCGGCTTCCGACGCGTTCTCCGTCGACTGGCCCGAGCGCGTGGCGCTGGTCCTGGGGGCCGAGGGAAAAGGCCTGCGCCCGCGCGTGGCGAAGGCCTGCGATGAGCTGGTTTCCGTACCGATGCGCGGGCGCGTGGACAGCCTCAACGTGAGCGCGACGGCGGCGGTTCTGACGTATCTCGCGTTGCAACGCGAATTTCGCCCTTGACAGGGGTCCATAACTGTGGGAACTTGCGCGCCACATCACGCTAAACCTGAGGTCGAGAAATCCTCAGGGATGACGTCAGATGGCGCCAGGGGAGGAGTGCGCCACTGAGCTCTTCAGTTGTGCCTGCATTGCAGGCAGAAAGGAACGCTCGTGGCCCGTATCTCCCTCAGTTCTCAGGGTCAGGTCCAGGTTGAAGATGGCTATCTCATCGCGCTTGCCAAGCAGGGCGATGCGACCGCGTACGACAGGATCGTGCGCCGGTACTACGGCTTCGTCCGTCTGAAGGCCTCTTCGTACTTCCTCGCCGGCGGTGACGCCGACGATCTCATCCAGGAGGGCCTGGTCGGCCTCTACAAGGCCGTGCGCGATTTCCGCACCGATCGCGAGTCCAGCTTCCGCAACTTCGCGGAGCTGTGCATCACGCGCCAGATCATCACCGCGGTGAAGACGGCCACCCGCAACAAGCACACGCCGCTCAACCAGTACGTGTCGTTCTCGGCGACGCCCGCATCCGCGACCGACGGCGAGCCCACGCTCGACGAGGTCATTCCGGGCCCGTCCGTGCACGACCCGGTCAACCAGGTGATCTCGTCCGAGGAGCTGCGCTCGCTCGTCGATTGCCTCTCGACGGCTCTGTCGGAGCTCGAGTCGCGCGTGCTCGCGCTGTACCTGGACGGCTACTCCTACGAGCAGGTGGGTGAGCGCATCGGCTGCGACACCAAGACGGTCGACAACGCGCTGCAGCGGGTCAAGCGCAAGGTCGGGACGCACCTCGCCGCGCGCAACGTGCTGCTGTAATCCGCGGCGTGTCCGTCCTAGCAATTGTCCTGATCGCCCTTGGGGTGCTCGTTGTCGTGTTCTTCATCGGCGGCTACATCGCCAATGGCCGGCGCCAGCGGGCGCGCGCCGCGCGGCTGGACGCGCAGATCGAGGCCGCCGACCAGGCGTTGGCCGAGGCGCGTGCCGGCGACCGCGGCTGGGACCTCGCCGTGCTCGAATCCGCCGCGCGCCAGGCCTACGTGAGCCGCTTCGACGGTCGCGAGCCCGAGCAGCTCCACCTCGTCCAGGTCGTCGACCGGCCCGGCACCGACGCCGACGAGGCCGTCTTTCGCGCGATCGACGGCAACCGCGAGCGCGACGTCGTGCTCGGCCGCGAGGGCGGCCAGTGGGTGGCGCGTTGAGCGTCGTCGAGACGCCTCGCCTGATCGGCCGCCTTCCCGCTCTCGAGCACCTCGACGAGTTCTCGACGATCATGGCCCTGCCGCGCGTGGCGGAGACCATGGGCGGCGCGATGACGCGCGAGCAGGCCGCGACCCTGATCCGCAAGGACGGCGCCCACTGGGAGGCCCACGACTTCGGCGCCTGGTACGCCTTCGAACGCTCGACCGACCAGCTCGTCGGGCGCATCGGCACCCACGTGACGCTCGTCGAGGGCGTGCTCGAGGTCGAGCTCGCCTGGGTCGTCCACCCCGACCACTGGGGCCAGGGCTACGCGACCGAGCTCGCCGCGCCGGCCCGCGACCTCGCCTACTCCCGCGGCCTGAAGTCGGTCGTCGCCTTCACGCTCCCGAGCCAACACGGCGTCGCGGCGGGTCATGGAGAAGCTCGGCATGACGTTCGAGCGCGACATCACCCACGCGGACCTGCCGCACGTGCTGTACCGCGCGTCGCGCGCCTAGACTTTGGCGGCGCCTGCCGGAGTAGCTCAGTTGGCCAGAGCACGCGATTTGTAATGCGGGGTCAGGGGTTCGAATCCCCTCTCCGGCTCTCGAGGACCAGATCGCGTCGAAGGCCGCCGGGTCGAGCGGGAGCAGCCAGCACTCCGCCACGCGGTCGTCGCGGATCCGGTAGAGCCCGATGGGTTCGACCACTCGCGGTCGACCCCGTCGATGACGGCGGTGCCGTCGGTCAACGCGGCGACGTGGTCGCCGTCGCCGACGAGGATGTCGCGCGGGTGCATGCGAAAGGTGCGGTCGGCGAGGTCCCGGCGGCGGGCGAAGTAGGCCAGCACCTCGTCGATGCCGTGGTAATCGCCGGCGATGGCGTTCTCGCCCGGGACGTGCCAGGCGATGTCTTGCGTCAGGACGTCGCGGACCGCGGCGTCGTCCTCGCCCGCATAGAACGCGGCCTGCGCAGCGTGCAGGCGGGCGAGCACGCGTTCGGCGCTCACACCAGCGTGAGGATCCCGGCCTCGAGATCGAGCAGGCGGCGCTTGGTCTCCAGGCCGCCGCCGAAGCCGACGAGCGAGCCGTTCGCGCCGATGACGCGGTGGCAGGGGAGGATGATCGCGATGGGGTTGGCGCCGTTGGCGGAGCCGACGGCGCGGGCGCGGTCCGGCCTGCCGATGCGGTCGGCCTGCTGGCCGTAACTGCGTGTCTCGCCGTACGGGATCTCGGCCAGGGCGTCCCAGCAGGCGAGCTGGAACTCGGTGCCGGACGGGGCGAGCGGGAGGTCGAACGCGCGGCGCTCGCCGGCGAAGTACTCGTTGAGCTGCTCGATCGCGCGTGCGAGCAACGGGGTGGGAGGGTCGCACGGGCCGTGCGCCCCGAAGGACAGCCGGACGAGCGCGCCGTCGCGCTCGGTCAGCGTGCAGCGGGCCGATCGGCGAGTCGATGATCGTCGTGTTCGTCATTGGCCCACCGCCCACAGATGCTGAAGGGCGTAGGAGCGGAACGGGCGCCAGCGCTCGGCGTAGCGCTCCGCGGACTTCGGATCGCCCGGGAGCCCGAGCGCCTCGAAGCCGCGGCGGACGCCGAGGTCGGTCGGCATGAACGCGTCACGGTCCCCGAGTGCGCGCATCGCTACGTAGGAGGCGGTCCATGGCCCGACGCCTGGAAGTTCGAGCAGCGGCGCGGGGTCCGCGCCGTACGAGAGATCGAGGTCACGCCGCAGCCAGCGCGCGGATCGCCGCGCCGCGGGTCCGCGGGCCGGGGATCTCGGCGTCGCGCAGCGCCGCCGGCGTCGGCCACCGGTGCGTGAGCTCGCCGTCCGGGGAGCCGAGCGGCTCGCCGTAGCGGGCCACCAGCGTCCCGGCGTTCGTGCGGGCCGCGGCGACGCTCACCTGCTGGCCGAGGATCGCCCGGACCGCCAGCTCGAAGCCGTCGACGTGGCCGGGTACGCGTCGCCACGGCGCGTCCGACGACCAGCGGCGCGAGGACCGGGTCGGCGCTCAGGACCTCGTTGACCGCGAGCAGGTCGGCATCCTCGTCGCGCAGGCGCCGGGCGAGCGGCGAGTCGTCGGTGGAGCTCAGCATCCCTCCGTCGCGCAGCGTCCGGCGGTACACGCCGTCGCGGATCTCCTCGATGCCGGCGACGGCCCGCGCAGCGAAGAAGTCCAGGTCGAGCCGCGCGGCCTCGTCGGGCTTGCAGCGCTTGCAGGCGCGGTAGCCCTCCCGTCGCGCCGCGGCGGGCGACGGCAGGAACGAGCGGTTGCGGGGAAGCGGGCGGCCGGAGCAGGACGGCCGGCAGTAGATGCGCGTGGTGCGCACGGCGACGACGAAGGCGCCGTCGTAACGGCTGTCGCGCTCGTCGCAGACGCGTTGAAGGTCGAGCATGCCCGCAGAACGCCGCGCGCGGCGCTCGCGTGAGATCAGTCGGAGCGCTCGCCGCCGGTGACGGCGTGCTCGAGGTTGCCGTGCCCGTTGGTGGAGACGACCACGTGTTCGTAGGGCGGCACCTCGGCCTCCTCCGGGGCGTTGAAGCGCCGCTCGAGCTCACCCATCACGAACCCGAACAGCAGGTGGCGCCAGGTCGCCTGTGCGAGCGCGCGCGGGTTGCTGGAGATCTTCGGCAGCTCCTTGCGCGCGGGGTGAACGCGCTCGGCGACGATCGTCAACGGCCACGTCGTGAAGTTCTCGACCATCGCCGCGAACGGCCCGCGCGCCCATGAGGGCAGCGGCATCCGCGGCGCGACGTTCGCGTACACCGCTCCGAACAGCGCCCCGTTGGCGACGTGCACCGCCGTGCCGATC
>CAWCEB010000039.1:0-14318 GCA_963794105.1 uncultured Actinomycetes bacterium | reverse complement strand
GGACGTGTTGGCGCGCCGCGCCAGCTCCTCAGCGGTCTGGAAGGCGACCTCGTCGAGATGGTCGACGATGTACTGCGCGACATCCTTCTGGGAGCGCGAGACCTCGTCGAACCGCGCCTGGATGTACGCGGAAAGGGTCTGATGCCCGCTCGCCTCGTGGGGCGGGCGCGTGGTCGTCGTGGCCGCTCTCTTCATGGGCGAGCCCGTCTTTCGACGACCCGCCCGGCGGTTCCTCCCCGAGCGGCCGAAGGGACCCTTTAACCACGACGCGTCCGACCTGGGCCGGACGCGTCAAGCGGGCCTGCTCCGTTTCCGCCCGGAGGACCCGCGACGAGAGCTTGGCGGGGGGTATGTGCGCCGACTGCCGCTCTCGTTGTGGATACGTAAGCGTCCCCCACCCACGTGCGGTACATCCCTCGAGTTGCGCAACGGTGTTCGTTGACAGACTTCCCGCTATGAGCGCCCGGAGGCCCTTTTGCGCGAGTTGCGCGCCTTCTGTCGCCGATCGACGTGTGCTCGAGGCGATCGGGCGTGTACCTCGGGAGTACTTCGTGGCCCGCGGCGACCGCCGCAGTGCCTACGCCAACCGCGCCCTGCCGATCGCCTGCGGGCAGACGATCTCCCAGCCGCTCGTCGTCGCGCGCATGTGCGAGCTGCTGGAGCTTCGGAGTCCGACCGCGTGCTGGAGGTCGGGACGGGCTCGGGCTACCACGCCGCGGTGCTCGCGCAGCTGGCCGGCCACGTCTGGACCATCGAGGCGCACGCCGACCTCTCACGCGGCGCGGCGGCGGCGCTGGCCGCGCGGGGATCGCGAACGTGACGCTGTTCGTGGGCGACGGCTCTGCCGGCCTCCCGGACGAGGCGCCGTTCGACGCGATCTGCGTGACCGCGGCCGCGCCGCCGGATGCGCTGCCGCCGCTCGAGGCTCAGCTCGCTGCGGGCGGGCGGCTGGTCGCGCCCGTCGCCGGCGACGGCGAGGAGCGGCTCGTGCGATCGCGCGTGTCGGCGTCGTCGGGCGTCGTCCGGGAGGAGCTCGAGCCCGTGCGCTTCGTCCCGTTGGTCATGCCCGGCTGATCGCCGCGCAGTGCCCGGCGCAGCGCGACCGTCGTCCCCTGCGGGCCGGGATCGATCTCGACGCTGTCCATCAGCGCGCG
This sequence comes from uncultured Actinomycetes bacterium, assembly GCA_963794105.1. Taxonomy (GTDB): domain Bacteria; phylum Actinomycetota; class Thermoleophilia; order Solirubrobacterales; family Solirubrobacteraceae; genus AC-49. The sequence continues at coordinate 13,164 of CAWCEB010000039.1, read as the reverse complement.
CATCAGCGGCAGCCCGCGGCCGCGCGAGGATTCGCGCGGGCTGCGCCACACCCCTTTGTCGACTGACGGTCACCTCGACGTCCAGGTCGTGGCAGTCGAGCGTGACGTCGACCGTCCGGCGGGTCAGCGCGTGCGCGTGCTCCATCGCGTTCTGGATCGCCTCGTTGGCGGCCATGGTCACGTCGTGGAGCTCGTCGGGTGCCGCGCCGGCCGCGGCGAGCCAGCGGCGCAGCATCCCGCGGAACGCGCGCAGCGACGGCTCGTCGCCGACGACGTGGAGCGTCAGCGACTCGGCGCGGTCGGCCGCTGTGCGCAGCACCAGCAGCGTCACGTCGTCATCGGTGTCGTAGGACGGCAGCACGGTGTCGATCACGTGATCGCAGAGCGCGCCCAGGTCTGCGGGGCCCTCGAACGCCGCGCTGCGAAGCCGTTCAAGTCCCTCGTCGGGGTGCTCGCCGCGTTGCTCGATCAGCCCGTCGGTGTAGAAGAGCAACGTCGAGCCCGGCTCGAGCTCGCGCGGTGGCCGTCGTGTACGGCGCGCGCTCCAGCGCGCCCAGCGGCACACCTCGCCCTCCGCCGAGGAACGACGCCTCGCCGCCGGGCGCCACGACGAGCGGCGGCGGGTGACCGGCCGACGCGTAGTCGACCGTCGCAGCAGCGGGGTCGATCACGGCCAGCAGCACCGTCGCCATGTCGTCCCACGCCATCGAGAACTGGTAGCGGTTGACGCGCTGGAGCAGCGCGGCCGGATCGGTCTCGAGCAGCGCGTAGGACCGGATCGCGCTGCGCAGCTGGCCCATCGTCGATGCTGCGCCGACGCCGCGGCCCGCGACGTCGCCGATGATGACGAGCAGCGCGCCCGTCGGCAGGGCGACCGCGTCGTACCAGTCGCCGCCGACCTCGGTCCCCGCGCCGCCCGGCAGGTAGCGAGCGGCGGTGTCCACGCCGGGCAGCAGCGGCAGCGCCTCGGGCAGCAGCGATCGCTGCAGGTCGCGCGCGATCGCATGCTCGCGCTCGAACAGCCGCATCTGCTGGATCGCGAGCGCCGCGCGCTGCGCGGCGAGCGACAGGATCGTCGCGTCGTCGAGGCTGAAGCGCCGCGGGAACAGGGAGCCGACGTGCAGCGCCCCGATCGCCAGGCCGTCGGCGAGCAGCGGCACGCCGAGCAGGGCCGAGCAGCCGTCGCCGAGCGGATGGCCGTCGGACGGGGCGTCGGTCGTCACGGGGCCTCCCGCGTCGATGACGTCCGCCGCGAAACCGCTGTCCTCGACCTGCCACACCCGCGGCGGCAGCACGCCCGGCACGCCCTCGGCGGTCTGGTGCACGGTCGCCGTCTCGTCGTCGGCGTAGAGCAGGATCGCCGCGCGATCGATGCCCAGCACATCCGAGATCCTGGCCAGCAGCTCGCTGATGAGCTCGTCGAAGGCGAGCGAGCCCAGCGCGGCGTCCGTGATGCGTTGCACGGCGGCCAGTCGCTGGCTGAGCTGCTCGGCCTGCGCCCGCTTGGCACGCGCCTTGGCGAGCGCCGCGCGCTCGGCCTCGACCCGGTAGCGGTCGCGCAGGTCGTGGACCTGCACGATGAGGATCGGCTCCGAGCCATCGCCGTGGACCGCGGAGAAGCTGCACGCGCAGGGGATCCGCTCCTCCCTCGGGCCGAGCAGCACCAGCTCGCTCGCGTAGCCGCCGAGCGAGCCCGCCACCAGCGCCTCGCGCCGCTCGAGGTCGCTGCCGCGGGTGTCCTCGGCCACGAGCGCATCGAGCATGCGCCGCCGCAGGTCGCCCGCCGTCCGGCCCAGCAGCGTGCCGAGCGCCCGGTTGGCGTGCTCGATCCGCCCGCGGGCATCCAGGCGCGCCATGCCGATCGGCGCGTTCTCGAAGATCGAGCGCCACAGCCCCTCGCTCTCCGCCAGCGCCCGCGTGGCGACGTGCAGCTCCAGGAACACGCCGACCTTCGCGCGCAGCACGTCGGGGTCGTAGGGCTTGAACAGGTAGTCGACCGCGCCCGCGGCGTAGCCGGCGTGGATGTTCGGCGGCTCGGTCGAGATCGCCGTGACGAAGATGATCGGCACCGAACGCGTCCGCTCGCGCGCCTTGATCAGCCGCGCGGTCTCGAACCCGTCCAGGCCGGGCATCTGGACGTCGAGCAGGATCACCGCGTAGTCGTCCTGCAACAGCGCCTTGAGCGCATCCTCGCCCGACGTCGCCGTCGCGATGTCGCAGGGCAGCGGCGAGAGCACGGCCTGCATCGCGACGAGGTTGTCGCTGCGGTCGTCGACCAGGAGGACCTTCGGCCTTATGCGCGGTGCACCCATACCCTCATCAGCGCAATCAGCTGGTCCATGTCGACGGGCTTGGTGATGTAGTCCGACGCGCCGGCGGCGATCGACTTCTCGCGGTCGCCCTGCATCGCCTTGGCCGTGAGCGCGATCACCGGCAGCGAGGCCAGCTCCGGGACCTCGCGGATCGCCCGCGTGGTCTCGTAGCCGTCCATCTCGGGCATCATCACGTCCATCAGGACGAGGTCCACGTCGGGGTCGGCCTGCAGCGACTGCAGCCCCTCGCGCCCGTTCTCGGCGAAGCGCACGTCCATGCCGTGCGCCTCCAGCGCGCTCGCCAGGGCGAACACGTTGCGCACGTCGTCGTCGACGATCAGCACGCGCTTGCCCGCGAGCGCCGACTCGGTCTCCTCGAGGTTCGCGAGCATCCGCCGCCCCTCAGGCGCCAGCGCCGCCGGCCGGCGGTGCAGGTGCAGCGACGTCTCGGCCAGCAGCCGCTCCGGCGACCGCGCGTCCTTGACGATGATCTTCTGGGCGAAGCGGCGCAGCCGGGCCTCGTCGCGCTGTGTCAGCGCCCTTCCCGTGTGGATGATCACGGGGACGTCGTGCAGCCCTTCGGTGCTGCGGATGTGCTCCAGCAGCTGGAAGCCGGTCGCGCGCGGCAGCTTCAGGTCGAGCACGATGCAGTCGAACGCTTCGTTCGCAAGCTCCGCGAGCGCCTCCTCGCTGGTGCCCACGGCGCGTGACCTCGACATCGTCGCCGCCGATCAGCCGGGCGACGGCGTCGCGCTCGGAGGCGTCGTCCTCGACGACAAGGACCCGCTTGGTGCTGCGCGGTCGAGCATCTGGCGCAGCGTCCGCAAGGCCCTGCCCCAGCTCGTCCGGCGGAGCGAACGCCGCGGCGCCCGCGACGAGCGCGTCGTGGCGCTCGGACTCGGCGCCGACGGCGAGCACCGGCACGTGGCGCGTGCGCGGATCGTGCTTGAAGCGCCCGAGGAGCTCCTGCCCGTAGGCGACGATCCCCGCGGGCACGTGCTCGGCCGCCAGCGACTGAGCGGTCGCCGCACCGACCGCGACGATGCCCTTGCAGCCCAGCGCGCGGACCTGGTCCAGCGCGACCACCGCCGCGTCGGGATCCGGCGCCGCCACCAGCACGCACATCGTCGTCGAGCTGGATCGCGGCACGGTCGTCGGCGACCGCGACGCCGGCGGGCTGCGACGGCCGCGCCGTTGCCGTTGCCGTTCGCGGGCTCTGCGCCGGCGGTCGCTCGGGGCGCGTCGATCAGACCCGCGCCGCGCGCGCGTCGGGCACCGGCGACCGGCGCGGAGAACGCGGCGGGCAGCAGCAGGCTGAACGTCGAGCCCTTGCCGGCGGCCGACTCGACGCGGATCTCGCCGCCGAGCAGGTGGGCGATCTCGCGCGAGATCGACAGCCCCAGACCGGTGCCGCCGTAGCGGCGGCTCGTGGTCCCGTCGGCCTGCTGGAAGGCCTCGAAGATCAGCCGCAGCTTGTCCTCGGCGATGCCGATGCCCGAGTCGGTGATCCGGAACGCCACCGCGTAGGGCCGGCCGTCGTAGTCGGTCTCGGCCGTCGGCTCGACGGCGAGCCGCACGAAGCCGTGGTCGGTGAACTTCATCGCGTTGGACAGCAGGTTGCGCAGCACCTGCAGCAGCCGCTGCTCGTCGGTGAACAGCTCCACCGGCGCGCCCTGCGCGAGCTCGAGCTGGAACGCCAGCCCACGCTCCTCGGCGACCGGCCGGAACGAGCGCTCCGCGGCGTCCAGCACGCTGCCGACCTCGACCGTCGCGGGGTCGAGATCCATCTTGCCGGCCTCGACCTTCGAGAGGTCCAGGATGTCGGAGATCAGGTGCAGCAGGTCGCTGCCGGCGCTGTTGATCGTGCGCGCGAACTCGACCTGCTCCTCGTTGAGGTTGCCGTGCGGGTTGTCGGTCAGCAGCTTGCTGAGGATCAGCAGCGAGTTGAGCGGCGTGCGCAGCTCGTGGCTCATGTTGGCCAGGAACTCCGACTTGTAGCGGGAGCTCAGCGCGAGCTGGCGCGCGCGCTCCTCGAGCGCCTCGCGGCCGCGCTCGATCTCCGCGTTCTTGATCTCGATGTCGCGGTTCTGGGCGGACAGCAGCGCCGCCTTCTCCTCGAGCTCCTCGTTGGTCTGGCGCAGCTCCTCCTGCTGGGTCTGCAGCTCGTGCGAGCGCGACTGCAGCTCCTGGGTCAGGCGGCGCTGGTCGGCGAGCAGCTCCTCGGTGCGGCCGTTGGCGATGATCGTCGAGAGGACGACGCCGATCGTCTCCGCGAGCTGCTCGAGGAAGCTGAGGTTGACCTCGGCGAACGGCTGCAGCGATGCCAGCTCGACGACGGCCAGCACCTGGCCCTCGAAGAGGATCGGCAGCACCATGAGGTTCACGGGCTCGGCCTCCCCCAGGCCGCTCGACACCTTGACGTAGCCCGGCCGGCGCCTTCGTGACGAGGATCGACTTCATCTCGACCGCGGCCTGCCCGGGCAGCCCCTCGCCGAACGAGAAGCGGTCCGCGTTCGCGCGGCGTCGCCGGCGCCCGTAGGAGGCGACGAGCCGGAGCTCCGGCTTGGCCTCCTCGTCGTGGACGGCGAGGAAGAACGCGCCGTGCTGGGCGCCGACGAGCGGGGAGATCTCGCTCATCAGCAGCTGCGACACCGCCTGCAGGTCGCGCTGGCCCTGCATCGCGCCCGAGATCCGCGCGAGGTTCGTCTTGAGCCAGTCCTGCTCGGCGTTCTGCTTGGTCGTGTCGCGCAGGTTGGCGATCATCTGGTTGACGCGGTCCTTCAGCTCGGCGACCTCGCCCTGGGCCTCGACCGCGATCTGCCGCGTCAGGTCGCCCTCGGTCACCGCCGTCGCCACGTCGGCCATCGCGCGCAGCTGGGTCGTGAGGGTCGAGGCGAGCTGGTTGACCGACTCGGTCAGGCCGCGCCACGTTCCGCTGACGCCCTCGACCTGGGCCTGGCCGCCCAGCTCGCCCTCGGTCCCCACCTCGCGCGCGACTCGCGTCACCTCGTCGGCGAACGACGACAGCTGGTTGACCATCGTGTTGATCGTCTTCTTCAGCTCGAGGATCTCGCCGCGGGCGTCGACCGTGATCTGCTGGGTCAGGTCGCCGTTCGCCACCGCCGTCGTGACCTGGGCGATGTTGCGGACCTGGCCGGTGAGGTTGTTCGCCAGCTCGTTCACCGACTCGGTGAGGTCGCGCCACGTGCCGCTGACGCCCTTCACCTCGGCCTGGCCGCCGAGCTTGCCCTCGGTGCCGACCTCGGTCGCCACGCGCGTGACCTCGTCGGCGAACGAGGACAGCTGGTCGACCATCGTGTTGATCGTGTTCTTCAGCTCGAGGATCTCGCCGCGGGCGTCGACCGTGATCTGCTGGGTCAGGTCGCCCTTCGCGACCGCGGTCGTCACCTGCGCGATCGAGCGCACCTGATCGGTCAGGTTCGACGCCATGAAGTTGACGTTCTCGGTCAGGTCGCGCCAGGTGCCCGACACGTCCTCGACCTCGGCCTGGCCGCCGAGCTTGCCCTCCGTGCCGACCTCGCGCGCGACGCGCGTCACCTCGTCGGCGAACGACGACAGCTGGTCGACCATCGTGTTGATCGTGTTCTTCAGCTCGAGGATCTCGCCGCGGGCGTCGACCGTGATCTGCTGGCTGAGGTCGCCGTTGGCCACCGCCGTCGTGACCTGCGCGATGTTGCGCACCTGATCGGTCAGGTTCGCCGCCATCGAGTTCACCGAGTCGGTCAGGTCGCGCCACGTGCCCGACACGCCCTCGACGCGGGCCTGGCCGCCGAGCTTGCCGTCGGTACCCACCTCGCGCGCGACGCGCGTCACCTCGTCGGCGAACGAGCCGAGCTGGCCCACCATCGTGTTGAGCGTCGACTTCAGCTCCAGGATCTCGCCCTGCGCGTCGACCGTGATCTGCTGGCTCAGGTCGCCGGTCGCCACCGCGGTGGCGACGTGCGCGATGTTGCGCACCTGGCTGGTCAGGTTCGCCGCCATGAAGTTCACGTTCTCGGTCAGGTCGCGCCACGTGCCCGACACGCCCTGCACCTCGGCCTGGCCGCCCAGCTTGCCCTCGGTGCCCACCTCGCGCGCGACGCGCGTCACCTCGTCGGCGAACGACGACAGCTGGTCGACCATCGTGTTGATCGTCTTCTTGAGCTCGAGGATCTCGCCCTGTGCGTCGACCGTGATCTGCTGGCTGAGGTCGCCGTTGGCCACCGCCGTCGTGACCTGCGCGATGTTGCGCACCTGGTCGGTCAGGTTGGCCGCCATGAAGTTCACGTTCTCGGTCAGATCGCGCCACGTGCCCGACACGCCCGGCACGTCGGCCTGGCCGCCGAGCACACCGAGCGTTCCCACCTCGCGCGCCACGCCGGTCACCTGCTCGGCGAACAGACGCAGCGTGTCGGTCATCGAGTTGATCGTCTCCGCCAGCGCGGCGACCTCGCCCTTGGCCTCGACCGTCACCTTCTGACTCAGATCGCCCTCCGCCACCGCCGTCGTGACCGCGGCGATCTGGCGCACCTGGTCGGTCAGGTTCGACGCCATCAGGTTCACCGAGTCGGTCAGGTCGCGCCACGTGCCCGCGGCATCCGGCACCTCGGCCTGGCCGCCCAGCCGGCCCTCGGTGCCGACCTCGCGCGCCACGCCGGTCACCTGCTCGGCGAACAGGCGCAGCGTGTCGGTCATCGAGTTGATCGTCTCCGCCAGCGCGGCGACCTCGCCCTTGGCCTCGACCGTCACCTTCTGGGTCAGGTCGCCGCCCGCGACCGCCTTGGTCACCGACGCGATCTGGCGCACCTGGTCGGTCAGGTTGGACGCCATGACGTTCACCGAATCCGTCAGGTCGCGCCAGGTGCCCGAGACGTCGTCGACCTGCGCCTGGCCGCCCAGCTCACCCTCGGTGCCCACCTCGCGCGCGACGCGCGTCACCTCGTCGGCGAACGACGACAGCCGGTCGACCATCGCGTTGATCGTGCGCGCGAGCGCGGCGACCTCGCCCTTGGCCTCGACCGTCACCTTCTGGCTCAGATCGCCCTCCGCCACCGCCGTCGTCACCGCGGCGATCTGGCGCACCTGGTCGGTCAGGTTGGACGCCATGACGTTCACCGAGTCCGTCAGGTCGCGCCAGGTGCCCGACACGCCCTTGACCCGCGCCTGGCCGCCGAGCTTGCCCTCGGTGCCCACCTCGCGCGCGACGCGCGTGGTCTCGTCGGCGAAGCTCGAGAGCTGGTCGACCATCGCGTTCACCGTCGTGCCGATGCGGTGGAACTCGCCGCGGACCGGCTGGCCCTCGATGGTGAGCGCCATCTTCTGGCTCAGGTCGCCGGCGGCGACCGCGGTGATGACGCGCGCGACCTCGGTGGTCGGGCGTACGAGGTCGTCGATCAGCGCGTTGACCGACTCGATCGAGTCGGCCCATTCGCCGTACAGCCCGGGCAGTGCGGCCCGCTCGGTCATGCGGCCGTCGCGGCCGATCACGCGTGCGACGCGGGCGAGCTCCTTGGCCATCCGCCGGTTCTGCCCGACGAGCTCGTTGACCCGCCCCTGAAGCTCCCCGACGACGTCGCGCCTGCGCGCCGGCAGGCGAACGGAGAAGTCTCCCTCGCACGCCGCAGCGAGCGCACGGACGATCTCCTCGAGCGCAGCTTCGTCGATCGTGGGCACCGACTTCTGAGCCATCCCGTACCTCTTCCTCAGTTAGGGACGACGCCTTCACCGGCATGCCCCAATGGCTCATGCCCCCCGGGGCTCGCCGGACCAGCGTCTCTGCGGCTCGAACCTTATTCCTGAGCGAGCAATCGGTCCACTACACGTCCAGCTGCGCCGCCGTCGTCGAGCTCGCAGAACTCGCGCGACGAAGTCGGCGTAGCGCTGGGAATGCTGCGCGCGCACGGCATCGAGGCCCTGCAGCGCCTCGGCCACCTGGTCGCTCGTCCCCAGGAGCGGGCCCGGCGCTCGCTCGAGGAAGTCGAAGTAGAACCCGCGAACCTCGTCACGGTAGGTCTCGAGGTCGTAGGTGAAGAAGAGCATCGGGCGGCCCGTGTTGGCGAAGTCGAACATCATCGACGAGTAGTCGGTGATCAGCACGTCGGCGGCAAGCAGCAGCTCGGTCCCGTCCGGATAGCTGGAGACGTCGCGGACGAAGCCGTCGGTCGTCGCGGGCACCGGGTCGATGACGTAGTGGTGCTTGCGGAACAGGATCACCGTGTCGTCGCCGACGGCCGATCGCAGGCGCTCGAGGTCGAGATGCAGGTCGAGCCGGTAGCGGCCGCGGCGATCGGTGATCTGGTCGCGGAACGTCGGCGCGTAGAGCACCGTCCGCACGCCCTCGGGGATGCCGAGGCGCTCGCGCAGCCGCCGGCCGGCCTCGTCGCGGTCCGCGCGCGCGAGCACGTCGACGCGCGGGATAGCCGGTCTCGATCATCTCGCCGGTCAGGTGGTACGCGGACTGCAGGATCGGCGTCGTGAAGCGGTTGGGCGACACGACGTACTGCCAGTTGCGCTCCTGCTCGTCCCAGTGGGTCTCGAAGCCGCGCTTGACCTTGTGCATCGCCGAGACGTCGAATCCGAGCCGCTTCAGCGGCGTGCCGTGCCAGGTCTGCAGGCACACCTGGTCGTCGCGGCGCCGGAACCACTCGGGAAAGTGGTCGTTGACGACCACGAAGCGCGCCCGCGCGAGCGCCTCGTAGTGCTCGCGGCTGCCCTCCCGCACGGCGTGCGAACCCTCCGGCGCGTATGCCATCCCGTCGGAGATCACCCAGCGATGCCGGAGCGGCGCCCCGCGGCGCAGGAGCTCGTCGTAGATCGCGCGCGGGCTGTCCGAGCACTGGCGCCCGCCGAAGCTGGTGTAGACGACGACGTCCTCGAGCGGCTCGGAGCGCTGGGCCCGGTAGACGACGTCGCGCAGGCGGCGCTGGTGGTAGGGACCCCGCTCGTCCTGGTCGAGGTCGGATCGGACCACGATGATGGTGGCTCCGTCGCGGTTGGTGCCCAGCGCGAACGGCTTGTGGCCGACCTCGGTCCGGAGCGGCAGCTGCGCGTGCAGCTCCTCGGCGAGCATCACCGGGACCGCCTGCGCGTCCCCGACCGTCCCGGCCGGGCGCGCCAGGATCTCCCAGATGCCCTGCTGAAGCGGGAGCGGGCCCGCGAGCGACGGCATCCGCGTCGCGGTGATACGGGCGCGGAACCGCCCGGCCGCGTCGCCTGGCTCGATGGCGAAGGCGTGCGCGAGGAGGAGGTCGCGGGCGTTGAGGACCAGCTCGAGCGAGCCGGGCGGCGCGTGCATGTCGCCCTCGAGCTCGAGATCCCCCTCCGGGGACCACCGCGCGCCGGTCAGCACCGGCCGCGGCCGGCGGTCCTCGATGAGCGCATCCCCCTGGCCGCTGCGCCGCAGCACGATCTCGCGATTCCCCTCCTGCCAGACCCCGGGCGCGAGCTCGGGCGGGAACTGGATGCGGTGGCGGCGGTCGCCGTGCGTCACCACCAGCCACGACGGCCGCTCGAGGTTGTGCTCATCGGCGAGGTCCGCCACCGGGATCCGTGCTTCGAAGACATCGCCCGACGCGGTGAGCGGATACTCCTGCGCCGCCGAGTCGTCGGTCCTGACCAGCTCGAGCTTCAGCTTTGCCTCCGCCGCCATCCGCAGCGGGCCTGCCACGACGATTTCGTCGCCATCGCGACGATGCTCGCTCAACGCGGCCCAGTGCCCGGCCACGCGGACCCGGATCGAGCCCGTGGTCGCCGGGACGGCGCGGACCAGCGTGCCGTCGGCGAGCGCGACCGAGTCCGCCCGCGGCCGGCTCGCGGGGTCCAGCGAGAAGCGCACGCGCCTGCGCCGGACGCCGCCCGCGCGAACGCTGATGTAGACGTCAAACCCGCCGTAGCGCCAGCGCCGCAGAAAGCGCAGCCGGCGCACGGGAAGCGTGGCCTCGAACCCCGACCACGACACGTCGTGGTAGCCCTGTCGCACGTTGTTCGTCGCGTCGGGCCGATGGGTCGCCTTGGTCTTGAAGCGGATCGGGTGCAGCGCGAGGCGCAGCCGGCGAAGGCGGCCGGTGCCGACCACGAGGACCGTGACGCGCTGTGCCCCCTCGCGATCGGCAGCGATGCCCCTGATGAAGGCGTAGCCCGAGATGTGCAACGTCTCGTCCTCCCACCACAGCTCGTCGACCTGCGTGGTGAGCCCGAGCTCGGTGTTCAGCCGGTAGATCCACGAGGGGATCCCCATCGCCTTGTCGGTGCGGTACGGATAGTCCCCGTACCAGCGCCCGCGCACCTGCACGGGGCCGCCTCGGCCATGTCCTCGCGCTGGAAGCGCAGGACCTCGAGCAGCTCGGGCATCATCCGGCGCCGGACGAGGTGGTACTTGAGGCGGTCGATCGCCGGCAGCGGCTTGAGCACGTTGCGGCGGCCGATCCGGTCGAAGAACGCGTTGACGCGCTCGACGAAGATCTCGCGGTACTCGTCGTCGGCGACCTCGAGGACGTTGAGGTGGTAGCGCAGGTCCTCGGCGACGACGCTGTCCTCGTACCAGCGGTGGGCCTGCCGCGGGCCGTGCTCGGCGAGGAAGTCGCGCGCCAGCTCCACGGCCCTCAGGCGATCGAGCAGCGCGCGCATCTCGGCGCGCCGCTGGGTGATCGAGAGGTCGCCGCCCTCGCGGACGCGGTAGTAGTAGACGGTCTGCGAGACCACGTCGACGCTGCGCGCCAGGAACTGGGCCGGGATGACAACGGGGATGTCCTCGTGGAGCATCCCCTCGGGGAAGCGGAAGCCGTGCTCGTCCCAGAACGACCGCCGCCACAGCTTGTTGGGCACGATCCGGTCCGAGAGCAGCTCGCGGAAGCGCTTGATGTGCGTCTTCGGCCGATCGCGGGCGAACACGCGCGTGAGGAACGGCGCCTGGCTGGTTCCCCGTCGCCGTGAGCCGGTGCACGTTGCCCGTGGCGAAGTCCGAGCCGGTGCTCTCCAGGATCGCAGCAGGGCCGCGTAGGCCGTCGGCGGGAGCACGTCGTCGGAGTCCAGGAAGGCGAGGTACTCGCCGGTCGCTGCCTCGATGCCGGTGTTGCGCGCCGCGCCGAGCCCACCGTTGGGCCGCGTGATGATCCGGATCCGGTCGTCGCTCGCCGGCGAAGCGCTCGGCGATCGCGAGGCTGCCGTCCTTCGAGCCGTCGTCGACCACGATGATCTCGAGGTCGCGCGCCGTCTGGCGCACGAGCGACGACCAGACAGTCGTCGAGGTACTCCTCGACGTTGTAGACGGGAACGACGACGCTGATCTTCGCCATCAGCGGCCGGGCGAGGCGACGAGAGCCGGGTGCGGACGGGCTTCGGGATCCGGCGGGCGATCCTGACGCGCAGCGCCGGCGGCGGCTTCTTCGCCTTGCGCCGGCCGTGACCGCGGTTCACCGACGGCTGGGCGATCGCCTCGGCCTCGCCATAGAGCGTGCGGTACTCCGCGAGCGCCGCGTCGAGCTCGGCCCGCGTCTCGTCCGGACCGGCGAGGAACAGGCCCCAGACGCGCTCGCACAGCTCCCGCACGCGCTCGGGCACCTCGAGCTCGTCCCAGCCGGCGCGGGCGCGGTGCAGGCTCGGGTCGACGAACGCATCGACCGCGGCCGCGCGCTCGGGCGCGATCGTCGGCGAGCAGCGGCAGGTCGAGCGCGCGGCCGACCCGGCCGACCTCTGCCTTCCAGTCCGCCAGCAGGTCCTCGTAGCGGATGTAGACGCGCGCCGAGCCGCGGTCGCGCGCTCGGTCTCCAGCATCACGTTCAGCCAGGCCGCGGCGCGGCTGGCGTCGGACTGCCACGTCCGTACGACTTGCGCGCGCTCGTGAGGATCTCCGCCGGGTGGCGGAGCATCGTGATCTGCGAGGTCTCGACGCCCGAGCTCGGCCGCAGCAGCGCTGCCACAGGCCGAGGAACCAGCCGACGCGCGGGTCCTTGACGACGACCGCGTCGGCCTGCGCGAGCTGCCCGCCGAGCCATGCCTTCAGCTCGTCGCGCGGCCTCCGTCGCCGGCCGCGCAGCGGTTTCTCGCACGCGACCGGCCGCGCGTCGGTCACGATCACGCGCAGCTCGCGCATCAGCCGGGTGTGGAAGTCCACGACCCAGCGCGGCTCGCCGAAGCCCTTCGGGTTCGTGTCGTCGGCCGTCACCTCGGGCTGCGGGATGTGGAAGCCGAGCTGGCCCAGGACGCCGGCCAGCAGGCTCGTGCCGCTGCGGCCCACGCCGACGACGAGGACGAGCCGCTTCACCTGAACACCGCCCGCACCACGCGCTCGGCTGCGCCGCCGTCCTCGAGCGAGCAGAACCGCTCGCGGAACGCCGCAGCGGGCCGCGTCGCCGCGCTCGCCCGCCCGCAGCGCGTCGAGCAGCTCGGCATCGGTGCGCGCGACCGGGCCCGGCGCCTCGGTCATGAGGTCGAAGTACGTGCCGCGGCGCTCGCGGTAGGTCTCCCAGTCGGGAGCGTGGATGAAGATCGGCCGGTCGAGCACGGCGAAGTCGAACATGATGGACGAGTAGTCCGTCACGAGGACGTCCGCGGCGAGGCAGAGCTCCTCCACCGACGGATGGCCGGCGACGTCGCGGATGCGCCCGGCGTCGTGCAGCTCGCGCAGCAGCGGGTGCTCGTCGTGGAAGTAATGCAGGCGCGCCATCACGATGTGATCGGGGCCGAGGCCGTCGGCGAAGCGCGCGAGATCCAGCGGCGGCGTCGGGTCGTCCTCGTACTCCCGATGCGTCGGCGCGTAGAGCACGACGGTCTTGCCGGCTTCGATGCCGAGCTCGCCGCGGATGCGCTCGGCGTCGGCGTCCGTCGCGCCGGCGAGCACGTCATTACGTGATGA